>DUZS01000030.1 GCA_013349405.1 Desulfuromonadales bacterium | reverse complement strand
GGTTTGGAACCGGGCGGGTTTGGAACCGGGCGGGTTTGGAACCCGCCCCTACGACAATGCAACGGACTATTAATTCGTATTTACCGGATTTTCCTTATCCAATAACCATTTCAACGGGTTGTTGACGATGTATTCCCGCGCTCTGGCCAATTCATTTTCGTCGCGAATCACCCGCTCGTAATAATTGCGCTGCCAAACAGGGCAACCAGGATTATCGCGCAATTTATTGATGCGTTTCGACGAAAACGTCTTGAATTGCCGAATAATTTCCGACACCGCCGTAGGGGCAGGTTCCAAACCTGCCCGTTCCAAACCTGCCCGTTCCAAACCTGCCCGTTCCAAACCTGCCCTCTTTTCCAAACCTGCCCGTTCTAATCCTACCCGTTCCACACCTGCCCGTTCCACACCTGCCCGATCATTTTCGATCACAATTATTCCGTGGACATGATTCGGCATGATAACAAAAACGTCCAGGCAAATATTTCGATTATGGTTTGGTAAATCGTGCCACGTAAAATCAACCAACCTGCCAAACTCATTCAATTCCATACTGGCTGGCTCGTCTTCCTGGTCAGACATGGACAGGGCAGACATGGACAGGGCAGGTTTGGACAGGTCAGGCATGGACAGGGCAGGTTTGGACAGGGCAGGTTTGGACAGGGCAGGTTTGGAACCTGCCCCTACAGAAACGATTTCTCCGAACAAGCATTCTCGCTGGAAAGCGCATATGGTGACAAAATATGCGCCTTCACTGGCATAATCATATTCCTTCAAACGGATCGAATGGCGGTGATGGATCTCGGGATTATAGGTCATGTTGCCTTCGTGTAGGGACCCTCTGGGGCCTAAAGGCGCGATCTGTGACCCGCCCTTGTTGTAATATGCAGCATGTTTGCCATTTGCACCATGGGCGGGTTTGGAACCGGGCGGGTTTGGAACCCGCCCCTACGCAACCGTTGGCAGATCAACATACCTGATTTTTCATTTTATTTTCCGTAGGGGCGCGGTCCGTGACCCGCCCTTGTTGCGGTCCGTGGCCCGCCCTTGCTGCGGTCCGTGACCCGCCCTTGTTGCAATATGCAGCATGTTTGCCATTTGCATCATGGGCGGGTTTGGAACCCGCCCCTACGCAACCGTTGGCAGATCAACATACCTGATTTTTCATTTTATTTTCCGTAGGGGCGCGGTCCGTGACCCGCCCTTGCTGCGGTCCGTGACCCGCCCTTACTGCAATATGCAGCATGTTTGCCATTTGCACCATGGGCGGGTTTGGAACCCGCCCCTACGCAACCGTTGGCAGATCAACATACCTGATTTTTCATTTATTCTTGTAGGGGCGCGGTCCGTGACCCGCCCTTGTTGCGGTCCGTGACCCGCCCTTAGCTTCCAGTTTTTCATTCAACCAAACTTTGATAAGGGACTGGTAAGGAACATCCTGGCGATTTGCGTTAACCTTGATTGAGTCGAGCATCCAGAGAGGCAGCCGTAGGGAAATTGACTGCGAAGTTGGTTTTAAGTTGGGAAAAGACACCTTCTTTGCCTTTGACCAGTCAAGATAATCAGTTGTGTCGTGGGTGAGCCAAAACTCGCGTTCTTCGGCTTCATCGCTGAAATCTGGTATCTGTTTAAGTTTCTTGTTCATAAATCAGTCGCTCCTTTCGGTGCATATCTCTAGCGGAGATCACCCGGATTTTGTCACCTCTTATAGTAAAAGTGACCTGCAATAATCTCTCGGCGCCAGTTTGTCCCAACGCGTGATAACGTTGCTCCATATCGCTATGTTTTGGGTCATCCAAAATAATAATGGGCTCATTCAAAAATACTTGTTCCGCCTCAGAAGGTAACACGCCATGTTTTGCGTTCTTCTGTTCGTTACCAAAGTCCCAATCAAAGCCGGTTATTTTATCTAAAGAAAACATGATACTCCTGTATATGGCAAAAATATACGCTACGTTATCTTTGAATGCAAGCTGGAAGTCATACGGGTCAAACTAGAAATTCTGTTCACAAATAAACTACAGGAGAGCGCCGCAAAGCATTATCTGGCCCCCCAATATTTCACAAAATCTTTTCCAAACTGACCTTTGTTTGTAACAAACATCTGCTATAGTCGACTCATACAAGACCGATTCAGTCTTTAATATTAATTAAAAACAAGAATCGGCAAAAAAGTAAAAACAACTGGAAAAAAATCACCGCTTTAAATCTTAACAAACAGTTTTCCAGTCTGACCTTTGTTTGTAACATACATCTGCTATAGTCGTTTTGTATAAGAGTGTTTCAGTCTGCAATTATTAATTAATACCTGTAGTCGGTACCGCTTCACGCTGATAATTTCAGATACAACCTACGATAACAGTCTGATTTTAAAATACAAAAAGGTTTATCCGCCTTTATCCGAAGTTATCAGATTGTATCCGAGTGAAATGTTTTTTGTACCGGTTCAAATTTTAACAAACTGTTTTCCAATCTGACCTTTGTTTGTAACAATAATTTGCTACAGTGCCTGACAAGAATGAAGCGGTAAAATTTTGATGGCACCGGGTAATATAAATGATGGGTGATGCAAGCAAACCGGTATTGATAAAAGGCGGCTACCGCAGCAAGGGAACGGCTACCAGGATGAACCGGATGACTGATCTGATGAAAATCATTCAGGAGATGAATGAGCAGGAATTCACCGGGCACATCAAGATCAACTTCTCCCAGGGCGGCATCGGGCGGATTGAGAAATACGAAGAAATACAGCTGGGCGCACAAACCGTAGAATAATTGTAAATATCAATAACAGATTAACAACGACTGAAATTCCAAGTCAAAAGCATTAACGCAACCAGAAGTAGGTGCCTCTAGGCAAGACGCAAAGACGTTAAGAAAACCAGGGAAAAAACCCTAAACTCTTTGGGGTAAAACAATAATTCTTTTTTTGATGTTCTTTGCGTCTTTGCAACTTGGCGCCTTTGCGTTACTGCTTTTTCTGATAAACACAACTGAATATGCTGGGAACTTTAGCTGACCTGGAAATTCTCCAGGGACCGGAAAGCCCACTTCACAGACCGTAGCACGGCTCAGTATACCTGACCCGGCTACAGATGGTCTCATTGGAGTGGGTTTTTTTGTTTTGTAACGCGGCTGACTGCCGACGAAAGGGGGTGCACCGACAAAGAGACCATACATAAATTGATTCAAGAACGGCTGACCGCAGTTTATCAGCCACTCTTCAGAATAGGCCAAAACCACGGGTAACCGGGTGACGGAAAGCCGACGGGTCCTGAAAATGGATGGCCGGGCTGTCTGAGGGGAAATTGAGAAGGAAGCGTCGATACCATCAATTTCACACCACACTAAAAAAGGAAGAAAAGGAGTTTCACCCATGAAAAAGAAAATGATTATGCTCATCGCAGCAGCTATGATGACCCTCTCCGCCGGCAGCGCCTTCGCCGCCAACTTCGCCAACATGGACCTGATCCGCGTCATCACCGACAAGACCACCGGTTCAACACTGGAAATCGCTACCGACCTCGGCAGCATCACCACACTCGCTTCACTGGCCCCTAACACCATCGTCGGCGGAGGAGTTGCTGACGCCTTCACCAATTACATCGGTACCGCATCGCTCAGCAACCTGTCGGTTCAGTACTTTGCCGTCAATAGAACGTCCGCCCTTGCCGGACAAATGTGGATCGGCCTTGATTCCGTTGTAACATCTACCAGCACTGCTGGTCTCGCTGCAATCCAAAACAAATATGCAATCACTTCAACAACCGCCAGTGTCAACAAGTATTACAACAGTATCAATCCAACGGCTTCTACTGTAGTGGCCAACAGCACAAATGCAGCCTCCCTGTCGGGCACGAACGGTTCCACAACCCTTGGCAGTTATGCAGGATACACCGGATTGAATTCATCTGACGCCGTTCAGTCCCTGGCCAACCTGGCAACAGCTTCAGTTGCCACTACCATCTGGTCATACGGCCCTGGCAACATGGGTTTAGCATATACCGGCGTAAAGGTGCTTGACCTGACAACCAACGCCGACGGTTCCACCACCATTAACGCAGTTGCCACGGCTGCAACACCGATACCGGCTGCCGCCTGGCTGCTTGGATCCGGCCTGATGGGACTGTTTGGCCTCCGTCGCAAGATGAATGCGTAATTTGTAATCGTATCACGCGCCGGGGCGCATAACGCGCCCCGGCAAAACAAGCGTTAGCACTCTTTCTCCCCAGGAGAAAAAACCACACCCGAAACACACCAAAAAAAGGAGAAACACCAATGAAAAAGCAGATCGTATCCGTAATGGCCGTTGCCGGCCTCTCCGTCGCCTCGCTGGCCGGAGCTGCAGAAATCAACATCTATGGCGCTTCCGCCCAGTTCGACTTTCTGAACGCCAATGCCGTCAAGTTTGTGCAGCAGTATTGCACAACAACCGTCCCTGCTCTTGCCACCGGCAATGGCAACGTGATCCAGTACAAAACCGCCATGGGCAACACCATCAAGAACGGCGTCGTCACTGGCACAAACTGTGGCACCGCTTCTTCTAAGCCAGCAATTCCGGGCTCTACCGACAATTTCCTGACCTTCCGGTATAACGGTTTCGGTTCCGGCGAAGGCATTACTACCCGGACCGGTGCTACCGCCCTTGACCCAGAGTTCACAACCGGCTGTACTGTCACCAATAAAGAGCGTCTCGTTGCTCCTGCCGGTTTAGCATCCAGTCCTACACTTGCTGATGGCGTTGACGCTGCCGGTAACCCGGTCCCCGCTGCTCAGGCTGCCTATGTGGCTGCAACGGTATGTAAACCGGTCCAAATTGGCACATCTGATGTTGCCTTCGATCAGTTCACCCAGTTCGCCTCAGATGAGCTTATATCCGCCACCGGCCTCAATACCTACACCGTATTGCCGACATTCACGAATCCCGGTAATGACAACAAAACCGTGGCCGTACCGTTTGCCTTCTACGTTAACCCCGGCGTAACTGCGACTCACTGCATCAACTCGCTCGGCAAGCACACCGGCGGCTACTGCACATCTTCCAACACGGAGCAGTGCCTCTCTGGTGACACCTGCGAAACAACCCCCAGCACCATCACCAACATCAGCCGCCTGCAGGCCAACATCCTCTATTCCGGCACAATCCTCAACTGGAACAAGCTGGGTAGCTACTTCACCAGCAACCCGGTCAAACTCTGCATGCGTAAACCAGGTTCCGGGACACACGTCGGCTTTGACGTAACTGTCATGAGAGCTGCCGGCAAAACCGGTTGGGGCGCTGACTACACTACCTTCGCAAATAACGATCTGGCCAATGTCCTGCCGTACACCAACTTTGCCGGTTCCACGACCGACATGAAAGCTTGCATCGGCGGAACTGATACAACGTTCGTTTCGCCAACCGGCGCTGCTATTCCGGCTACCGGAGCAATCGGCTACATGGATGCCGACAATGGTAACTCTGCTACAACTGCTCCGCTGTACAACAAGCTCACCTACAACGGTGTATCCGCTAACCGTACCAACGTCCGCAATGGCGCCTACGAGTTCTACACAGTCGGTCATATGTATACTGATGCTTCAGCGCTTGCTAACGCCGTTGTCGCGTATGTTCAGACCCCGGCCAATGTTCCGAGCGGCAAAGCAGCGTTCTGGGCCACCGTCAATGAAATGAACTTCGTCCGCGGTTCAGATCCTGCGTATCCTTCAAAAACGACTGCAACTGCTCCAATAGCTCCGTAAATTTGATTCTCTCTATGTTATTGAGGGCCCCGGCAACGGGGCCCTTTTTTTGCTTATCATATTCACCGGCACATCCCGCTCGATCCCTTTTAGGCGCATTGAGGTCGGCCTTTGATCTCTGTGGCAAAAGGGCGAAGCACGATAAAACTGTGCTGTCTCCCCTGCATGGAACGGTTAACAGCATGTTCGTAGGGGCGACTCGCCGGGTCGCCTTTAGGCCCTGTGGATCCATACAGAATTTCATATTTGATACTTTATAATATAAATCAACGATAACATTTTATATTTGATACTTTAAATCAGAACATATATAGTCATCGCCATGTCAATCATAACCCTCCGGAATACACCGCACGAAGCCCTGCTGACTTTGGCAACCTTTGTCAAGACCGTCAGACTGAACCAGGAAATGACCCTGGAAGAACTTGCTGCAAGAACCGGCGTAAGCCGTTCATCCCTTATAAGACTGGAGAAACAGGGAGCCGGCTCAACAGAAACCCAGGTAAAAGTACTTGCTGCGCTCGGCGTCCTTGATCAGCTGGTCTCTGCACTGGAACCACCAGAAAAACAATTATCGATTGCAGAATTAAAAAAATTGAGCACACGGCACCAACGGCAGCGTGGCAGGAGAAGAACCAGTGAAATATCGTGAACTGGATGTGCTGTACGATAACGGACAGAGCACCGCTCCGGTGGGTCGTCTGGCAGCAACGTCTACTGCTACCGTTTTTGAATACACCGACGCCTGGATAGCGCGTGGCCTGGAAATTTCTCCATTTGATCTACCCAACAAAAAACTGAGCTTTCACCTGGACCCACGCAAAAGCGTGACTTCCACATTCGGGCTGTTTGCCGATTCGCTGCCTGATGGATGGGGCATGCTGATTATGGACCGATTCTTTAAAAAAACGGGCATTGACAAAAAGGACATAACACCACTTGACAGGCTTGCTTTTCTTGGCAGTCATGCCATGGGCGCGTTGCGCTATCATCCACCTCTTGAAGCCGAACAAAACCATTCATTTGAGGCGGTGCATGTCGGAGATATGGCTCGGGAAGCATATGATCTGTACGAAGGGCGCATAGAAAGTGCCGGGCGATTGTTGACACAAGTTGGCGGCTCTCCCGGCGGTGCCAGGCCAAAGGCGCTGATTGGTATTTCCGACCAGAAAGACAGATTCATATCGGGAACCGGTTATCTTCCTGACGGTTTTTCACACTGGTTTGTAAAGTTTTCCGATGTAGCTCATCCGTATGACGGAGTATTGGAGCTGATCTATAATCTGGTGGCAAAAAACGCCGGGATGTCTGTTCCGGAACATTTTCTGATCTCTGATGATAACGGTGTTCAACACATCGCAACCCGCCGCTTTGATCGTTTGTCCGGTAACCGGCGGCGGCACAGTGCAACAGCGTGTGGACTGCTGCATGCTGACTATATGGCTCCGACGCTTGACTATGAAGTGCTTATGAAAGTTGCGTGGAAATTGACGCAGAGTGCTGCACAGGTGGAAGAGCAGTTCAGGCGCGCCGCCTTTAACCTGTTCGCCCACAACCGGGATGATCATGCCAAAAACCACGGCTATGTCATGTCAAATGATGGCAGATGGGAATTGTCTCCTGCGTATGACTTGACCTATTCAAGTGGACCACACGGAGAACACTGGACCAGCTTCAGCGGTGAAGGTAAAAACCCCGGCATGACACAACTGCTGAATGTAGCAAAAATTGCGTCAATACATGAGAAAAGCGCACATTCTATTATCGACCAGGTAAAGTCAGCAGTGGCAACATTTAAGAGTCTGGCACATGAGTATGACGTGCCCGTAAAAACAAGCAATCCCATTACCAGACAAATAGAGATACTGTTGGCAATGCGATAAATACATCTTTGATCATCGCGGCACACGGGCGAAGCACGATAATTCTGTGCTATCGCCCCTACATGGAACAATTCCAGGATCAATAGGTTCGATCATTCAGAATTTTAAATCGGTCACCTCCCGCAAGATCAACCAAATCCGCACAAATCCGGGTTGTCCCGTATGGCAATGGAATTATTACGAACGGGTAATCAGAAACGAGCATGAATTGGCCCGCGCACGGGAATATATTGTCAATAATCCGCTGAAATGGGAATTGGACCGGGAAAACCCGGTCAATACGCACACAAACACCGGCACGTAGGGGCGCACCGATGTGCGCCCTATCTTCGTTGCAATATCCAAAATTATTGCCAATTCTGATTCGTTCTAATCTTCCGCTAAAAAAATTGTCATCCCCGAATGCTTCTATCGGGGATCCAGATTTCAAGAGCTTTAAAAACTGGATTCCCGATTACTACCTCGGGAACGACAGGATATGAAACCAAGCGGCGAATTTGAACGAATCAGGTTGCCAATTGACCCACCGGGTCGCCTTTAGGCCCCAGAGGGTCCCTGCGATATAATTATTGACTACCACAACGAGTAATGTAACATTCGTACCATAAGTAATTTTTATGGAGCAAGTATGTAATGGAGGTACTGTGTGACGTTTAATCAGGAACAGTTTGATGCGATTGCGTTGACAGCAAAGAGTTACGGCGCAACGCGTCTTATTCTTTTCGGCAGCGCTCTGAACACCCCTGAAACAGCAAGGGATATTGATCTTGCCTGCGATGGAGTTTCCGGTTGGAAACTTTACGAACTCGCCGCACGCCTTGAAGAAGAGATCAATTTCCCGCTTGACCTTGTGCCGCTTACACCTGCCAATCGTTTCACCCGAATGATTGAACGCAGAGGAAAACAATTGATATGACCCTTTCAGAGTTACGTGAAGAGATCAGTATAGAACTGGAAATGATGGAAAGCACTGTCCGGGAATCGACCTCCCTGCTCAATGAGCTCTCTGCAAGGGAGCCGACTATTCGTGAGAAAACCGCAGCAGGAGCATTTCTCGCCCAGTTTTATGGCGGTATTGAAAACATTTTGAAACGTGTACATCGTTATCACAATGTACCAATACCAACTGGAGAAACATGGCATACCGATATATTTAAAAGATTTTGCACTCCTGCATATACGCCATTCTTCGTTCTCTTTGATGAGTCCCTTGCAGTAGAACTCTCACCTTTCCGCAAGTTCCGGCACGTTGTCTATCACGGGTATGGCTTTCAGTTGGATTGGGAGCGTATAAAAGAAGGGTTGAAGATGGTAGAGACTGTACACACCCGCTTTGTATTATCCGTCAGTAACTACACTGCCAAGCTGAACTCATAAAGCACCATCCTCATCGGGTCACTCCGCACATGACCTTCAACCCGGACCTGCATCACCGTCATTCTATCAGACTGCTGAATTACGACTATGCGCAGGCCGGCGCATATTTCGTGACGGTATGCACCTGGCAGCGCGGCTGTCTGTTCGGTGAAATAGTGAATGGGGAAATGGTGTTGAATGAATTTGGGCGGGTTGTGGACACGGTCTATTGTCGATTAATTGAACATTTCACCAATATAAACCTTGACGAATATTCGATCATGCCTAACCATTTCCACGCAATCATTTTAATTCAGGACAACGTAGGGGCAAAGCAAGACTCACCTGCTTTGCCCGCCTTTGATCATCGCGGCACACGGGCGAAGCACGATAATACCGTGCTGTCGCCCCTACATGGAACAATGCCAGGATCAATAGGTTCGATCATTCAGAATTTTAAATCGGTCACCACCCGCAAGATCAACCAAATCCGCACCAATCCGGGATGTCCCGTATGGCAACGGAATTATTATGAACGGGTAATCAGAAACGAGCATGAATTGACCCGCGCACGGGAATATATTGTCAATAATCCGCTGAAATGGGAATTAGACCGGGAAAACCCGGTCAATACGCACACAAACACCGGCACGTAAAGGCGCACCGACGTGCGCCGGGGTTTTGGGTGTATTCTGAAAAGCATTTGACGTTTGGAGTATTACGACTTATGTTGTTCTGTAGAATATAAGCGTTGACATGGCACAGCTCAATACAACAGAAGAACTCGATTTTCTGATCCACGAGGCGGGAAATGATTCTTCAAAATTACTAGCCTGGTTGGCCGTGGAAAAAGATATTGCCTGGGGTCTTGGGAATGCCTGATGCTGTTACCGCTACCGGTCCGTAGGTAAAGTCATTAGGGGGGACAATGCTACAAACAATTGAAGTTGAAATTGATGCAAAGGGACATATTCATCCACTTGAAAAAATTCCTGTACCACACAAAGGTAAATCGCGAGCGCTGCTTACGATTCTTCCGGCAGTTCGACGGCGTTCCAGTACGACTATTCAGGAAAACTCTGCATTTGGCGTCCTTACTGCATCACGATCGGTGAGCCTTGACGAAATGGAGGCTGCAATTCATAGTCGGGGCAGTAGATTATGATTGCAGTAGATACAAACGTTCTTGTCAGAATCCTGATTGATGATCCAGGCGCTACGGCTGTCATCTTGACGATGCGTCATTACTGAAGCTGGCATGTGATGAAAATAGGATTATCATAACAAACGATAAAGATTTCGAAGAGTTGAATTTTTTACTGAGAAAACCATCTGTCGGGATAATATTGTTTCGAATTGACGAGCAGAACGTATAGGGTGAAAATCACTATTTTGAAGAATATGCTTCTGAAGTACCCGGAAAAATTCAGTAACCATTTTGTAGTGATCGCGCGGAAGAGAATACGTTTCATTTCTATGGAGAAAATAGTATGAAGTCTGCAAATTTGTTAAAACGCATCTCAATTGAGCCTACTGTCATGCTCGGCAAACCGGTAATCAAAGGCACACGTATGCCGGTAGATCTGCTTGTTGAGAAAGTTGCTTTTGGCACATCCATTCAGGAACTGCTTGAGGATTATCCCTTTCTCAAGAGTGATGACATAAGAGCGGCTTTATTATATTCAGCTCGCTGCGTGTCTGCTGAAGAGGTATATTGCAGTGTGACAATCGCTTCGGCTGTTGCAGAAAAGACATGCGCGTTGACTACCGAAACATATCTGACCCAGCATGCAGCAAGAGGTTCTGCTAACGCGTTTCACGCCGCGCTGGCCAAGGTGCCTTGATGTCGAGCCGAGAGAATTTCATCGGTAATGACATACTCACGGTAAATACGAATGCTTGCCGCATTAATTGACCATACGTTGACTATTTGACTTAATTTTTTTACTTTGTTATAGTTCAAACCGAGGTGAGCCATGTCAACTGTTACGTTTGATACATTAAAGTTTGTTGATCATCTTCGTGGGGCGGGTGTGCCTGAAGCACAAGCTAAGGCCATGTCTGATGCACAGAAAGAACTTCTTACTGAAATATTTGATCAAAAAGAACTTGCAACAAAAACCGACATTAAAGAGATCGAGCTCAAGATTGCTGAAGTTAAAGCCGAGTTGATCCGCTGGGTAGTGGGTGCCGGTTTTCTCCAGACAGCGCTTATTGCAGCTTTACTTCTGAAGCTGATAAAGTAAGCCTCCTTTTTTGCATATGCCAATTTTTTGCTATTGCCACCTTCCGGGTGGCTTTTTACTTTATAGTGGAGTAATTACGGGGGCTATTGAACGGGGCGAGCCACCGGCGTCGCCTTTAGGCCCCTGAGGTTCCCTACGGCACGTTCCCTCTCACCAACCGGTTCGCCGCCGCCACATATTCCGCTTCACCCGCCCCTGCCCTGCTTGCATCAAACTGTTCCAACGGTGGAGCAATCGCCAGCGGATATTCCACCTGTTCTTCCTTGGTGATAATCGTGATACTCGCCCTGAGGGCACCTTTATCGGGCAGCACGTCAACTGCCAGCTCTCCCGATGGCAGCCATGTAAACGTGCCGAATTCAGCTCCCTTGATGACAAAGCTGGGGGTTTCTTTGAAGGAACTGGCCGCCTGGTGAAATAGCACTCTGAGTGGAGTGACGCCATCGCTGAGCAGTAGCGACGGTTCTTGGCGATAGTCTCCCCCCTCACCTCTGCGTGCAACCAGGTCGGCCAAAACTTCGGTCGTTCGTTCTCCGGCAGATTCGAGAAACTGTACCAAGACACCTTTAAGAGAACGGCGCGTGACATCGGCGCCAGTTTTTGCAGCGGCAGGAGTAACCATCGGGATACCCGCGCTTGAGGCTTTTCCGATGACAGCGGCGTTCGCTCCGTCATCTTTCACAACCTCCGCAGTACCAGGAGCAGCATCCTCAACCTCGCTGGCAGCTGCAATGGTCACCCCTTTATAATTCTGCATTTCCACTGCAGCCCGCATGCCACCGATCATTACCCCCGCTCCTCCTCTACGGGTAAGGGTGAGAGTCCCCAACATGCCATCACCGCTGTGCGGGCGGGCAGCATCGTAGACAATCGTCATACTGTTGGCGTCGCCGCTTGCATGCGAAGATTCAATTTTAAGTGACCCGATAAACCCCAGCCCAGAAGGAAGCAGGCTCGGTTCGGAGGCCGCCCCCTGCAGTACGTACTCCAGGGCAATGGTCACGCGGGTTATCCGCTCCAACCCTTTCATCTCCAACTGATAGACGTTACTGCCGGTCTGCTTCATAATCAACCGCGCTTCCGCCCGCGCTTCGCCCGGCCAGAGCAGGGTGCAGACCAGGAGTGCCGCTGAAACACCCCCACAGACGCCACCGGACGCTAGCGACTCACTGCGTCGAGGCGGCCCGAACCAGCAGACCCAGAGCAGCAGCGGAACAAGAAACTGACCACCCAGGTAGATGCTCAGATACAGTGGTTGCAACTCGTTCAGCTTAAATATTTCCATAGAAACCTGAAAAATCCGGAAGATGATATGCCAGCCGACAATGATCAGGCTGCCCGCAAGGGTGTATTTCAAGCGTCGGGCAACGGGAGAGCCGCCGACAGCCAGTACCATCGCCAGGTACAACGGGAGTGCGAAGGTATGGTTATAGAGTGCCACCGGGCGCTCGATCGAAAAATCCGTATGAGATGAGAGCGCCGCAATAACCCGGAACACCAGCGCATCGACAGCATTCATATAGAAGTATTTATTGAGCACCACCCAGGGAAGAAACAGCATGCTGGCCCAGAGCAGGGCCCGAAGGACAAACGGCAGCGGGCTCACCCCTTCACTGCCGCAGCGCTGCCAGGCCAGGGCCGCAGCCAGCACCAGCAGCAGCATGACGACCTGCCCCAGATAGACGTGGAGCAGTTCAAAAAAGAGTGGCCAGCGGGCACCGACCAGCGTGACCAGCGCAATGCGCGCAATGTTGACCGAAAAGAGCAGCGTACTCCCCGCCGCCAGACCGGTAAGAGTTCGTCGCAATGAACCGGGATGAGCCAGCACGAAAGCAACGTAGATCAGGATCGGGTGTATCGCGGTGCACTCTAGTACGATCCGTACGCTGAATCCGGCCACGGTTATCAGGTCACCCGCCACCAGCGGCGTATACCCGCACAGGGCCAGCAGCTGTGCGCTCAGCCCCGCAATAACGCCGTTGAGTGGCAGAAGATGTGTTTCCAGCCAGATTGAAGCGAGCAGAAACAGAGTGCAGAGCAGCGCAAAGCGGAGCCAGGGTGGAGAGGCAGTGGGTGCTGCTGTGTCAGGTAACAGTATGTCCGTCTGGTGGGGATGCATACCGGGGATTATATATCAGGAGTGAGCTGCGTGGTGTTACGATTCAGCAACATCTTCGGTGAAGGTATGCTACATCGAGACGTAAAATTACCGATGTACCGAATTTAAACGTAGGGGCGGGTTCCAAACCCGCCCTCGGCGCAAATGGCAAACATGGTGCATATTGCTCCAAGGGCGGGTCACGGACCGCGCCCCTACCCACCACACCGAAATTGTTTTATAATCGTTACCTTACTTCAGCACGACTGTAATAATAGCATGTTATAGTCGCAGCCTGGATTTCAGATCAGCTCCATACACTCTATAGCAGGAGAATCGTCACTATGTTCAAGAAATCTGTCACCCTCATCGCCGCACTGGCGCTCTCCTTCAGCCTGGCCGGGAGCGCCTTTGCCGCCTTCGAGAACGTTCATCTGATCCGCGTAATATCCGACGCTACCGCCGGTTCTACACTGGAGATAGCTACCGATCTGGGTGACATCACCGTGCTCGCAGGAGTGACTAATACCAAAAAAGGGGACGCGGGGGACGCCTTTACCAATTTTATCGGTTCCAGCCCGCTCAGTAACCTGTCAGTTAACTACTATGCCGTCAACAGGACCAATTCCCTCAATGGCACCATGTACATCGGAATTGACACACCAACAGCTCCAGTTACTGCTGGATTGCCAGCGATTCAGAACAAATTATCTATAACCTCATTAAATGGGCCGCCGCAACCAGTCAGCGTGAACAAATACTACAGCACCCTGGCTACGGCCACCGGCAGCACTTCAACGGTGATTGCAAACAATACCAACGCCAGTTCCTTCGGTTCTACCTTCGGAAGTACAACACTAGGTGGCTACAGTGGATACACAGGCTTATTGTCATCAAGTGCCAATCTTTCCCTTATCGACCTGATGACTAAACCAGTAGCCATGACTGTCTGGTCGTTTGGTCCCGGTAATATGGCAGCACAATATACCGGCGTAAAAATTCTTGATCTAACCACCAACGCCGACGGCTCTACCACCATCAACCCAACCTACACCGTCACTGCCAGCGCCGGAGCCAACGGCAGCCTGACTACAGGCACGACACCGCAGACTGTGGCATTGAACGCCACCTCCAGCTTTACCTTCGATGCCAATACCGGCTATTACGTTGCCTCAATTACCGGCTGCAATGGCACGGCCTATACCAACACCGTTTCTACCGTTACCAGCCACACCTACACCACCGGCCCCGTCACCGCAGACTGTACTGTGAGTGCTACGTTTGCACTAGCACCCGCCGTCACAACGTACACGGTCGACTTTATCCCCGGCGGCAACGGCACCATTACCGGCAGCGCCAGCCAGACGGTCAACTCCGGCGCTGCGGCGACCGCTGTAACTGCCGTGCCGGCAATCGGCTATCACTTCGTCAACTGGACCGGCAGCGGCGCTACTGTTATTAGCACAAACAGCACGCTGACCGTCAGCAACGTGACCGCCGCACAGACGATCACCGCCAACTTTGCTATCGATACCTTCACCGTCACCTTCACCAGCGACGCCAACGGCACCCTGACCGGCACAGCCAGCCAAACGGTCAATTATGGCGCCTCAGCAACAGTCGTCACCGCTGTTCCCGCCACCGGCTATCACTTCGTCAACTGGACCGGTACTGGCGGCTTCGTTACCACGACCGCCAATCCACTGACGGTAACAGGCGTAACCGCCAACCAGAGCATCACCGCCAATTTCGCCATCACCAGCTATGCCCTTACTTTTGCCGCCGGCGCTAATGGCACGCTCAACGGCCCCACGGCACAGACGGTTAATTACGGGGCTGCGGCAACAGCCGTCACCGCTGTTCCAAACATCGGCTATCATTTTGTCAACTGGACCGGCACCGGCGGCTTTGTCACCACAGCCACCAACCCGCTGACGGTGACCACGGTAAGCGCCGATCAATCCATTACCGCTAACTTTGCGATTGACAGCTTCACCGTCACACCCAGCATCGGCATCGGTGCGGGCAACGGCAGCATTACCCCGCTGACCGCCCAAAGCGTCAATTACAACGGCACTGCATCTTTTACGGTTACCCCGACCGGCAGCTACAGCGCCAGCGTCAGCGGCACCTGCGGCGGGTCACTGGTCGGCACGACCTACAACACCAATCCAATTACGGCACACTGCACCGTCATCGCCAACTTCAGCCAGACAAACCATACCGTAACCGCCAGCGCCGGAATCAATGGCGCTGTAGCCCCGGCAACCCAGCCGGTTTCCGATGGCGCCAGCGCGACAATCACGATTAAACCTGACACCGGCTACAACATCGCCACCGTCAGCGGCTGCGGCGGAACGCTTACCGGCACCAGCTACAGCACCGCCCCGGTAACCGCCGATTGTTCGGTCAATGCCACCTTCAGTATCAAAACTTTTGCACTTACCTTCGCCAGCGGCGGCAACGGCAGCCTGACCGGCACCACCAGCCAGACCATCAACTATGGCGCAACTACAACTGAATTGACTGCTGTCCCGGCAGCTAACTTTCACTTTGTCAACTGGACCGGCACCGGGGGCTTTGTGACGACCATCGCCAACCCGCTGACAGTGTCAAACGTCACGGCGGCACAAACCATAACCGCCAACTTTGCTATCGATGCCCTGCCGGTCACCTTCATCAACGGCGGCAACGGTTCGCTGACCGGCAGCGCCAGTCAGAATGTCAGCTACGGCGCGGCGGCATCACCCGTAACTGCTGTTCCGGCAGCTCATTATCACTTTGTCAACTGGACCGGTGGCGGAGGGTTTGTGACGACCATCGCCAACCCGCTGACACTCCTCAACGTCACTACGGCACAAACCATTACCGCCAACTTTGCCCTTGATACCGTAACGGTAACTTTCAGCAGCGGGATAAACGGATCGGTCTCCGGAACTGCCAGTCAGAACGTCAACTACGGCGCATCGGCAACCGCCGTCAGCGCAATGCCCAACACCGGCTACCACTTCGTCAACTGGACCGGAACGGGTGGTTTCCTCACCAGCAGCAGCAACCCGCTGACGGTCGCCAACGTCACGGCAGCGCAGAACATCACTGCCAACTTTGCCATCGATACCTACACGCTCAGCTTCGTTAGCGGCAGTAACGGCACCCTGACCGGTGCCGCCAGCCAGACGGTCAATTACGGCGCATCGGCATCAGCCGTGACGGCGGTTCCGGCCAGCGGCTATTATTTTGTCAACTGGAGCGACGGCGCCAGCTTCATCAGCAGTAGCAATCCGCTGACGCTATCAAATGTAACGGCAGCACAAACCATAACGGCCAACTTTGCCCCGCTTCCGCCGATTCAATTCACCGTTGCCCCGGTCAGCGGCCCGCATGGCAGCATCAGTCCGTCGGTCAACCAGGGGGTCGAAGCCGGTAAAACCGCTGTCTTTACCATTACCCCTGACAGCGGCTACCAGATCTCAAGCGTCAGCGGCTGTGGCGGGAAAATAAGCGGCAGCAGCTTTTCCACCGCCGGAATTCTGGGCAACTGCACCGTCAGCGCGACATTTATTGCCATACCGGCTGTCAAGGGCGATTTGAACGGCGATGGCACCGTGAATGTTGCTGATGCCCTGCTGGCACTGCAGTTTGCCATCGGCCTGAAAAAAGCGACTCCTGCCGAACTGGCCAGCGGCGATGTTGCTCCTTTTGTGAACGGCACATCAACCCCGGACGGCATTATCGACATCGCTGATGCCGTGGCTGTTTTGCAAAAATCAATCGGTCTTTTTAACTGGTAGAAATATCAGGGCGATCCGCCGGATCGCCATATTTACTCCATAATTCGAGGTGAACCATGCACATTGTCGCCAAATCTGCTGAAAAGAAAACCATCTCCACGCTACTGCCCGGTCATTCCTGTTTTCAGGAAAGCCTGGATCATTTCGGTGCTGATTGTGACTGTTGTTTCGACTATTCCGGTGGAAGAATTCATGACGGGCATGACGATGATTGGGAATGGTATTAGCAGAGATGTTCAACCTGTTACTGCATCCTTCAGCAGAATCAGGTACACTGCCACTCATATCAATCTAACCATAATAAGGGGGATTTATGAAAGAGCGCCACTTAACCAGGTATGATACGCAACGACTGCCGAAAAGTCTGAGTAAAGTAACTATTTTCTGGGGAGATGATTCTTCAGCTGAAGCTAACGTTGCTAATTTTTGTACTCATGGCATGAGAGTTTTAATCCCGAAGTCGATAGAGCCAAGCGACCTTCCGCGGAAAAATGACTCTATCAAGGTTAAATTGTCAATTGTTAAAATGTCCTTAACCGGAATGTGCATTTATGTCACCGATGAACCTGACGGTTCTGTTGCCATCGGCATCTATTACTACGTTCCCATAGAACAGAATTTTCTCAATAAGTTACTGAGTAAAAATCTTAATGTTCCGCTCCAGGAATGTTCTTTTGTCTGCCATGAATGGGAAGAATTTGTCGAAAAATTGTGTAATTCGGAAGACCCGAAACTCAGGGATATCGGTCTTCAGGAAAAAGAGATGCTTGAGGCATAATATCGGGAGTACCTTCTGTAGGGGCGAATTGCGTTCGCCCTGCCGGGATAACCGATGATAATTGCCTTTATTACTGACTATATCAGGGCACAATGTTTACCGAACCCACAAGGAGATATGCACATGTATTTAGCCAGAGACAAAAATGACGATCTGTACCTTTTCTGCGAGTTACCGAACCGTGGCAATGAATGCTGGTGGGCTACCACAGGGGTTGACGGGACCTATCTTCGCCTTGATAAAGCGCTCTATCCGGAAGTCACCTGGGAATCAGGACCATTAGCGGTGACCATACATACATAAACTCTACGTGGCAAAGTGGTAGATGCAGACGGAGTAATTTTCATATGGCTAACGGAGTGTCCCGACAGCGCATGACTTTCGTTCACGCGCTGCCGGGCGAATCAACCTGATCAGCTGATTTCAGAATCTGAGCATCTTCTCCGCCCCCCCGCCAATCCAAGCAAGCCGGAGCCCAACAATAGAATAGCAGAAGGAAGAGGGGTCGGTACGATCTGAGTGGTGGTTGCAGAGGTGGTGATGGTCGCCTTACCGATACCGGCTACTCCGGCACTGTTGGCATCGTTGATATAATAGAGCGTCTGGGACACCGACGATGCACTGCCGTTTGCCAGAGAGGCCAGGCTGCTGCCGGTACTGCCGCTGACGGCGGTGGCCAGCATTTGGACTATGTTATTGTCTACGCCGCTAGCGTTAGTCAAGCCGGTGAAGCCGCCGGCGGTGGCGGTCGGTGCGGCGATACCGCTTACCCACAGAGCGGCTGTAGCCCTGTCCAGAGCAAAATAACTGACCGACAGGGCGGCCGGGTTGACGGCCGAAAAGGTTCCCGGCGTTATCGTACTGGTGCCGCCGGACAGCAGGCTGTTCACAGAACCGAGGTTGGCAAGCTGCTGGATGCCGGTACTGTCATAAATAACCCGGAAAAGTGTACTGTCCGCGAAGGAAATTGCCGCAAAGGAGCTGTTTGCGGACAGGGTCAGGAGTGCTGCTGCAATGAGTGCCGTTAGTTGTTTCTTCATAAAAATGTCCCCCGATTGTTTATTAAATGAGCCGGCACATAAAAAAAACCCCGGGAAATTGGATGCAATAGTGCATCTGCATTATTCCCGGGGCCACTGGTCCCTCTTCAAGCACACACAAGCAGTGACAACGGTTCCGTCCTGCAGCATGCGGCATAAGGTCAGCCGACTACCCAACTTGTATTCTATATATCGCTGCTTTCGAATCTGCGTCAAGAACAATGTTGCTCTTCATGAACATGGCACACAGGCGAAATAGCAACGTAACAATACTGCCCATCCTGGGGCCAAGAAGTGGCCTGGAGTCTCATAAACTCCGGGCCACTTTTGTGCTGCTCTTCTGCTGCTATATATTAACAGGCCGTGCGTTTGCGGAACATGATGCCGCCAAGACCGGCTACGGCTATCAGGATTCCCCACGGCCCGAGGGCGGGTACCGGTGCTGCAGTGGTCGCAGCGGTGATGGTGAAGCTCTGTGCAACGGGTGGAGCGGCGGTGTAGCTGACGTCGCCAATCTGGTCGGCGACGATGGTGCAGGTTCCGGTGGCCAGCAGATTGAGCGTGGCACCACTTACTGTGCAAACTCCGACCGTCAGGGAGGTATACGACACCGGCAGGCCGGAATCGGCAGTGGCGACCAGCGTCACCGGACCGCTGCCCAGTTGTGTGGCGGTGATGACCGGAAAGGCGATGCTCTGGCCCGCCTGGTAGACCGTCACGGTGACCGTTGTGGAGACCGTACTGAAGTTGACGGCATCAGTCGGGGTGAAGGTTACACCCTGAGTTGCGGTTCCGACGCCGGGGACAGCAGCTGACGTCGTAAAGGTGAACGTACCGGGAACGGATGCGACACCGCCGGTCAGGGTTGATGCTGCCAGTGACTGGCCGTAGGTGATTGCAGAAGCGGTCGGCCAGTTTGATACGGCTGGAGCAGCCGGAGTGACGGTCACACTGACCGTTCCGCTGACCGTGCTGTACAAGGTCGTGTCAGACGGGGTGAAGGTAACGCTTTGGTTTGCGGTGCCAACGGCAGGAACCGTAGCGGGCGATGTGAAAGCGAAGGTGCCGGCAACGGAAGCGGCGCCGCCGGTCAGGACGGATGATGCCAGAGACTGACCATGGGTGATGGCGGAAGCGGTTGGCACTGTTGCAATGGTTGGGGTTCCCTTGCCGATGACCAGAAATCCGTTGACAGTGCCGGTGTTGCTGCCGGAGGTGGCGTTGGCAACCACGGTGTAGACGCCGGGTGCGGTCGGTGCCGTGGAACTGCCGTTGTAGGTCACGGTGGCGGAAGCAGCGGCGGCGGTCGGGATGGTGATGGCGGTTACCGCTTTGGCCGAGCCGTCGTACTTCTGGTAGAGGTTATCGATGGAGACCATCGGGAAATAGGCCGGAGTCGCGCTGTAATGTGTCGCAGCCTGGGCGGCGGAGGGAGCTGCTGTTACCGCACCGGTGCTGTCGGTGGCGATGCTGTAGAATTCGTAATACCCTTCACCGTTCGGGAACGCAAATGAAAGGGTGTAGGGAGCAAAGGTCGCCGTTCCGGCAGGAGACCAAGTGCCCCAGGTAGTATTGTTGGCGGAGTAGCGGTAGAAGTACTGCACCTGGGTGATGGTGGCCGCCGTCGTGCCGGTGGATACCAACAGCAGCGGTGCATTGCTGCCATACTCCCTGGCGTCGAAGGCGTAGCTTGGCGCGGTGGCGTCAGTCGAGCCCTCGGTAACCGGCTTCAGCATGAGGGAAACCGTCTTGTCACCGGCGAACTCGCCCTGAACAAATGGGGTTACGTTCCAGCTGTACCAGTTGTTGATGGCCCCGGCTGCAAGTGTCACGGTGTCGAGAACAGCGCCGGGAACAGGCTGACTGTTCCAGGTGATGCCCGACTCGGTCCAGGTGTCAACCGCTGCACTGCGCACCTCGACCGGCAGTGAAGCGCCGGCGGATTTCCAGTTCCAGAGCTGCAGGGTGGCGCTGTTGATGATTGATCCGGTCGGGATGGAGGAAAGATCGAACTTCAGCCAGCCCCGCTCGTTGCCGAAGCTTGTGCTGCTGCTTTGGATATAGATGTTGTTGCAGGTTTTGCTGGTGCCGACACAGACGCCGTAGTTGGTAGCCGGATTACCACTCGCCACCTGCGCATCGGCCACCGGAGCCAGGAAGTAGGAACCGGTGGAGGTGGATGCGGTAGCCGTCAAGGTGACCGAGGCGGCATCGGTGCCGGCCGGGGTCGGGTTGACGCTGGAATTAATCGACGTTGCAGCCGGCAGGCTGCCGCCGGGTGCGACGGAAGCGGTGTCACCACGGAAGACCAGTCCGAAATTCTTCATGGTCGGGATACCGGTGATCAGCAGTATGTCGTTGACCGCACCGGGGAGGGCGAAGCTGGTATAGGCGGTGCGGTCGCTGATGGTGACCGTCTGGCCGTTCTGATCCTGCACCGTGCTGGCGCCGGTCTTCTTTGCCAGGAACTGCACGTAGTGGTTTTTATTCTGATCATTCCAGAACTCGCTGATCGAGGATTTGAAGGCCGGTTTAGCCAGGCTCGGGTCGTTGCCGAGAATCCTGAATTCTGCTCCCTGGCTGTAAATCCCCTCCTGCTCGACAAATTCCGGGTTGCCGTCAAAGAAGCTCCCCTTGCCCCAGATTTCCACAATGTCACCATTTTTCAGGGCGCCGGTTTTAAAACCGAGATAGCTGCGGAACCATTCCGCTTCGGCGAGATGATGAGCCGGGTTGATGCTGCCATCTACAGTGACCAGATCGGTCGGGACCTTCCCCTGGCCGCGTCGGGCCAGGGTCTCGGGGTTGGCGCTGAGCAGGCGGACAAAGGCGTTATCGAAGGTCGGGCGGGTATCGTTATCGTTCATCATGGTGACAACGGCGCGGAAACCGCCGGCAAACTCGGTGTTCACGTCATATCTCGGGCCGCCGACGCTGTAGGCAGCAGCCAGGGTGGCATGATTGGCCTGCATGAATTCCACCAGACTGTCGCGAACCAGGGCACCGTTAGTGAGCGGTGAACTGCTGGCCGGCCAGGTGTAGCCTGCTGGCGGATGGGCGAACATATAGTTATTTATGGCAACGGTGTAGGTCTGGCTCATGTTGAGGGGTGCACCGTCAAACAGGATTGACGTCGGCACGCCGTCCACGCTGGTCACGTGCAGCCTGCGGGAAAAGCCGGCGTTCATGTTGGTATTCTTGAGGAAGTTAAGGATATCCTGGCCGGTCATGTTGATCCGGACGTAGGTATCGTCGCTCCAGGGGAAGGTCTCGTAAACCTGGAGGTAGGTAACCGGGCCGGCCGGGATATCGGCGCGCACACCGCCGCCGGTCTCGATGGCCAGATCGCAGGAGCCGAACAGCTGGGCGGCCTTCCACTGCATGGCGTCGCAGATCCACTGTCCGGCCGGATTGTTGCCGGCCCAGGGGTACTCGTTGGGGGACCACCAGCGCATTTCATTATCCAGCAGCAGATTGTCGTTGGTGTATCCGACCACTTCAAAGGCCTTCGGTTTGTTTTGTGCGACGGCAGCGGCATCAAATTGGGTGACGAGTTGATTGACGAAGCTCTGCACCTGCGGGTCGGGAGTGATGTCGGCGGTGCGCAGCAGGTGGTTATACCCGCTGAGAAATTTGCCGGCGGCGTCAATCTTCAATTCACCGATGTAGGTCAGGTAGCTGCCGGACTCGGTGATGGTGGTCTTGTAATTGAGCTCAGCAGGCTGCCAGGCCGGGGTTTCGGCCCAGGTGTGCCAGTGGCCGTTGACGGAGACTTCCGGCAGTTTGGTGACACCGTCGTCAACTAGTAGTTTCGGGGAAACTTTGGGATTGGGGTCGACCATGCCGCTGTGGCCGATATGAGCCGCCAGCACGACCAGATCTACCGGGGCGACCGGATTGCCCAGAGCGTCTTTCGGGTTGGTGCGCAGTTCGTCGACATATGACTTCAGGTGGCATGTTGTTGTAGTTGGTGAGAGAGTATTTGTTGCCGCACTCCAGTCACAATCCACCACCTGAAGGGTGGTGGCCAGCGAGGCGCCGACTTCGGCGGCTTGCGTTGTGTAACCGAGAATGCCGACTCTTTTTCCTGCCACGGTTGTAATGGTATAGGGCTTGAAGTGCGGTGTCCCATCCATGTTGCGCACGTTGACCGAGATGACCGGAACGCCGGATGCCTGCAGGTTTTCAAGATTGGTGATGTAGCTGGCGTCGCGGACATCATGGTTGCCGACAACGACGGCGTCCATGCCACGTCCCCGCTGGTTCTGCAGTTTCTGGGAGAGAAGCTGGTAGAACTGGGTCATGCCGCAGTTGCTGCTGAGGGCACCGGGACTGAGTGGCGCACAACCTGAAATGCTGAAGCCGGGGATGGTGATCGGGTTGGTGGCGCTGAAGTCACCGATGGGGCTCCCCTCGGAAATGTCACCGGCGTCGATCACCAGCGAATCGGGATTGGCGGCGGTCAGCTCGAGCATTTTGCCAGCCATGTGGGCCGCGCCACCCACATCTTCAAATGTGGCATTGGTCGTGCCATGCATCGGAGCCGCCATTTTGTGCGGTGTCAGACGGGCATGGGTGTCGTTGACGTGGAAGATGCTGATAGCTAATGCTTTGGGTGCTGTACAGCCGGCACTGCTGCCGCCGTTGCTGCCGGTGCAGCTCCAGTTCCAGGGGCCGCTGCCGGTCACTGCAGAGGCGGTTCCGGCGGAGCAGAAGTTGGCGGTCGGTACGGACAGAGAACTTACCCCGTTGGCACTGCCGCACGCGCCGTTGACCGGCGCCGAGGCCAAGATGAAGGTGGCGGTGATGTTCTGGCTGGCGGTGACGTTAGCGACAGTCAGCGGGTTGGCAGTCGAGGTAGCAAAGCCGCCCGTGCCGGTCCAGTTCTGGAAGAGATAGCCGCCATTGGCACTGGCGGTTACGGCGGAAGCAGAAGCGCCGTAATCAACACTCTGTGGAGTTGTGCCGCTGAGTGTGCCGTTGGCGTCGCTGGCAAAGTTGAGCGTGTAGCTCTGGATGGCGGCTGAACAGCTTGCGGTAGTGCCACCACCAGTTCCGACACAGCTCCAACCCCAGGGATGGCCGCTGCCGGTGATGGCCGAAGCGGTACCGGCACCGCAGAGGCCGGTCGGTGCTACTGCAGCAAGAGTCAGGCCGTTGTCGCCGCCGCAGGCGCCGTTAACGACGATAACGGTGCAGGCATTCAGTGCCGTAGCGCTGTTACGCGGGGTTGGCGCTCCTGCTGCAAAGTCGACGTTATTATTATCGGTATCGCTGCAGCCATTACCGGCGCGCAGCACTGCGGTAGTATTGCTTGGCGCTGGCGTCGGGCCGGTGCCTTCAAAATTATTGGCTGTTGTGCCGAAGCCGACATAATCGCGGACAGCGGCATTGGTTGCACATGTTGCACCACAGGTAAGTGCTGTTGTGCTGGTAACCAGGGCAACTTTACCGGCAGTGCCGCTCATGGCGATGGTGCCGGTTGCGTCCGGTGTCGGCAGATTTATCGCCGTGGTAGATGCACCGGCAGCCTCCTGTATCAGGTAATATTGTCCCGGTTGCAGCGTGACATTGGTGAGTGGTGTAACCGCCCAGGATGTGCCGGTTGCAGAAGCATACTGCACCGACCAGCCGTTAAGGCTGACCGCGCTGGCACCGTTATTATGCAGCTCGATAAAATCGTTTTTATAGGTGGCGCCGGTATTACCGCCACCGCCATAGACCTGGCTGATGACGACATCCGGCGAGGCTGCAAAAGCCTGGCAGGCAAACGCCATGACAAACACGAATGCCGTCAGGCGGAGCAGGGAACGAATGCCGGGCCTGGATGTGATGCTACTGCTTGGTTTCATTTTTGAACTCCTTGAGAGTAGGGACGGAAATGTATGTATCGTTTATACTGTCTGCACCGGGGTCAAGCCCCGGAGCAGACAGTTTCCAGCGGTAAGTCTTCATCCCCAGTAGCACTATGGCATTGTAAGTTGGCGGGGGTAGACTATCGCTGAAAGTCAATGGGCGTATGCAATACGCCTTTAGGCCCGCATTTTGGGTCCCTACGCGTTACGTTTTCTGAAACCTGCCAAACCAAGCAGCCCGGAACCAAGCAGCCAGGCCGCAGCGGGGATCGGAGTGGGGGTAGCGGGAAGTACCGGCGTACCGGCAACAAACGAAACAGCGCCAAGTGCATCGGTAGTGCGAAGAGCTGATGTCGTTGTACTTGTATTTGCAGTCATTGTCGGGTAAAGGCTGAAGTTGGCAGTTGTACCAAAACCAACCAGATCAACCAAATTAACTGATGAGGCTACTGTACTTGCACCGGTTGTTGTCACGCTGAAGAGCGCAATCTTTCCTGCAGTAGCAGACAAGGCAAGAGTTCCACCGATCTGGTCATAGATCGGATCAGCGGTGGTTCCGTTCAAGCCGGTACCACGACTTTCCTGGACTAGAAAATAACTGTTGGCGGCAATCGTACCTGTAAGGGCATGAGACAAGCCAAAAGTCGTTAAGTTGGTGGCGGCAGCATACTGGAGACTATAGCCGGATAGATTAATCGCCGTTGTTCCCGAGTTGTACAACTGTACCCAGTCATTGCTGTACAGAGGAGCTGCTAAAGTTGCTCCACCTCCGCCGTAGATTTGATTTATAACGAGCGCGGCGTCTGCCGTGCCTGCCCCTGCCAATGCTGCCAAAAGTGCTGTTGCTGCGACTAATTTTTTCATTGTCCTTCCCCTTTTCTTCCTTTGTTTTGATGAGTACTAAGACCTCCGAGGTTTTAAAAACCTCGGAGGTCTGTCTGCTTCTTAGTTAGCGCGTGGTGCCAGTGATACGGTTTTTGAAGCGCCCCAGGTTTTGGTGTTCCAGAGATATTCACGAACGGTCATGTTTGCAGCAGCAGGATCGATCGAGATTACCTGATAGGACAGCAGACCAGGTGCAGTTGCCGAGAAATTGCCCTTCATCGGGGAATCGACGCGGAAGACATTCAGGCTGATGTCTGCATTCGGTCCGGCAAAGGTGTAAAACTCGTTGTAGTTGGTATTGCCGTGGAAATAAGCCACGACGTTTTTGTGATTTTTGAGCCATGTCGCCAGAGCGGCCTGCTCAACTGTGCTGGCACCGGTGATGGCAGCAACGCTGGAAAGTCCGCCAAGCGCTTCGCCCAGTACCAGATTTTCAAATTTATTGGTCGAATTGATGGTGTACGGGCTATTGGGATTCATCAGATGCTTGGTTTCGACAGCTGGCTCGTCATGAGTAAAGAGTACAACCGGAGTGGTGCTGCTTACCTTGCGCAGATCGGATTCCATCCAGGCGCGGGCGGCGCTGTCCGGCCACATATTGAGGAAGACAAAGTGAACGCCACCCAGATCTTTTGAGTAATAGACCTTGTTGGCGGCATAGCTGGCAGCAGCGGTTGTGGCGTTCGGTGTGGCACCGATGAAACCGGTGTTGGTCAGGAGGGTCGTCGGTTTCATCATCAGGTTGTAGATATTGACGTATGCAGTGGCGTCGAACAGCGGGTTCATCGCCTTGTAGTAACCGATGGCATTGCTGACATCGTGGTTACCCGGCACCAGGTACATCGGTGCTTTGGTGTTGTAACGGTCGGTTACAGCCAGACCGGTGAGGTAGTCAATATTGAACTGATCCCAGGAAGCGGAAGCGCTCTGAACTGCTGAAGCTGTTTCCATACGGTTGGTGATATCACCGGTGTGAGCAACAAAATCAAGTGCGCCAACGGTTGTGGTGCAGGCGTTGACGCCGCCGTCACAAGGGATACCAACCGGAGTAGTTGTGGATTGCAGGGCATTGATGGTGCTGACCAGCGCAGCGTTGACGGCCTGTCCGGTTACGGTAGTTGCGGTTCCATCGATTGCCGGTCTGGTGATGCCGTAGTGAGAATCGGAAGTGTAGACAAACTGGGTCGGGACGGTTTCAATGCGGATGATGCGGTTTTCGATGAGTGCATCAAACGGTGTTGCCAGGCCCCTGATGTAGGAAACCAGCACGTCGATATCTGCGGCATCGATGACCGGGTTGAGGCCACTCTTGAAGACGGCGAAGCCGTCGCCGCCACCGGAGAGGAAGTTGTTGGTGGTCACGGTGAAGGTGGCCGCCTTGTCGATGGCCACGCCACCTTTGCGCACTTCGGTGATAGTACCGGCTGCGCCGGTGCCATTGTTGGTCCAGCTATAGGTAAGACCGGAAATCTGCAGCATTTTTGGCGCGGCGGGGTTGCTCCACTGCTGGGCAAGCAGGTCGTAGATCTGCTGACCGGTCAAGGTCATGCGTACCATCTGGTTGCCGAAGGGCTGAATGGTAAACAGCGCTCCCCAGGTGACGTTGCCCTGGCTGAGATCGGCACGGATGCCGCCCGGATTCATGAAGGCAAACTCGGTGCCCTCGTACAAGCGCTGGGCATCGGCGATCAGGTTGCCGAGGGCCGATTCACCGGCCGGGTTCTGGGTTTTACTGATAAGTGCGGCGCTCTGGCCGATTACAACATTAACCAGCGGCGCGACAATGGTATCAGCCTGTGCAACGATAGCTGCAACAGCAGCGTCAGGGGTAGTGCCCGGTGCGACATCGCCGAAGGGGGTGGTGATGACGGCTGATTTCTTGACAATGTCCTTGCTGAACGGGTTGATCTCGATATCTATGTTGGCAAAAGCGGTACCGGCGGATAAGGCCTGGGTGACCAGTACGTCGTTACCAGCAGCGTTTTTGACCAGTTTATTGGTGTTGATATGGGCATGGCCCGAAATGACGACATCAACTTCACCGTCAAGCTTGGCAACAATGGCATCGACATCTGCGCCACCCTGGTGGATGACGGCAACTATTGCCTTGACCCCTTTGGCCTGGAGTTCCGGGATGTAGCTGTTGATGGCGGTCGCTTCGTCAAGGAAGGTGAGACCGGCGACACCGGCCGGAGCAACAATATTCGGCGTATCCTTGAGGATTGCGCCGATGAAAGCAATCGGTGTGTTGCGGATAGTTTTGATGACATACGGCGGCAACAGGGTCTTGCCGGTAGCGTTGTCAATTATGTTGGCGGCCACATAGGGGAAACGGGCGCCTGAGTAAGGGTTCTCGATGAACGGCCCTTTGACGTGGTTGCCGCCGTTCATCATGCGGAACAGCTCAGTCGTCCCTTCGTCGAATTCATGGTTACCCACGGTTGCCAGCAGGTTGCAGCGGGAATTCATCTTGTCCGGGGAACAAAAGGGGTTGGCCAGTGTATTGAAAAACTGGATGGATGGCTCGTCCTGCAGCAGGGCCGAGTTGGCCGGCGAAGCACCGACAAAGTCACCGTCGCTGATGATGATGGCACGGTCTTCCATGCCGAGCTGGGCGTTTTTCAGGTATGCTGCCAGAACGGCAGCGCCACCGGCAGGACGGGCGCTGACGGTTTTGGGGGAAAGCTGGCCGTGGAAATCGTTGATGGCCAGGAGTTTAACTTTGAGATTGGCGACCGGTGCGGCAAAGGCAGAGCCGGCGGCCAGCAGAAGAACCTGAGTCGAGAGAACCGCTGCGGCGAGAAACTTTTTTTTCAGTGCGAAAATAGACATGTTTTCTCCTCTGATTTTTAGTGTGTGAACAGGTGAAATTTATTTTTGAGCCATTTTTTTACGACGGGCAGCGCCGAGCATTCCCAGGCCGGAACCGAGCAGCCAGAAAGCGGCCGGAATCGGTGTCGGGGTGACGTCCATGTTCGGGCCGAAGGTGCCGGTTGCCACGGTGGTTGTGCCGTCTAAGAGTGTCGGGAATACAAGTGAATTGCTAACCTCATAAAGGCTGGCGTTGTAGGTAATCAGCGGGTTGACGGTGGAACCGGTGGTACCGAATACCATCTGGTCGGCACCCATATAGGCAGCAATGGTGTAGGTGGAACCAGCCGTCAGCATGACTGGAGCTGCCAGTGAGTGGTTACGGAAGAAACCGGTCAGTGAGTCGGCATTGGTAACTGTTGTGGAGGCAACCAGAGCATTGGTGGCATCGAAGATGCCGACGGCATGATCCTGGGTAAAAGTTCGGAGACCGGTATTGAAATCCGGGGCGGCATAGACGCCGAGCGAGTTGACAAAGAGGTCCTGGTTGGCGGTGAAGCTCCAGCCGATAGTGTAGTTATTGCCATCATTCCAGTCGGTGACAGTGCCGGTAAAATCAACGGCAGGTGCGGCGAGGGCGACGGCGGCGTAACTGATGACGCCCAGCAGGGCGGTGGCAAGCGTACGAAGTGCTGATTTCATTATGGATACATCTCCTTTGGTAAGTTGATTAATTACAAAAAAAAGGCGAAACCGTTACGGTTTCGCCCCTGCTGTTACGCAATATTTTTCCGTCTGATGCCAACCAGACCCAGCAGACCTGAACCGAGCAGCCAGGCGGCAGCGGGGATCGGGGTGGGAGTAGCACTGATGTTACTAATGGTTACAGACGAGGCGAGTCCATCAGCGTATGCCTGAACCATAAGCGGGCCACCACCAAACGTTGACATATCATAGAGTTGGCTGACATGACCTGAACCGTTTGCAGAAAGTGTCGTCGGCCCTACGGATAAAAACAAGGCATCTCCATATTGAATCCAGTTGTTGGCACCTGATGTTCCATTCCCTGAAATAGTGTAATCAAACGAGAGCATTACAAGGCTATCACCGGTCCAGTTCAAGCTTCCGGTGGCAAAAAATGGAGTTCCTACACTGTTGTCTGTGGCTGAAATGAAATTTGAGCCAAGAGTGACTGAAGCAGCACCGTTGGTGAAGCTACCGTACCCCTTGTATGTTGTGAGGCCGACCACTGAATCTCCTGCAACAGGGCCTGATAAGGCAGCCATGGCAAAGCCAGGCAAACAGACGAGTGCCACGAGGGTCAATACCATTATTATTTTTGCTTTTATTTCCATCTTAATTCTCCTTTTCTTCCTTTTTTATTTGTAGTTGCTGCTGAAATGACTGCTATTCAATTGTTATGTTCGATCGTGGAATACTTTTCCCGTGCGCACCTCCTTGCAACTTCTGAATTGAAAAAAACAAAAGCCGGATCAACTTTCGTTATTGAAAGGCAACCCGGCTATCCTCAGGGGACCCAATGGCTTTCCGTCCCCACCTCGCGATGGGTTTGGCTTTGACTTTTTTCTGTATGCTAAAAATAAAAAGCCCGCCACGAGATGATAACCTTCGTGGCGGGCTTTCTGATACCTGGGACAGGTCAGCAAAGTACCCGGAATATATATTTGTCTGATTGCTATGCGAGCGGCATCATAACAGGTAAATATTATTTTCATGTTAAGGGTATGATAATTTATTGTTACGACGTATATTTATTTTATGCTTTAAATTACAGTATGTTATCAGACTATCATGTCTTTAATGTTACGTATTTGAGTCCCTTAATTGGCATCTACCTCTCCCTGCATTCAGAATTCTTCTCACTCAGCTATAGCAGCAGGGAACCCGCCGGGATCGCCTTTAGGCCCTGTGGGTCCCTGCGGGTCATCAAAAAACTGAAATTGTTTGATAATCGTTACCTAACTTCAGCGTGTCTGTAATATTAACCTGCTATAGTACCTCACACTGAGAATGCACTTTCCACACGTAATAACTCAATATATTGAATATAAAGGAGAATATCCCATGAATCTTTCACAAAAAACATCATTATCGCTGCTGTTTGTCTCTCTCAGCGCCGTATCTGCCAATGCAGCCCTGTCCATTGACAACGAAGGTGCAGAAATCGCAATTGAAAAAACGGCGCAGAATACGTCGCTGCAACCCCTTGATCAGCTGTTGGGTGGTGGCAACCATGCCGACCTGTTCGGAACGGTCCTGAAGCAACATGCGGAATCTGCTCAACCGGCCAAAAGCACCATGGAAGGCCATTTTGAACGCGACGGTTCCCAACAGCCGACAGGTCTCGCGGAGCAACTGATATCAGCGCCCGCTCCGGAATCGGCACAAGCTCCCAATCTCTCCCTGACAGCTTCCGTACATCTGGGTGCGCAGGCCGAAACGACTCCGGCAACGGCAACAAGCACCGGTTCATCAACACCGGTCTCGTCGGCTACTCTCCAGGCAGCCTCGGTTAACTTTACTACCACCATTACTCCTAATGCCAACCCGGTACCACTCCCGGCAGCCGGATTACTGCTGGCCTCCGGTCTCATTGGCATGACCGGCCTGCGCAAACGGCAGCGGCAGGAGTAATCGCAGCGCATGAAATCAACAAAAAGAACCGAACAACGGTATCTACTGGCCGCTTTCAGCCTGCTGTTCGTTTATATGTTGCTGATGACCCGGCAGGCTCAGGGCGCAGCCATTACTGATATCAAGACTGTTGTCGTCACGGGTGGCTGTTTCATGATGGGTGATCAGGCGGGAAGCGGCGGCTATGACGAGAGGCCGGTGCATGAGGTCTGTGTTGATGATTTCAGAATGGGGGTTTTTGAAGTTACCGAAGAGCAATGGTACGCTGTGATGGCGAGCGACCTCCCGTTGCACTCCGGACACGGCCCGGGCTACCCTGCCAACGGTGTAAGCTGGAGCGATGTCCGTGAATATATCACGAGGCTGAACAGACGTTCCGGGCTGAACTATCGTCTGCCGACCGAGGCTGAGTGGGAATACGCCGCCCGCAGCGGCGGAAAACTTCAGATGTACTCCGGCAGCAATGACGAAAAAACGCTGGCTGATTATGCCTGCAGCAGAGTGTCCTGTTCCGGCACAGCACTGCCGGTGGGGCAGAAAAAACCGAATGCTCTCGGTCTGTACGATATGAGCGGTAACGCCTGGGAATGGGTACAGGATCGCTACGACCCTTACTATTACCGGCAGAGTCCCAAAAACAATCCTCAGGGTGATCCCTTCGGCATCAACCGCATTCTGCGCGGCGGCGGCAGCGACAGCGTCAATGGCCAGTTGCGCACCAGCTATCGTGAATATCTTGCGCCGACTGTCCGCAGGGATGGGGTCGGTTTCAGGCTGCTGCTGCCGGGGCGGTAAATCTCTGACACGTACGGCACCAATTCGTAGGGACCCTCTGTGGCCTAAAGGCGATCCCGGCGGGTCGCCCTGCAGCAATGGTCAAGCAAATAACACAAAACAACATCAAATGCGGGGCGACCGGACCGGATCGCCCCTACGGTTTATTTTATAAGGAGAATGATTCGATGGGAAAAATGTGGGTTGCATTACGCTTTGTGCTGGTAGCGGTCGCGGTATCCACGTGCCTCTCTGCGTGTGGTGGTTCAGATTCATCACCAACGGCCGCACCTTCGACCGCCAAAACGGCATCATGGACGAATATTTCCGTCCGCGCGCTGGACGGCACGATAAATATCAACTGGGACAGAGCGACCGGCTCGTCGTTTGGAAGCGCGCTGTCAACGTATAACATCTACTGCTCCACAACTCCGACCGACATGATGAACATCAGCAACAGGATCGCTGCAAAATATGCCGGCACCTCCTTTGATCACACCAATGTCACCAACGGGCAGCGCTATTATTATGTCGTTACCGAAGTCAACGCAGCGGGCGAAGGCCCGGCCAGCCGGATGGTTTCAGCAACGCCCTACGCCGCGCTGCCAGGCTCACCCTTCGGCCTCAAGGTGACTGCACGTGACTCATCAGTCAAACTGGATTTTCTGGTGCCGACTTCAACCGGTACAACAGGCATCAGTTACAACCTGTACCGCGCCACCACGAAAACAGGGCTTACTGCCGCCAGTAAAATTGCCTCCTCACTGACTGCTCTGACCTACACCGATAAAGATCAGAACATCACAAATGATTCGACCTATTATTATGCGCTTACCACCGTAGTAGCCGGGAAAGAGAGCGCTTTCAGTCCGATTGCTGCAGCCCGGCCACAGGCAATAACTGCCGCCGTCGCTTCCAGCGCAACGCAACTGGCCAGTTTCGCGTCGCCGTCCGACATGTCAGCCGAAGCGGGCGCTGGTTCCTGTACCATCAGATGGAGTGATGTGGGACCACTCACAATAACGCATCCCGATCCGGCAGCATCCGCAACCCCTGTAATTCCCTACTACATTCTGTACTGGTCCGACTCCCCGGATGTGATCGCCAATAAAATCGGTCAGAGCGACAATGTCATCAAAGATGTGACCAGCGGAGGATTCAAGCTTACCGGCCTCAACAATGGCACTACATATTATTTTCAGATAGCCGCCGCGGTAAAAGACGCCACCGGCGCTCCCATCCAGGGGCGCTACACTTCCGGTCCGGTTGTAGCGGCTACTCCCGGCCTGAAAACCCCCGCCGTCCCGGCCGGTGTCAGCGCCACCCAGGGAACGCAGCAGGCAGCAGTGAGCTGGAGCAAAGACAGTTCCGGTCTCAGCGGCGTTACCTACAATATCTATGTTTCGACAACGGATGCCAACAGCCCGGCTGAGCTGAGGGCCAAAGGTGACAGGAAGAACAACACCGACAGCAGCAAACCATATTTCACTCACACCGGCCTCACGGCAGGACAGACCTATTATTACGTGGTGACGGCAGTTAGTGAAGGTGAGAGCCCGCCAAGCAGTATAGTTTCGGTATCGCTTTAGGGAGCTGGAAATTGTTAATATGCCGTTTTTCATGTAGGGGCTAAGCAAGAGCTTTACCTGCTTCGCCCTTTTGCTACGGAGATCAAAGGCGGGCGAAGCAGATGAAACTTGCTTAGCCCCTACAATCAAAAACGATAAATCAGAATTTTCTACATCCTGTTATACATCCCATTAACGAGGTTCATTCAATGCCTTCCATCAAGAAACTGGCCATATCATCATTCATTGCCCTCCAGCTGGCAGCCTGCGGCGGCGGTGGTTCTTCAAGCAACGCGCCCATTGTTCCACCGGTTACTCCCAACACGACCAGCGACAGCGTCATTCCGGGCATGGCTTCCAAAGGACCGATTGACGGCAACGTTGCTGTCTACGCGATCGCTGCCGACGGCAGCAGGGGCACATTGCTGAAGGGTGGCGTGCCGGTGACCAAGGGAGTTTATTCTGTCAATATCGGCAAATACGATGTGCCGGTACTTATCGAAGTGAGCGGCAGCTACACCGATGAGGCAACCGGTGCAGTTATTCCCCTTGACAAGCCATTGCGGGCGGCACTCGCCAGTTCCGTTGTTACATCGGATATTGCCATAACACCGCTGACTGAACTTGCCGTGCAGAAAGCCGAGCAAAAAACCGGGGGGCTCAGCAAAACAAATATTAATGACAGCAATAAACTTCTCTCTGATATCTTCAAGTTCGATATCATCACCACCCAACCGCTAGATCCTTCAAAAGCAGCACTCTCAGGCAGTTCGGTGACCCAGGACCAGAAAGATTATACCCTGGCTCTGGCAGCCCTTTCACAACTTTCAAAAACGCAAGGAGTGCCGCTTGCAGACACACTCAAGAGTTTTGCTTCCGGCATCAGTTCCACCGGCATGACCAGCCAAACACTCGCCAATTTCAAAAAAGCGGTTACCGATTTCAAGGCCACTGGCAGCAACGGTACTGTTTTTAAAGATTCCAATCTCGCGGCAATCAACGGAGCAGTCACCGCCAGCTTTACTCTGGCGCTGCAGGGAGATTTTGCCGCGAACGCCATCAAGGGCATTCAGTTTGAAGTTTTGATTCCACAAGGTTTGACGGTCAGGTCAGATGCCACCGGCGGGGCAACATTGCCAGGCATTGTGACGCTATCACCGTTAACATCCGCTGCCGAAGCAACGCAATTATCATGGTACAACCCAACAGATGGCGTGCTTCATATTGGGGTGACTTCCACCAAAGGTTTTGGTGCCGGGGACCTCGTGACTATTACCTGCGATATCGTGCCGCACTATTTAACACCATCTGCTACGGCATTCAGCGTACGAAATATCAAAGCGGATGGTGGCTCGGTTGATGGCACGACCGTCACTATCAGCGGGGTAACCGTGACGGTGAGATAAAACAATGGCCACTCTTGCCGCTACATATTCCAATCCTTCATATGAATGGCAGGAGAACGCGCAGCGCATACTTATTGTTGATGATGAAGAGCTGATGCGCACCAGCCTGAGACTGCTGCTTGAAGGAGAAGACAGAGTCGTACTGGAATCAGCCACGGGGCTCGGCGCAATTGACATCCTTACCACTCAGAAAATCGATCTGCTGCTGCTCGATATTCATCTTCCCGATATTTCCGGATTGGAAGTAATGGAGTGGATTGCAGGTAATCATATATCGACCAGCGTAATCATTGTCAGCGCCGATGCCCACATCGACTCTGCAATACGTGCGACCCGCAGTGGCGCCGTAAATTTTGTACGCAAACCGCACGAGCTTGATAAAATCGGCCATACGGTTGCGAACATCCTGCATCGGCGAAGCCTTGACCGCCGGCACGTTCTGATGACGGCCCGCCTGGAACAGTCGGAACGCCTGCATCGCTTCCTGGTTGAAAGCTCCCCCGATCTGATTTACACGCTCGACCATGAAGGACGCTTCATTTTTGTCAACAGCCGGGTGGAATCACTGCTCGGCTATTCGCGTGATGAGCTGATCGGAAATTTTTATACCGTGATCGTTCATGAAGAAGACCTCGAACAGGCCATCTACGCCTTTACCGAACGCCGCAGCGATGACCGCGCCATCTCCAATAGAGAGATCCGTCTTAAATGCAAGGACAACCACTACCGGCAGTTCGAAAACCGCTACATTGTGGCCATGCTCAGCGCAATGGGCATATATGAATCTCCCGATAACTGCCAGGATGAGCAGGCCTCCCGTTTCATGGGCACCTACGGTGTTGCCCGCGACGTCAGCGAACGCAAGCGCGCCGAAGAGACCATCAGCTTTCAGGCGATGCACGATCATCTCACCCACCTCCCCAACCGGAGGCTGTTCAAGGACCGCCTCGATCTGGCAATGGCCCATACCCTGCGCAAAGGGGGCGTCATCGGCGTCATGTTTATCGACCTCGACCGCTTCAAACTGGCGAATGACACCTACGGCCACGCCGAAGGGGATGAACTGCTCAAAAATGTTGCCCAGCGTCTGCTGCACTGCGTACGGGTCAGCGACACGCTGGCGCGTCAGGGGGGTGACGAATTCACGATTTTGCTGCCCAATCTTGTGCTTGCTGAAGATGCAACCCTGATCGCAAAAAAGATTATGGAACAGTTTGCCACCCCGTTCATCGTTGCCGGACATGAATTTCGCGCCAGCGCCAGCATCGGCATTGCGATTTTCCCCCGTGACGGCGATAGCGCCGATCTGCTCCTGAAACATGCCGACATCGCCATGTACAAAGTTAAATCCAGCGGCAAGAACGGCTACGCCTTCTTTACCCGCGAGATGAGTTCCAGCTACCAGAAACGCATCAGTCTCGAAAACGAACTGCATCAGGCCATCCGGAACAAAGAATTTGAACTGCACTACCAGACTCAAATCAACATAACCTGCAATAGAATAGTCGGCCTTGAGGCTCTGGTCCGCTGGCAGCACCCACTGCACGGCCTCCTGAATCCGGACAGCTTCATCGACCTGGTCGAAGAGCTGGGGCTGATCAGTTCCATAACCGACTGGGTGCTGGATGAGGCCTGCCGGCAGCTCGTCCGCTGGCGTGCCATGGGGATGAACGACCTGCGCATTGCGGTCAACGTTTCACCGCAGGAGTTTAACAACGATGATGTCGTTGAACGCATCGTCTCGCAGCTGAACAGATATCACCTTCCGGAAGAGGTTCTTGATATTGAAATAACGGAAAACCTGCTCATGCACGATGACCCGCACGTCATCAGCAAGTTGCGGCGCCTGCGCGAACGCGGCATCCGTATTTCGATTGACGATTTCGGTACCCGCTATTCATCACTCAACTACCTGCGCCGCTTTCCTGTCAATACCATCAAGATCGACAAATCATTTATCCGCGACCTGGACGATCAACATGACGCTACTCCGATTATTCATGCCATCATCGGCATAGCACGCGGCTTCGGTCTGCACCTCCTTGCTGAAGGGGTTGAAACGAGCTATCAGATGCGAATACTGCGGGAGTTGGGCTGCGAGGAGATGCAAGGCTTCTTTTTCAGCAAGCCTCTGCCGGCTGAAAAAGTGGAGCTGTTGTTACTTGAAGCATTGAAGCAGCCGATCATCAGCAATTACAAACAACAGAACCTCTGCTACTTTGGTGAGGTTACCGAGTAGTGTGCCGCCTGATTTCATCCATTATGCCGCCAAACCAGAGCAGCAGATCGAGCAGGGCAAAGACAACCGCCCTGACGGTGTAAGAGGTGGGAGGGTATTTGGGGTCGGCATAGGGTGAGTGGGCACCACTGTCACTCGTTATTTTATAGATCAACTCGGCAAAGCGGTCGATGATGCGGTAGCGCTCGACGACACCTTTTTCCACCAGATGCTTGTAACAACCGACCAGGTTGATCTCACCGGACACGTACTGGCTCGGTAACAGTTTGTCATCAGCCCGGCTGAGGGCTATATAGATCCGTTCCTGAAGCCGACGCAGACAGCCGAGCGTGTTCTTGATTGTGGTCAACTCAGCACTCGTCATGTCACGCAGGCAATTGAAAAGTTCCTGCTCGGCATCACTCCCGAGGTGGCTCCTGACCGTGGCAAACGCCTCCGGATAGGCTCCGGCTACCCGCACGTAATCCAGCTTGCCGGCCTCCTCCCGCAGAAACACCAGCATCTCTGTTTCATCGCGCCCCTTGGAAAAAATCCGCAGCGTCCCGGCATACAGCTCACTGAGACTGCGGAACTGATCCGGTTCGCCGGTGAGTACCACCATCGGCAGATTGGGCGCTTTTTCACTGAAGTAGCGCACGGCGGCGGTAAGGAAACTGCTGTCCGGCACCTGCTGAGAGCGCTCTTTAAGACATTTGACATCCAGCACGACTCCGGTCAGCGACCAGCCGTCGCGCTGTTCCATAATTTCTCGCCCTTCCTCGAGACTCCCGGCATGAACCATGGTTATGCCATAGCGCCTGGCATCGCGATGCAGAGCCTCCACGTAGGGACGGTTGTCATCTATCACCAGCATCCGCTCCAGCACCTGATCAGGTACGTTCATCAGTTCCCCCTTTTCGGCAGCGATATACGGAAATGTAGCGGCTGCCCATCGCGGATAATTTCAAAATCACCGCCATGCGCCTCGATAACCTTGCCGATCCAGGCCCCGCCCAAACCTTCGCCGGGGCTGTCCGCCCCTTTCCTGCCGAAGGAGAGAAAATCAGCCGTACTCAGATTGGCAGGAAACGGTCGCCCGTTGTTGGTGTAATCGATGACCACCATCTTGCGGGTCTGGCGTAACCTGAAACAGACTTCGTTGGCAGCATCCGGCTCTGAAAATCCATGCACCTCGGCGTTGCGCAGCAGGTTATTGATCGCCTCGACGAATGATTCCCGATGCAGCGGCAGCCACACCGGCCCGCCAACCACAGTCATTTTAAATTTCCCGGCATGCAGTGGAAAGGCGTCCCGTTCAAGCAACTCCTGAATCTCCACCTCGCACAGTGCTTCACTGTCAATTTCGCGGGTCACCAATTGCCGGGTGTTGTCGATGATGGCATTTATCTGTCCCAGGCTGGCAATGGCGTTGTTCAGGGCATCACCAACCGTTTCGACCGAACCGTCCAGTCGCCGGGATAATTCGGCAGCAAGCAGGCCGCGCCGGTCGAGGAGTTCCTGAAGCGCCAGCAGCGGTGAGCGGACAATCTGCAGCCCCGGCTTGACATTGTGCGCCAGGTGACGGATGACGCTGTACTCTGCTTCCTGTTTTTTTACGACAATCCGCCGACGCATGCGGTCCCTGAAGCGGTCGGCGGCAGCGTCGCACAGTATGGCGACAATTATTGCTGCGACAATAGGTGCTCCGCTGAGCAGTATGCCGTTTTTGTCGATCAGGTAGAATGTCAGTGGAATCAGGGCGGCACAGAGCAGCAGGTTGCCAGTGATGCGCAGCGCCAGAGATGTGGACCAGGTCCAGATGGAAACGGCAACAACAACGGCAAGGGCATCCAGGGCAAGCCCTTCGCTGGTAAACGGCGAGAACTGACTGAAATGGAGGACGCCACCGATAGCGGAGAGCAGCAGATACAGGATACGGTTAAAGAGCTGCGCGACCATGCCGGTCTGTTCGATGCAGTAGATCAGCAGGGCCAGGGAAGTACCAATGAGCAAGTTTGCCAGAAAAGCGTTGCGCGTACCTTTGACCGGTATAAAACGAGCAAGTCCTTTTGTTAAGACCGTAGGGTTCGACATGCGCTGATTGTAATTGGCTGAAAGTCTATTTTCAAGCCAATCCCGTGACTTGCTTCCCGTGTGCAGAAACATTTACACATCTGTAACAATGATGAAACAAATCATGCCCGGATTGGGCCTTGCGACCCCGTCGCAATTTATTGCACAACATTTACTCCCCTGTAACACCGCTGTCATATCACTATGCTAGGATGTTTTCAGCTTTCCGAACGATCAATTCCCGCCAATCACACTATATAAATACGGGGCATATGATCCGCTTCAGGGAATCAAATCCGGATTGGGGAGAAATCACCGGTCCGGATTTTTACTTTTTCTTGCGAGGATACAGCCGTGAAATCATCCTCATACATAGTGTACTTCAGTTTGCTGACGGCGTCCTGCTCCATCTTCTGCACACCGTTTGCCGACGCCGCCACTCTGGCGGACGTTCCGGAAACGATTGTCCAAAAACTTGATGCCGGCATCTCCCAGGATATCATAGTCCTCTACGATGATCAGGATGTGGAGAAAGAAAGCGTGGCTATGCGCCGCAACAGGGGAGTTGCACACGATGATGACGTAATTCTGTCGTACAAGGCCGGACGCTACAAGTCGATTAAAGACAACGTCACAGCCGTTTTTAGCCCTGCAGAAGCGGAAACTGTCACTGATTACAGCCACCTTCCGATGCGGTTCCTGCGGATCAAATCCCGGGCTGCCCTGGATAAATTCCTGCTGCGGCCAGAAGTGACCGCCATCTATGAAGACAGGCCGGTCTACCAACAGCTCGCCTCCAGCCTGCCGTTCATCGGCCAGCCCGCCGCCGCGCAAGCCGGATTTACCGGTAGCGGCCAGACGGTTCTGGTCATAGACAGCGGCATTGATTATACCAACAGCGCCTTCGGCTCCTGCACCGCGCCGGGAGTTCCGGCCGGATGCCGGGTGGTGGCGGCGGTTGACGCCAACGGCCTGATCGACCTGGCCACCCCCACCAGCAATCATGGCACCAATGTCGCCGGGATTGTCGCCGGAGTCGCTCCCGGTGCTAACATCGCTTCATACAACGCAATTCCGGGTGGAACCGGCTCAAGCAGTTCGATCGTAAATGCCATCAACTGGGGCATTGCCAACAAAAGCCTCTACGGTATTACCACCATCAATATGAGCCTGGGAGACAATAGCAACAACACCGCTCCCTGCAGCACCGGTAACGTGTATACAACCCCGATCAACAATGCCCGGAAAGCTAAAATTCTCCCGGTAGCAGCTTCAGGCAACAATGGTTTCACCGGCGGCATCTCCACTCCCGCCTGTACGCCGGGGGTCATATCCGTTGGCGCGGTCTATGATTCGGCGATCGGGGGGTGGGACTATGGAACCACCTGTACCGACTCAACATCCGCTACAGACAAGATCACCTGTTTCTCCAACATCGCCACATTCCTGACCCTGCTCGCCCCGGGAGCCCAGATAACTGCTGCCGGCATCACCGATTTCGGCACCTCCCAGGCCTCACCGCATGTTGCTGGTGCGGTGGCGGTGCTGCGCGCGGCGTATCCGGCAGATTCACTGACCAATACCGCGACCCGCCTGACCTCGACCGGCGTCAGTGTAACATCGGACAGCACCCGGGGCAGCATTACCATTCCCCGCCTTAATCTGCTGGCGGCGCTGGGAACTGTTATGGGTGTTCCGGCCAACGATCTGTTCAGCAACCACACCGTCATCAACGGCGCCAGCAGTCAGATCACGGCATCCAACCTCAACGCCACCAAAGAGACCGGAGAGCCGAACCACGCCGGCGTCATCGGCGGAAAATCGGTCTGGTGGAACTGGACCGCCCCAAGCAGTGGCGTCATTACGCTTGATACCCACGGCAGCAATTTCGATACAGTGCTGGCAGTATATACCGGAACAGTCGTAACCGGTCTGACATCCGTAGCGTTTAATGACAATGACGGCTCTGCCGGCAACACCAGCGGCGTCTCGTTCGTTGCCCAGGCCGGAACCACGTACCAGATCGCCGTAGACGGAGTCAACGGCGCCGTCGGGCAGATTCTGCTCAACTGGTCCCTTGCGCTCCAGTCGGATCTGGCGCTCGGAATGACCGGGCCGCTCACCCCGATCTCAACGGGTGAAATAGTCTCCTATAATCTTGTCGTAACCAACAACGGTCCTTCTTCTGCAGCGAGTGTAACGATAACGGATACAGCACCCGCAGGCTCTGTCATAGACACCATACCACCAGGATGTACTGAAGCGACCGGAACGATCAGCTGTTCAATGGGTACGCTCGCCGCCGGCGGGAGTGCCACAGCCAACATCACGCTGCATTTTACCTCACCGGGAGATTTTCTGAACTCGGCTCAGGTTTCAGCGACTACTGCCGATCCTCTGCTGAGTAACAACAGTGCCGCCGTTTCTCTGACAACTACTGCCCCCGCTGAACCGGTCCCCGGTATGCCGCTGCCGCTGGCTGTTGTCGCCGCGCTTTCGCTGTCACTTCTGACTGCGTGTGGCACTTCAGGAAAAAAATAACTGAGGAGCAGCTTCATGGGCATTCGTTATCGCCTCTTCGTTCTGATACTTCTTTCAATCGGCCTCGCACTCTCGATCCTTTCGGCCACCGACCTGTGCAATTTCGGCGGCTGCAGCGAGACACATCAATATCGCCTGCTGGGACTCCCCTTCCCTGCCGTCGGAGTAACTTTCTTTACCCTGGCCGGACTGCTGACGTTGCTCACAACCAGGTTTTCAGTCGCTGAATTCCTGTTAAACCTGCTTCTAGCCGGTGCCGGGGGCGCCGAGGTCAACATGATCCTGCTGCAGAAAAATGTCATCAAAGCCTGGTGCCCGGTCTGCCTCGCCATCGCGGCATTGATCTATCTTTTACTGCTAACCAACCTTGTCAGATACTTGTTAACCCGTAAGGAGAAATTTTGCATGAAGCCAAAATTTGTTTACCAACCGCTGTTGATCGTTGTTGTTGCGCTGTTCAGTTTTATCGTGACCTTTTCCGGCATCGCCAAACCTGATGCCGTTGCCGGTCAGCTCAATCTGTCGCTCGGCAATCAGCAGAGCAACGTGGAAATCTACCTGTTTTCCGACTGGCTCTGCCCGGTCTGCGTCAAGGTGGAAGCGGTTATCGAACCGCTCTACCCCACTCTGTCGAACAAAGCGAAGCTGTTTTTTGTCGACAAAATCATCCACCCCGAAGCCACCAATTTCGTACCGTACCATCTTTCGTTTGCCGCATACGAGAAGGACAAATACCCCCAGCTGCGCAAAGCACTCTTCGCCGTTGGACAGAAAACCAAAAATCCGACAAACGAAGACATAATGGCTGCCATAGCCCCCCAGAAAATAGCCTACAAGCAACTCTCCTTCCTCGATGTTACCCAGCAGATGGGCAACTCTATCAAACTGGCTGAACAGTTCCGGGTCACCTCGACCCCGACCATGATCATCCGTAACAGTAAAACCGGCAAGATAAGGGCTCTGGTCGGGAGCGGCGAGATTACATCTGCTCTCATATTAAAAAGTATCAAAGATGTGGAGTAAATTACTCCGTTCAGGATTCTGTTACGTACTCTTTATCAAACATTAACCCAATCGACGCTCAGCCGTAACATTACTTTGTTACTATGCGTAAAACACATACAAACAATTCCGCATCAGCTATCTGGTAAAAAAAATCCGATGATCTTTCTTTCAACACTCCTGCTGGCACTTCTGATAACCATCGCCATGACGCCCCTGCTCAGTATGCTGGCGGTTCATTTCAAGGTGGCGGTCGATCTGCCCGGAGAGCGCAAGGTACACACGCTCCCGGTGCCGCGCATCGGCGGCATCGCCATGACCGTTGGCGCGTTCGTGCCGCTTCTGTATTGGCTGCATGCTGATCATTTCGTCACCGCCTATCTGGCAGCTGCAACCATCCTTGTTGCATTCGGCATGCTGGATGACGCCCTGGACATACCCCCAAGATTTAAATTTCTCGGCCAGATTATAGCCGCACTGGTAATTATTCTCGCCGGGGATGTCCAGATCAGATCTCTCGGCATGCTGCTGCCGGACGGGTTTCTGTTGCCCGGATTTATCGCCCTCCCCCTGACACTGCTGGCCATCGTCGGCGCTACCAACGCGATTAATCTTTCTGACGGCCTGGATGGCCTTGCCGGCGGCATCTGCCTGCTGATCTTCGCGTCAATCGGCTGTCTTGCGTACCTTGAAGGGAACCAGACCATCGGCTTGATCGCCCTGGCTCTTTCCGGAGTGCTGTTCGGCTTCCTCCGTTTCAACACGCATCCGGCATCAATTTTCATGGGAGATGCCGGCAGCCAGTTCCTCGGCTTCTCGGCTGCTTCATTATCGATATCCCTGACCCAGGCAACTCCTACCCTGAGCCCGGTACTGCCGCTCATATTGCTCGGCTTTCCGGTACTCGATACACTCACGGTCATGATAACCCGCATATCAAAGGGGATATCGCCGTTCAGCGCCGACAAGAACCATTTTCATCATCATCTGATGAGCCTCGGCCTGCACCACGCCGAATCTGTAGTGGTCATATACGTTTTCCAGACGCTCCTGATCATTTCCGCACTCCTCTTTCGCTACCAGTCAGACTGGCTGCTCCTGGTTGAATACCTGGGATTTTCAGCGGCTGTTCTACTGTTTTTCCACTGGGCACGAAAAAAAGAGTGGCGGGCACACCATTTCGATTTTTTTGAAGTACGCATCGCCGGACGCTTCAGGCTCCTGAAACGCGAAGGAACTGCCATAAAAAGAACGTTTCCGGTCTTTGTGTACGGCATATCGATACTGTTGTTCTCCATCTGTTTTATGGCCAGGGATGTACCACACTACCTCAAAATCGCAGCAGTGCCATTACTGGTAACAATCGGACTGATCTGGTTATTCGCACGGCAGTGGCTGGGACGGACACTGCGCATGACCATCTACCTGTTTGTGCCCTTTGCGGTCTATTTGAGTGAAACCGCGCCAAATCGGTGGCTGAATGGAACTCCGCACACGCTGTACAATTCCCTGTTCGGAATTTTTGCCGTGTTGATTCTGGTGATTTCCAAGTTCTCCCGTCGAACCAGCGGTTTTAAGAGTTCTCCGATGGATTTTCTGATAATTATTCTGGCCGTGGCTGTGCCCAATCTGCCGAACAACAGCGTACTCGACTATCAATACGGTCTTGTCGCCGCAAAAGTCATCATGCTCTATTTCAGTTTTGAAGTGCTGCTGACTGAGCTGCGCGGCAAATATACCGTTATTGCCGGGACCATTATGCTGTCTCTGCTTGTGCTGATAACCCGCTGAAAACAAGGCAACGTACGCAAATTACCGAGAGAGGGGAATAGAGAACATGAGAAAAAGATTTATGCAGTACTGTCTTCTTTTTGTAGCAACATCTGTATTGGCGGCCTGCGGAGGTCCTGACGCCAAGAAAGCCAAATTTTTTAACAAAGGCAAAGCGCTTTACGAAAAAGCGGATTACGTCAAGGCGCGGCTCGAATTCAAAAATGCCGCCCAGATTGATCCCAAATATGCCGACGCCTATCGCATGCTTGGCCTTATCGATATGAAAGAGGGAAATTTGCGCGGCGCCTATGGTCTGTTTTCCAAGGCGGTCGAGTTGAACCCTGCGGATCTTGATGCTCAGTACCAGATGGGAAAGCTGCTGCTTGGTGCTGCCCAACCTGACAAGGCACTGGAAAAAGCCGAACTGATACTGAAACAGGATGGCACCCATAGTGATGGACAGTTGCTGAAAGGCGCGGTGTACATCTCGCGCAAGGAGTTCGCCACGGCTGTTCCCTATCTGGAGGGGCTCATTGCCAAAGGAATCACCAAGCCGGATGCATTTATGCTGCTGGCTTCAGCCCATCTGCAGACAAAAGATGTCACGACTGCCGAAGCAACTCTCGGCAAGGGTGCTGCTGCCAATCCCAAATCAGTCGAAATACTCATGGCACTGGCCGACCTCAAGGTCCGTTCCGGCAAGATCGACGATGCCGCCGCCGTCATCAGACAGGTCATGACGGTAGAACCGAACGAACCCCGGCACGGTATCACGCTGGCGCAGCTTTATTGGTCTGCCGGGCAGGAGCAGAAAGCAAAGGATACCGTCAAGGGTCTGATAACAGCCGCACCCCAGGATCAGAACATACGCCTGCAGGCAGCCGGATTTTATCTCTCGCACAATAAGCCGGAGGACGCCGAACGGGAACTGAAAGACGGCATTACTGCCATTGCCAAAAATTTCAAGCTCCGTTTTGCCCTCAGTGAACTGTATGCCAATCTGAACAAGGGTGATCTGGCAATCGAAACGTTAAAAGAAGCGATGGCAAAGGGCAAGGATCTTGAAAAACCGGACCTGATCCAGATTAAGACCACGTTGGCCAAGATTTATCTGATCAGGCGCGATCTTGAAACGAGCGCCACCTTTGCTGATGATGTTATCAAGGAAAGCCCGAAAAACAGCGATGCCCATTTTACCAAGGGAAGTATCTTTTTGCTGAAAGGTGATGGTTCGAAGGCGGTGGCGGAATTTCGTACGGTCGTCAATGAAAATCCCAAATTTGCCATGGCTCATATTCGCCTCGCTGATGCCCACCAACTCAACAAAGAGCCCACCCTGGCGCTGGATGTGCTGAAAACGGCGGTCAAGGCAGAGCCCGAATCTCGCGAACTGCTGCGCGGTTTGGCACGGGTGCTGATGATCCAGAAGGATTATAAACAGGCGGAGGAGACCTTGAACAAGATCCTTGCCAAAAACCCGGCCGATCTCGAAATCAAAAGCGATCTCGGGGATCTGTTTGTTCGTGCCGGCGACCTGAAGCGTGCCGAAGCCCAGTATGCGGAATTGAAGCGCAAAGCTCCCCAGTTGCCGATCGGCTACGTAAAATTCAGCGAACTGTATATCAAACAGGGGCAGATGGATAAGGCACTGAACGAACTGGAGCAGGCCTACAAACGCAACCCTGATTCATGGCGGGTCTGTAATGACCTGGCATTTCTCCTGAGCGAGAAGAGCCAGTCATCTGCCAGTCTCGACCGGGCGCTGACGCTCGCTCAGAAGGCACAGACGCTCAGCCCCGAAGAACTCACCGTGTCAGATACCCTCGGATGGGTCTATTACAAAAAAGGTGACTTCAAGAGAGCTCTGGAAGTAATAGCGAAGATTCAAGCGGTTGCTCCCGCTTCGCCGGTGCTGAATTATCATCTCGGCATGACGCAGTATAAATTGGGCAAGATTGCGGAAGCAAAAGAATCACTAAAAAAATCGCTGGCATCAAACGAACAATTTTCCGGCAGGAGTGAAGCCGAAAAAATCATAAAAACACTCTGATACTTGAGCCTCTTGCAAAAAGTCTTAGAAATTGGCTCCCCCTCCCTTGACGGACCCTCTGGGGCCTAAAGGAGGGGGTTGGGGGGTGGGTGAAGCTGCAACCGGCTGATTTCATGGCAACCTCCCCCCCACCCTAACCC
>DUZS01000029.1 GCA_013349405.1 Desulfuromonadales bacterium | reverse complement strand
ATGGGATTGTACGGAGCAGATGCTACCGCCGGCATTAACACAGAAGCATGACCTCGTACCGATTCCATTATTTCTCTCCTTAAAGTACCCTCATAATATTGAGGATCCACCATATATTGAGGCTGGCAGAACCGTCCTTCCAGAGAAACAGCCCCCCGTTACATTCTAACATACCGATACATAACCATTATTCCACGTTTGTAACTTTTACCACGTACTTGGCTGACTAATTGCTTCGTCAGTACATAATATGACTGCTATCGGAGTTGTCGTGGTGGAGTTGCTGAAAAGAGGGATTTATTGTCACATTAACCCATTACGGAAACAAAAGGAGAAAACCATGAAATTTAGAAATCACTCGCTTGCTATTTACACTGTGCTGCTATTAGGTGCCGCTTCTTTTCTGGGTGGCTGTGCAACCACCGGTATGGATCGTTCCGTTAAAACCTCCAATTCAATTAAGGACATGGACAGTGAAATCAGGAAGATGGATGTCCAGCTTGACGTTACTGCAGCATCGCTTGAAGCGCTTGTCAGGAGTGAGAAATCGGATTTAAAAAAACCATTCCATACCTATTCAAATGAACTTGAAAAGCTGGAGCATGAAGGTAAAAAAGTAATAAAACGACTGGATGACATGAAGTCACACAGCAAGGAGTATTTTGGCGAGTGGGAAAAGCAGGGCGACACATTCACAAATGCTGAAATCCGTAATCTGAGCGATCAGAGGCGGAGTAAACTTGCCGAAATTTATGCGCAGGTACCCGCCGCGGGATTGGGTATAAAAGGTGCGTATAATGAATATTTGATTGACCTGAAGGAAATCCTGAAATATCTGTCAAACGACTTGACTCCGAAAGGTATTGAGGGCATCACCCCGGTAGCCGGCAAATCGGTCCAGAACCTGAATGCGTTGAAAGAATCGCTTAAGCCGGTACTGTTAGCTCTGGATGAAATTAAGGCCGAATTATACAGCGGGAAAAAATAGGTTACACACTTTCGAGACCGTGAAGACCTGTCCGGTGGGTCTTTGCGGCTCGGACAAGCATAGAACAAATTAGTAGCTGCATTTGTTTAATTTTTCGAAGGGGGCACCATGTTGTGGACAATCTGTATGGTTCTGATAATCCTGTGGCTGTTGGGAATAGTGACTTCTTACACAATGGGTGGACTGATTCATATTCTGCTCATAATTGCAATTATAGTGGTTTTGCTGCGTGTCATCCAGGGGCGGAGGGTCCTGTGAACCTTGTACTCGGTTGCAAGTTCCGCAAGAGTCTTTGACTCCGAAAGGGCTGCCAAGGCAACTTGGCTTTAAAATCTGCGCTGTGACGCTTCCGATGGTGTGGCATTGAATCTCTCCTTTTTTGGGTCGAACCATTGCTTTTACTCCTGTCCCAATACCCGCCTGGGATCTGGATAATTATGGGCCGCTTTCGGAAAATGGCATTATTCGTGGATTGGGGAGCGCCGACATGAAGGGGGGGGCGCCGCAATGGTCGAAGCCTGGCTGGCAATAGCCGAAACATTGGCTCCTGCTGAACGACCTTCCGTCGGGCTTTTGCTGGTAGTCGGGGAAGAAGAAAACGGAGATGGCAGTTCTATCTTTCTTGAGTCATGCCGTCCGCCATGGGTCGTCATTTGAGAACCAACCAGTCTTGCGGCAGGATTTGCCCACTATGGCTACCTGGAAGCCGGATTCGTAACACGCGGCCTCCGCAGTCACTCTTCGCTTCCCGAACTGGGGCACAACGCAGTTGAGTCGATGCTGCGAGTTCTGTTGTTGCTTGGTAACGATCCGCTGTTCAATCGGGAAAATTCCGAGGTTGTGTATTCCATTCGCAAAATGAAGTCGTCACAGGCTGGTTTTGTTGTTCCTGACCGGTGCGAAGCCTGGATCGACCTGCATCTTCCGCCTGGACATGATCCAATTGCTCTTCAAGAGTCGATTCGCTAGATTGTCTCAGACTCAGACCTGCTTATTCACAGCCTGAAGCTGGAAGATTCCTTTGATTTTGCCTCATGCGGTTACAATCTTGGTACTGACAATTATCTGGCTCAGGCAGTGCAAGAAATTTATTCGAAGCTTGACCTGTCGTTATCAGTTGAAAGCCTTCCGCTCTCATTCCGATGGCAATCTCTTTTTTGCGGCAGGAGTGAAACCGCTAATCCTGGGCCCGGGATCTTTGGAAACCGCTCATACGCCAGATGAACGGGTCAACTTTGACGAAGTGATGAGTGCGGCGCGCATCTATGCGGCACTCTGTTTGGCAACGGAAGCATAATACCGGGTGGAACGCCGCGATGATGGATAAAGCTGGCATATCATTCTGGATGACTATAGCTGGTTCCTTTTGCACGTAGTGACTCATAGTGAAGCTCCTTGTCCTTTAGTGCACGTTATGATGCCGTTATCTCACTTGTTTTTGTTTGGAGTACTTTTACAAGTCCGCTGTAGCCCTTGTCATTTATGACCCTGTTGAATTGAGCCCGGTAGTTGGAAACCATGCTGACACCTTCTATGACTATGTCATATACCTTCCACGTGCCATTTACACTGAGCAGGCGGTAATCCAGTGTATACTCGTCACGTTTTGCGGTAACTATCTTCGATTTAATCTCGGCGTAATTGTCATCAAGCGTTTCCTTCAGGTAAACGATCTTCTCATTATTGTAAGACTCAATCTTGCTCAGGTAGGAATTTTCCAGGAGCAATGCGAATAAATCGGTAAACTGATGGCGTTCGCCTGGCGTACGTTCATTCCAGTGCTTACCAAGCGATTGTTTCGACATCTCTGAATAATCAAAAATAGCGTTGATTACCTTTTTGAGAGCCTGACGTCGTTCCTGTTCATGAGTCTTCATTTTTTTGTCAGAGACGATGCGGAATAGTTCGTTTACGGAATTTTTCACATCGCCTGTGACTCCTGCAAAAGCCGTGTTTATCAGGAATATACCGGCAATAATAATTGTTATGCCCTGTTTTAACATTCTGCTACCTCACTTGTAACATACTTAAATCAGTTGAATATCAACGGTCCAATACCTTCAACCAACCGGAGTGGTGCGTCGTTGTGAGCGATAGTCTCTCTCAGAACGGTATGCGGATTTACCACTGAAGCGACGCTGACGGGGCCATTGTAACCTGATACCTCGACTGGAGAAGCGCTCCCGGCCATGGTGCTGCCATTTCCCCACTGCCGACGGTTTTTGTCCCCCCATGCCACAACAGTATTGCTTCTTGTTATGGCGAACGTATGCCCTATTGAACACGTCGCTTTTTCTTACAGAGTGAAAAATACGGTAAATCAAAAGTCATGGAGATTGATAATGGTGATATTACGGAAGAAGCACTGCGCGGATCCTGTTCCAGGGACTGCACACCACAGCCACAAAATACATACCTGCCAAAATGAGCATCATAAAGATCATGCCCCAGGTACTGAACACCATATCGATCATTTTGCGGGTACTGAGCAGCACATAATATACCTTCCGGATTTTGAACCGCACATTTAGTCTGTTGCCAAACTTCATTAACTAACGATATGATATCTTTACGAGGAGACAATTATGAGCAACAGAGAAGAGTACATCCATAAAATGCAGGAAAAACTTGATGAGTGGAATTCTGAAATCGACATGCTGGTGACCAGGGTCGGTGAGGCTTCTGTAGATGCCAAGCACGAGTACCGTGAACAGATCGAATCATTGAAGGCAAAACAGGCGACAGCTCGGCTGAAGATCGCAGAACTACAGCATTCCGGAGAAGATGCCTGGGGAGACCTGAAAACCGGCATTGAACTCGCTTGGAACAGCATGGGAGAGGCCGTCGACTCGGCCCGATCACGCTTCAAATAAGGACAGGAGGTGTCGTCATGAAAAGGAATATGTATGTGTTGGTTGGTTTGATTCTGGTTCTCACTGTTAGCGGCTGTGGCTACAACAGCATGCAGGCTGGTGAAGAGGCCGTCTTTGCTGCCTGGGGGGATATCGAGGCGTCGTATCAGAGACGCTCCGATTTAATCCCGAATCTTGTAGAAGTGGTCAAGGGGTATGCCACACACGAGGCAGAGACGCTGAAAGCTGTTACCGAGGCACGCGCCAGGGTCGGTTCGATGCAGGTATCAAAGGAGATGCTGAAAAGCCCGGATGCGATGGCCAAATTCCAGGAGGCACAGGGACAGCTATCCGGCTCCCTGTCGCGTCTGATGGTCGTGGTGGAGCGCTATCCTGATCTGAAGGCAAACCAGAATTTCATGGATTTACAGAATCAACTTGAGGGGACAGAGAACAGAATCAATGTGGCGAGGGTGCGCTATAACAAGGTGGTACAGGATTTCAACACCAGTATCAGGACTTTCCCCAACAGCCTGACCAATTCACTGATGCTCCACCTGGAACGTAAAGAGCCGTTCAAGGCTGACGAAGGGGCAAAATCAGCGCCGAAAGTGAAATTTTAGACCGGTCTGAATTTCATGTACTCACAGGTGATCATGAAAACATTTTGTGTCATAGTGATGATGATACTGCTCCCGCATCTGGCGTGTGCAATTGAGGTCCCGCAACTCCGTGGCCGTGTGAATGACTATGCGAACATGCTGTCTCCCGGTGCATCACAGCGACTGGAACAGGTACTTGCCGACTTCGAAAGCAGCGATTCAACGCAGATTGTCGTGCTGACCATTAACTCTCTGGAAGGCGAAAGTCTGGAGGAGTACTCCATCAAGGTTGCCGAGGCGTGGCAAATCGGTCAGAAAAAGCTGGATAACGGCGCAATTCTGCTTATTTCAAAGCAGGAGCGCAAAATCAGGATCGAAGTGGGTCGCGGTTTGGAAGGAGTGCTGACCGACCTTGTCTCAGGAAGGATAATCCGGGGCGATATGGCACCTCATTTCAAGAATAATGATTATGACACCGGAATTACGGCAGGTGTTTACTCGATCATAAAGGTTGTCAGGGGAGAGTATCAGTCTCAGCCACGCGACCTGAAACAGGGCAAAAAGAGCCTAGAACCGGTGTATACCCTGCTGATTTTTCTTTTGGTAGCGGTTGTCTTTCTCGGATCGTTTTCAAAATTCCTCGGTGGTGCCGCAGCTGCGGCAGGTTTGCCGCTAATCGGCTTTTTAACATTTCCGGGTCTCGGGATTGTTGTTCTGGCACTTATGGGCGCCGCAGGTTTTGTCCTCGGCATCGTGGTATCGTTCATTTTTGGCAGCGGTGGGCGCGGCTTCGGCGGGCCATTTATTGGTGGAGGATTTGGAGGGGGGGGCTCTGGTGGAAGCGGCTTTGGTGGTTTTTCCGGCGGCGGTGGAGGTTTTGGCGGTGGTGGGGCATCGGGGGATTGGTAGATGACACGTAAAAATGCCGGTAATTTTTTCTGCGAAACCGAAAAAGAGAAAATCAGCACTCTGGTAAAAAATGCTGAACGCGAAACCTCCGGCGAGATCGCCGTCATGGTGGTTGATGCCAGTGACAGCTATCGCGAAGCAGAGTTTTTGGGAGCGGTTCTGCTGTCTGCTCTCATTGCCCTTGTTTTTGCCGTTGCACTGCATCAGGTTACGATCTGGTCATATGTTCCGGCTGTTATCATCTTCTGGTTTCCCGCTCTTTATCTCATACGCCTTTTTCCGCACGTCAAGCTGACGCTGGCAGGAAGAACACGACTGGAGGAAGCGGTTCACGAGAGGGCAGTTCGCGCCTTTTTTGAGAAAAAGCTTCACCGCACCAGAGAAGAGACCGGCGTTTTGATTTTTATCTCAATACTGGAACACAAGGTCTGGATCCTGGGTGACTGCGGGATAAACGCACGGATCAGCCCGCTGTTGTGGAAGGAACTATCGGGAGAGCTGGCCGGTAAAATCAGGGTACAACAAGCCTTTGAGGGAGTTTGCACTGTCATTGAAAAGCTGCGTGCGGTTCTCAAAGTGCATTTCCCGCCGGCAGCGAATGATACAAACGAACTGCCTGACGAAGTGATTGTCTAACGCGAAGCAGAGGCGTTTAGCGCTGGTGGCCGTTTCTGAATATCCTACCAAGCCACATGTTCCAACTTCGTTTTCACCAGCATAATTGAACAGGGCATCATGCGAATTATGGCATCATTTTCCCCTCCAAATAATGCATGTTCGATGAGGCCTTCCTCATGGGCAGGCATAACCAGGAGGTCTATGTTCGCTTCGGTGACTACTTTCACAATTTCCTCAACGGAGTCTCGCTCACTAACCATTTCCTGGATGGCAATCCCATGTCGCTGCTCCTGTCTGATAACCTTGGCCAACTGTTTTTTTGCTTCCTGCTGGCTGTTGAAATAATCCGTGTATTGAGCCTCGGGAAACAGTCCCGACGAGTTCATTGTCATCAGGTTAACAGGATTAGAGACAAGATGCAGAACATGGAGTTTCGCGTTGTATTTAAGGGCGAGTGAAACGCCGACTGTGATTGCTTTTCGGCTGTACGCGTTCATCCTGCTTATGACAAGAATGCGGTGGAACATTTCCATGGATTACTCCCTGATTATAATTGTTCTGTGCGGCACATAATTCCGGAATTGAAAAAACCCGCCGGAGCGGGTTTCAGCTATTATTTTTTCCCCATCTACTTTACCAGCAGGTCATTTTTTACTGATGTAACAGCTTTCACACTTCGGGCAACCTCACCCGCTTTTGCAACGCTCTGAGCGGAATCGACAAAGCCGCTGAGTTGGACTGTTCCCTGGTACGTCTTGACGTTAATCTGCAATGTTTTTAGTGACGATTCGTCAAATATTGCCGCTTTCACCTTGGTTGTGATGACACTGTCATCGACATACTCGCCCGTGCTTTGGTGCTTTGGTGTTGCAGCGCAACCCGTTAAAGCGGTGAACAGTGCAAAGCTGGCCATGAATCCCATAATCCGATTTAATTTTAGCATAGTGCATTCTCCTTATATTTGACTCTGTGGAATAGTTCATACGCATCAATTGCGTTTGAATCGGCTGTGATGCATATCAAGGTGGGCGTCAGTTTTTTAAATTCTGCCCATCAATAGCAGAATTATCAGCACCAAAAAAACAAGGCCAAGTCCGCCACTCGGGTAGTAACCCCATTGTCGGCTGTGTGGCCAGGTGGGCAACGCTCCCAGAAGCATTAAAATAACGATGACGATCAAAATTGTACCTAACATGGCTCGTTCTCCTTTTTTTGGGCTTCATCTGAATCAGTAAAAGCAGATGCTGTGACATCAATACATTGAGCAAATAACGCGCCAGACACATAGTGAAAATACAGGAGTGTAAAGGCCTGATTTAAATCATTAAACTTAAATTAGTGGATTACAGAAGAGGAATAACTGTCAAAAAAATCTGTCACATTGTTGCATAACTGCCAAATATGACAGATAGTTTATCTTTTCCGCATGCGCTTAATCCGTTCTTTTACCGAATCAAGCAGTTTTCTGGCCCAGATGAATTCGGTTGCCAGTATTGCCAGCCCGATCGGGATAACCACAAACGCCGGTCCCGGCAGTACGATCATGGCAACTCCAACAATCAGGATTGTGAAGCCGGTTACGACCACAATCATGCGTTTTGCCTGTGCCACTGTTTTTAACACAAGGTGTTTCATGGGTAGGTTCTATCAATCATTTTGTTTCTCTGTAACCCAGCCGCCGCCCAATGCCTTAACCAACAGGACAGTGGCAGTAAAACGTCGACCTGAGAGACTCAAGGCGGTTCTTTCGTTAGCAAGAGCCGTCGCTTGGGCGACAAGTACAGTGAGATAGGCCACAGAACCAACCTGGTACTGATTGGTAGTAATTGCTACAACCTGTTGTGCCGCTTCAACCGCCTGCTTTTGGATCTCAATTTCATCCTGTAAAATTCGTAACGCCGCCAGATTGTCCTCAACCTCCTGAAATGCAGTCAGCACCGTTTCCCGATATGTTGCTACGTTTGCGTCGTAAGCTGCGATGGCCTGGTCGGACAGGGACGTGCGCACGCCACCGTCAAACAGGGTGGCTGAGGCTGCGCCCCCAAGCGCCCAAAAACGACTCGGCCAGGTAAACCAGGAGGCAAGCGACGAAGATTCGAGTCCGGCTGCCGCCGACAAACGTATTGCGGGATAATAGGCGGCCGTGGCAATGCCGATTTGGGCGTTTGCCGCCGCCATCCTCCTCTCGGCAGAGGAGATGTCGGGGCGCCGTTCAAGAAGTTCGGACGGCAGACCAGACGGGATAGGCGGAATACTGTTTATCACTGCTGACGGAGGCAGGGAAAATGATGCCGGCGCCGTGCCGATTAGCAGAGCGATGGCGTGTTCCCGTTGGGAACGTACTACTCCGAGATCCATGGACTGCGCTTCACTGCTTTTTAGTTGAGTTTCGGCCTGTAGAACATCCGTTTTTGCGACAAGCCCGGCTTCAAAACGGTTTCTTGTCAGTTCAAGGGCTTTACGGTACAGAGCAAGCGTGTCATCAAGGAGCTGCTTTTGTTGGTCCTGGATACGCAGCTGAAAATAGTTGTTAGCCAGTTCTGCCTGGGCGCTTAGTGTTACCGCGGCCAGATCTGCAGCGCTTGCCTGGGCACCGGCCTGAGCTGCTTCAACCTCCCGACGAATCCTGCCCCAAAGGTCAGGTTCCCACGAGACATCAAAGGGAAGCTGAAAATTTGAACTTACGGCCCCTCCGCTGTTTCCCGTGCCAATGCTCCCGGATCTGGAGGAGCGTGTTGCCAGGGCGCCTGCGGTGAGCGACGGGAAATAGCCTGCTCTGGCACCTTGCACCGCTGCGCGTGCCTGACGAAACCGGGCCTCGGTTGTAGCGATAGTGAGATTTGACAGCGCAACCTGGGCCATGAGAGGATTCAGGATCGGGTCATCGTAACGTTCCCACCATCTTTCAGTGATAGTGACATCATGCGGTTGTGCCACCTTCCAGCCCTCAAGCTCTTTGTAGGCGGTCGGCAGCGGGTCGACCAGAGTCGGCCTGACATAGTCGGGACCAACCGTACAGGCAGCCGAAAGCAGTGACAAGAAAACCACGATTGTCCGAACAGTGAAGCGTGTAACGTTCACGAATCCTCCCGTTATAAATTAATCCCGGGCCAGTGCCTCAATGGGATCGAGTTGCGCGGCTTTCCTGGCCGGAAGATAGCCGAAGATGATGCCGGTCAGAAATGCGCAGCCAAAGGCAAGAATGATCGGTGCAACGGTGAAAATCACCCGCCATCCGGCAATTGCCGAGGTTATCAATCCGCCGCCAACGCCGACGACGACACCCGCAAGGCCCCCGATAAAACAGACCATCACCGCCTCGGTAAGAAACTGGAACATGACATCGTAACCGCGGGCTCCGATCGCCATGCGGATACCGATTTCCCGTGTTCGCTCGGTGACCGAGACCAGCATAATGTTCATTACACCTATGCCGCCGACAACGAGCGAAATTACGGCAATTGCTGCAAGCAGATAGGTGAGCGTGTTCTGGGTTTCGTTGGCTGTAGCGATGGTATCGGCCATGTTCCGGATGTTAAAGTCTTCCGTGCGATGGCGCTTGACCAGCAGCGTATGCAGTCCGGCTTGCACCACGTCCATGTCGGCGCCCGGTTTGACTCTTACGACAAAACTGTTAAAGAACCGTTTTCCGAAGATGCGCGCTCCGGCCGTGGTGTACGGCATCCAGGCGGAGTTATCCAGATCGTCTCCACGTCCGCTCAAACCTTTGCTACTCATCACACCGATAACCATGAATGGAGCGTTGCCGATTAACACATACTTGCCGAGAGGTTTTGTACTTTCCGGAAACAGGTTCTTTACAACGGTCTGCCCGAGTACTACGACCTGTGCATAGCGCATCACGTGCTCCGCAGAGAAGAACACGCCTGACTGAGTTGGCCAATCATGTACACGGGGAAACGCTTCGCCGGTGCCGACCGTCGTAACGATCAAATCCTGGTCGCCGAATCGGAGCAGAGTAGACAACTCTGTTTCCGGAACGGCCATTGCCACACCCGGCAGACTGCCAATGAAGGGCATATCTTCCGGCAGAAAACTGGTTATTGTCCCTCCCGAGGCGTGCACGGCTGGTGGCCCACGGCGTATCGTCAGGAGATCAGTGCCCATAGCCTGGATGCGTTCAAGGACATCCTGTTTTGCGCCGTTGCCGATGGCCATCAGCGCGACGACCGAGGCGACGCCGATAATGATCCCCAGCATGGTTAAGGCGGTGCGCATGCGATTGTTCAGCAGGGAACGGAACGCCATTTTTAGGGATTCACCGAGGACCGCCACAGCCGGTTTTATATCTGTGGTTGTATCACCGGTTTGTGAGGGAAGATCTTCTTCCCCATGCTGCTGCTCGTCTGAAGTAACACGGCCATCGGCAATTTTTATAATACGCTTCGCAAAAGCGGCAATATCGCTGTCATGCGTGACCAGGATGATGGTGTGCCCTTGTCCGTGCAGCTTCTCCAGAATGGCCATGACCTCTTTGCCACCCTTGCTGTCCAGTGCTCCGGTCGGTTCATCAGCCAGAATCACCGGGCCGCCGTTCATAAGCGCGCGAGCGATGCTGACGCGCTGTTGCTGGCCGCCGGAAAGTTGGCCGGGATGATGTTGAAGCCGGTCGCCCAGGCCGAGTTCCTTCAATAACTCACTGGCGTGCGTCTCTCGCTCCGGCTTCGCCATGCCGCGATACACCGCAGGAACTTCGGCGTTTTCCACGGCGCTTAGGTCGGACATCAGGTTGTAGCGTTGAAAGATAAAGCCGAAGGTATCGCGCCGCAATGCAGCCAGGGCATCGCTGCCCAGACTGGATACGGCTATGCCGCGGACGTTGTAGGAACCGCTGGACGGCTTGTCGAGACAGCCGATGATGTTCATGAGTGTGGATTTGCCAGAGCCGGAGGCACCCATTATGGCGACAAATTCGCCGCTCCGGATTGACAGGTTTACCTCAGTGAGTACGGTCAGCGGTTCTCCGCCTGTCGTATAGGTGCGGCTGACTCCGGTCAGTTCGAGCAGAGGAGATGACATCAAGGACCCTTTCGGGCAGTCAGCGAACTTTTCTTCTTCCCCTTTTCAGCGACCTCACCAACAATGATAAGTTCTTTCTCCTTGAGCCCCTCCGTGACCTCAGCGAGTATTTCGCTTTTTATACCGATTTTAATTGCGCGTTGCTCAACAGTGCCATCTTCTTTCAGTACCCGTACCGTGATTGAAGTACCTTCACCGGCAGTCCCGATAGCGGCGGCTGGAACCAGCAACACCGCTTTTGCCTCTGCCAGCACAATGAATACCTGCGCAGTCATCTGAATCTTCAGTTCACGCTCCGGATTCGGAATATCAAACAGAACGTCATAAAAGACGACATTGTTGATTAGCTCCGGCGTCGGAAGGATTTGCCTGACCGTGCCGTTCCACCGCCGGGGCGAGCCAAGTACCGTGAAATAAACGTTCAGGTTCGGTTTGACGCGGACTATATCCGCTTCCGATACTTGCGCCCAGACTGTTACCGTGCTGATGTCGGCAATCCGCAGGATATTCGGCGCCTGCTGATTGGCATTGAGCGTTTGCCCTTCCAACAAAGTAATGGAAACGACCTCGCCGGCCATGGGTGCCATAATTTTGGTATAGCCCAGATTTGCTTTAGCTGTGTCTACAGCTGCCGTCGCCTGCTTTATCTGCGCCGAGAGTGAAGCAACTTCAGCCAGAGCGACGTCATAATTGGCCCGGGTGATATCACGATCGCTGGCAGAAACAGAACCATCTCCTCGTGCAAAGAGCTTCTCGTTGCGGTCACGCTGGACTTTGGCGAGCAGACGTTGCGCCTGTTTTACAGAGCGCTGTGAGACCATGTTTTCGACCTCGGCATTGGCTGCAATGAGAGCTGTGTCCGCCAGAACCGGATCAATTTCCGCGATCAGCTGGTCCTTTTTTACCTGATTGCCGCGTATAACCTTCAGAGATTTAAGAACACCAGAGGTCTGAGCGCCAACATCGACATACTTGAAGGGCTGAACAATACCTGCCGCCACGACCGTGCTTTCTATATTGCCTCGTTCAACGGCAGCAGTATTGTAGATAACTTCAGGCGTACCAAATGCCCAGTGATACCCGAACGCGAACAAGGCGGCAACAAAGAGCACGAGAACCAACCATACGCTTCGTCGCTGCAGCAGTGCCCGAAATTTTGAAGGTGTATCACTTGGAGGTGATGCCGGCTTGGCAGTATCTACTGCGGTGATTTTCTCTGCTTGTGGGGTTTCCATTGTTGTGCGTACCTTTTAAAATCATGGAAGTTCGTAATGCCTGGGTGCCTCTTCACTCTCTCGTTTGAACCTGCTTCTGGAGAATCACTTGATTCTCCAGTTCTCTTGACTTGGATTCCAGATACTCTTTTTTTGAAAGATCGAGGAGTTGTTTCTTGTAAAGGGTTGTGCGATCGTACCACTGATCGATTCTCGTGTTGAAAAGAGTCTTGTCGGGAGAATGCACCGTAGTAATACACGTCTGAATTGCGAAGTAATACCGGACTGCGTTGCGCTCAATCGCCCCGCGAGGACCGCCAATGTAGACCGGCATTCCGCTTCTGTCTGTTCCGGTCACTGTAAAGCCGACCTTGCTCCGTCCAAGTGTTGCAAAATAGGCTTTTTCGGCGAGTCGCAGCGCAACACTGTCGTTGTACGCATAATTGACATGGACAAACGTCTTTCCGCCCTCCAGCGGCAGGGCCTCAAATCTCATGGTGTGATCCTCGGTGCCGAATGGCCCTGTGTCGGCAGTCAGCAGTATATCAAGGTATCCGCGCTGCTGCACAACGGTACGATACTGGTACCGGACTTGCCGAGCCTCTTCCGGAGGTTGATAGACCTTCTTCCCGATGTAAAAAATCAGCTGACCGGAATCCGGTTCTTTACTGTAGGTACATGCCTTGACATTTGGATGAAGTGACACGATATCGCACCAGGATGACGGAACCTTGAGTGCTGAAACGACGCTATTGAATGGAAAGTCGAAGACACCGTATACATCTACATTCACTCTGCTGCTCTGCTCAAAAGAGTTGAGGAAGAGCGGAACTCCGAAACTGCTGGCACTTAATTTAGCTCTGTTTTTGGTATAGGTATCAAGCAGCATCGCTGCACCCTGTTGAGGGTTTACAACGGCTAAAGCGGATCCGGTAGGGATTAAAATCGCAGCGGTAACCATGGATAGTACATATATCGGAAGATGTTTGAACAAGACTCTTTTCATAATAACCGCGCTCTGATCTTTAAAACCATCGAACGAATAGAGTTACAAACCGCTCTTCAGATAGGCATCTATCTTTGCTGCGGAGCGCTTGCCATCTCTCATGGTGAGGATACGTAAGTGAGCAACTAACATGCCAGGGGATGCTTGTGGGTACTAATGGCACAACCGTATAATTTAGAAAGTGAAATTATAAAAGCGTGGATGAGGGGATAATAAAGTTGCTACTGGAATCCGTCACAATTAGAGTAACTGTTATATATGAAGGATCACGGTGAGGTGAAGTTTTTATGGAGTTTTCAAGGTGTACCATTTGCACCATGGTTTCCCTTTATATAATTAGCGCGGACCATCCATGTGCTGTTATTTATCGTTACACTCCTCGGCAGCTTGTGTCTGCCCGAGATAATCGAGTAGCCAGGAAAAGGCTTCCAGGGCAAGCGGCCCGATAATGATGCCTGTTAACCCATAGGCGGCGATCCCTCCGATAGCTCCGATGGTCACGGTAAGAACTGACATCTGTCCTCCTCCGACTTTCGAGAGCAGGGGGCGCGTGATGTTGTCCATTATGCCAATGACCCCTCCGCCGAGAGCTATCAGGACGAGTGATTTCCCCCACGCACCGGTTATGATAAGCCAGACCGCAACGGGGAGCCACACGAGGGAAGTTCCCACTACCGGGAGCAAGGCGCAGATTGCCATGAGCGATCCGGCAAGAAACGGCGAGGGAAGTCCCAGGGTCAGGAATACAATACCTCCTGTAATTCCTTGCAGCAGACAGGTCCCTGCCACCCCCCAGAAGAGGGCCGAGGCTCCGGTTCCCATCCGAGCGAATAAAGATTCCAGTCCGAAACGAGGAGGGACGGCCCGAATAATCCTGTTGTACCAGTTATCACCATCCTTGCAGGCAAAATAGAAGAGGACCAGAAAGGCGACAGCAGCAAAGAGGAATCCCCCTGCACCCATGGCGGCAGACCTGGCAAGAGTGGTGAGCAGGTCAAGAGCCATTTTGCCGTATTCGGTGGCATAGGCGACGGCACTCTGCTCGTCAAACTCATATTGTGATAATAAACGATGGACAGTATCGGGCAATGGCAGGCGGTTTACAACACTCTTGACCCACTGCAATGACATATTCATTGTTACCCACTGTCCGAACAAATGGTAGCTTCTGGCAGCCTCGTAGACCAACTTGGTAGCAAGGAGAGAAAGGGGAATAAGCACCGCAAGAGTTACGAGGGCAACCATGAGCAACGATGCAATTGGTGCCGAACAGTGCCGTAGAGTTTTCACATAGATGGGCTGCACTACCCGGGCCATGACCAGGGCCCAGATGAACGGAGGGATGAACGGCAGGAAAACCCAACCTGCCAGCACGATAATAAGAATAGTCCCTGCTTTTGCAAATAAATTCATAAGCCGCCCCGGATTGTGTTGATCATAGCCATCGGGCGAATAAACTTACAAACCACTCACGCACCCTGGGAAACAACGGTCTGTTGTCCCATTCATCGCCGTGAATCTGAATTGAATTGACGAGATCTTTCGCAAACATGCTCTCCATCTCGGCTGCAAACTCGCGGCTCAGGATTATCGCATTGACCTCGTCATTGGTTAATAAACTTAATAGATCCATGTTGGTTGAGCCGACTGTTGACCAGACCTTGTCGATGGTTGCGGTTTTAGCGTGCAGCAGGGAGGTCCCATGTTCGTATACTTTCACTCCCGACTTCAAAAGGTCCGAATAATAATGCTGTTGCGCATACAACGCCAACCGGGAGTCGGTAATTCCGGGCAGAATAATTTTTACCTCCACGCCCCGTCTCGCTGCATCGGTCAGGGCTGTAATTACCTGCCCATCAGGTATGAAATAGGAGTTTGTCAGATGAATCGAATGCTCTGCAAAAGTAATGGCAGATACATACACGATAAACGGAATTCTGTTCGTCTCTCCCGGAGTGCTTCCGACCACTCGCACCAGGGCATTACCCTGTTCTTTCATGTGTGGAAAGTAGGCGCGTTCGGCAAGTTCCGGTCCCTTTTGCTTACGCCAACTATCAAGAAAGAGTTTTTGAAACTCTGCCACCGCCGGTCCTTCAATCTGAATGTCTGTGTCACGCCAGTGAACGGGAGTGTTTTTACCCTGTTTCCGTTTCAGCGGATTGCTTGAATACACCTTGCTGATATTTATTCCCCCAATAATGGCAACAGTGCCGTCGACTATCAGAATCTTTCGATGGTCACGGTGCGCCAGCTCCCAGCCCTCCCGTGAGAGTAACGGGTTTATCGGATTGAATTCGACAACCTGAATGCCGCTGTCGCGCAGGCGTTGGAAAAAGGCAGCGGGTGTTTTCATACTGCCCAAGCTGTCATATATGATGTGTACATGAATACCTTCACGTTGTTTCTGAAGTAACAGGTCTGCAAATGCGCGCCCTGTTTCATCATCTTCAAAGATATAGCTTTCGACGTTGATATGATCTTTAGCATTCTTGATTGCCTTGAACATGGCGGCATACGTTGCCTTGCCATCGGCGAGCAGAGCGACTTTGTTCCCTTTCGTCAGCGGGCTTTCTGTTACTGATTCAACAACAGCCGAATGGCGTTCGAGAATGTCGGTCGGAGCGACAGATCGTTTCAGTTTAGTTATGAGTTCCTTACTTTTTTGGGGGGACAGCAGCTCTTTGGACGAAACTATCTGACGGGGTTTTTGAGTGATCGGTGTTTTATCAATAACTTCAGTAACATTGGGCAAAGTTGCGCAGCCACTGACGGAGGTTACTATGGCTACGAACAGAGCGTGTATGACAAATCTGATGATGATCATCTGATTTTCCGATCCGGAGGTGGGGTTTGTTCAAGCGTATTCATGTATACGTTAATTTTGTTTCAAAATGCCCGCTACGATCAACGACGGTGATCACCGCGATGCTCCCCATGAGATCTCTCCGGATAATTGCCTCGCTGTCTCCCATCATCCAGCGGAACCAAGATGCAGCCGGATATTGTTACGGTTGCCAGAAGCAGAAAAGCCAGTTTGATGAATAGTATTTTTTCCATTGTCATCCACCCTTTCGATTGTAACTGCAGATTTACCATCGGTTGTCAGTAAGTGAGCAACTAATGTGCCAGAGGAGTTTTGTGGCTGCTAATGGTACAACAGTTCGACTTAGAAGAAGAAAGTTATAAAAGGGTGGGGCGGGAGTAATAACGTTGCTGCAGGAATCTGTCACAATTAGAGTAACTGTTATATATGAAGGACCACGGTGGGGTGAAGTTATTGCGGGTGTTTTCAGGTGGATCGATTATATCAGAATTTACTCTTATCCCCACCGGATGACTGATCAAGCCGTTTTTCGCGGATGCGACGATCTTCAATTTTTGCCTTCTCGCTGAGCTTTTCGTCCTCATACACGATGACCACTTCGCCGTTAACCATATTCCAGCTCGATTCCATTGTCACAGCATCTCCGTTGCCTCCCCAACTGCGTCGATCTCTATTGCGCACCTTATCGACGAACTGGCCGATAATGCTGTCAGCAGAAGGTTTGCCGTGCTCTTTGTATTTACTATCAAGCTGTTTGGCTATTGAATCGGCAAGTACCTCCATGTCAACTTTGTCTGATGATATCGGCAGAGCAAGTGTCACGCGAAGCGAATGCAACAGTCGGCTTTCAGGGGTGAAAGAGAAAATCAGTTTTGCATCGTACCCCATAAGTTTGGTGTTTCCGGTATACTCTACTTTGACTGCTAACTTATCTGGTTTCTTATCGCCAAAAAGCGTGAAGCCACCTGAGTCAGATTCAACAGTAATTCCTTTTTTCTTTCCTGACTCGACGACATTACTCTCCTTCATCCCCGACTTCCAAACGTCGAAAATGAACGCATGTGCGGTAGATGTGAATAAAATGGTACATGTAATTACTGCAAAAAATGAATGCCTGCATGACGCAAATGATACTCCAATCATCTAAAACTCCTTGGTATTCCGGCTATAACCGAACTCTATGCGTCAGGGATTCAGCATGGAATCTGGTCTCTTCGACAGCCATTTATATCCTTTTATTGTTTGGTTGCTGCTGATCAGTATAAACATGGTCATCGTAAAAAGCCACCCCCGGAAAAGGGTGGCTTTTTACCTTCTGCTATCTACTGTAGATTAATCATCATCATGATTATCGTCATTGTGATGATCACCGCCATGATGATCATTGTCATGATGATCATTGTCATGATTATCATTGTTAGATGGACGGTAGATCACGTTACGAACGATGCTGCTGCTGTTGCCCGCTTCATCAGTAGCGGTGACGGTGATGGCATACAGTTTCGTTTTGGTGAAGGTGAGGTGCTGTTTGAAGGCTCCATCTTCAACTTTGGGAGTGTAGCTCTTTCCGTCCATGGTGATGCTGACCGTCACGTTGCCTGAAGCACCAACAACAGTTCCCATGAGGGTCATGGAAGCTGATTTAGTGGAAACATCCTGGCTCGGGTTGGTCACAGCAAGCGTGAGGCTGCTGTTACTGTTTGCGTACGTTACCGTCCGTTTGGCGGTAGCGGTGTTGCCTGCCGCGTCGGTTGCGGTGATGTCGATGGTGTTGATGCCTGTGACCAGATTAACGCTGGCACTGAAGCTGTTACCGGTGCTGGCGGCCGACTGCGGGCTGCTGTTGTTGATACTGATAGTTACCGTTGATGTTTCGCTGATGGTGCCGGTCACGGTCATGAACGACTGGGTAGTCGTGCTGTTGTCGGCCGGTGCGGTAATTGTCAGAACCGGTGCGGTTGGATCGAACGATATGGTCCGGGTATCCGTCTGCTGATTACCGGCGATATCGGTGGCGATGGTCGTAATGATGTTGGCACCGGCTGTAAGAGTCACTGCATGACTGAACGAGCCATCTGCAGCAATAGTAACCGCCTGACCGTTGACGGTGACGGACAGGAGGCCGCCCGTATCGCTGGCGTTGCCGCTGACGTTAAGAGTCGCAACGTTGGTGAATGCACCATTGGCCAGTGAGGAGATAGTAAGTGTTGGCTTTGTGGTGTCGGCGGTTGTCGATGTGATTGTCACGCTGGCGATTTTTGACAGCGAAACGTTGCCGGCGGCATCTCTGGCCCAGGCGTAGAAGGTGTTGGCACCGGCAACTGCTGTGACGGTGGCCGGGGCAGAGGCTGTCCAACCGGCGGCAGAGGCGGCCGGAGCGGTGGAACTGGTAGTGATCAGGTAGCCGGTAACGGCCACATTATCGGTAGCGGTGAATGCAGAAACCGTTACGGTCAGGCTGGCAGATGTTGCCGGGAGGGAGAAGGCCCCGACTACGGGGGCGATTGTATCAAGCAGAGCCACCAGTACAGTGGCGCTCTTTGCAGATGACACATTGCCGGCCGCATCCCTGGCCCAGGCGTAGTAGGTGTTACTGCCGACGACAGCGATGACAGTGGCCGGGGCAGAGGCTGTCCAACCGGCGACAGAGGCTGCCGGAGCGGTGGCACTGGTGGTGATCAGGTAGCCGGTGACGGCCACGTTGTCAGTGGCAGTGAAGGAACTTACCAGTATGGTCAGGTTGGTAGCGGTTGCCGGGAGAGTGAATGTGCCGACCACTGGAGCGGTAGCATCAGGCAGGCTCACGGTTACAGTGGCGCTCTTGACGGCGGAAACATTACCGGCCGCATCCTTGGCCCAGGCGTAGAAGGTGTTGCTGCCGGCGACGGCAGTTATGCTGGCAGGGGCAGTGGCTGTCCAACCGGCGGCGGAAGCTGCCGGAACTGTAGCGCTTTTATTGACCAGGTAGCCGGTGACGGCCACGTTGTCGGTGGCCGTGAGGGAACTAACCGTTACGGTCAGACTGGTTGCGGTGGCCGGAAGGGTGAAGGATACGACCGGGGCAACGATGTCGGCCGCCGAGGCTACGGTAATGGAAACATTGACGGCTGTCTCACTGTGGACATCGCCACTGCCGGTACCGTTTTCATTACCGAAATAAGCAATCCTCCACGTATAAGTGCCTGCCGTGGCCGGAGCCGGGGCAGAGAGAACCGCCGGGTAGGTGGCTGAACCACCCATGCCGCTCTGGCTGCCGGATGATCGTGCGATTTCTGCGCCGGTCTGGTCATAGAGACGTACACCGATCCAACCGGAACGTGCACCTGAAGAGGAGAGGGTTATCGTCACCGTTTCGCCGGGGGTGTAGGAAGTTGTTTTGTTTTTCGTAGCAGTCAGGGTTCCGCTGTGCTGATGGCATCCGGCGCAGGTGGCGGCGACCGGTGTGGAATGGCAGTTAACGCAGCCTCTGCTGCTGAAATATGATGATTGAGCCAACGCCTCCGTCCCTTGCAACTGAAATGCTATCAGAGGCGCTGCTAACAGTGCCAGTGCCAGAAAGAACTGCATCGACACTTTTTGGATATTCTTCATATACTCTCCTTTTATCCTGGTTATGGTCCCGGAGAATCTGCACACAAAAAGGCCGGGGCCGATTATCATCAGATATTTCGGCATCCCGGCTGTCTCTTGGAGATCCTGTGGCTTTCCGTCCCACCCTCGCGAATGGTTTAGTATTATCGTATACCGCTTCATACTTATACCGAATACCGGCACGTAACGCCGGCAGGTATAAATGGTTGCCTTAACAGGCGCTTCAATGTGCCGTGATGGTTCACCTCCCGTATCGGATTTTGCCCATAATCTGTTCGTGGGCAATCTTCGCTCGTATTGGTATCTGTCACTCAGCTTTCTAAAGAATGAACAAAATAAAAGAGAACAGTGAATACTAGGGCAATTGGTGTGCCAATAAAACCGATTGCCAATAGAGAGGGCAAGGGCCTGATATTTATAAAGTATGGGATTGATCGCAGATTGATTGCATGGGAAGCCGTCAGCATGAACTGTAAATTACAACAGAAACGGCATATATGGCGGCATACGTACGGATACAATCTGATTGTCGAAAGTTGCACTTGCAGCTCATTATTAGTAGCACTGCTTCGCTCAACCTCATGGCAACCCATCATATATAACAGTAATTCTGATATGTCTGCCAGTAGTCAATAGAAAAAAGTAGTCCTTCAACAACGTTTTCGCTGTCAGTTTTTTGCTTTTATGTTTCCAGGGCATAAACAGAGACGCAACCTGATACTCGACGGTTGTTCACTCTGATATTCGCGGGTTGTTTATGCTCTTGACTGTTTACAATGTTGCGGTGAGACAGCCAGCGGGTTGAAATAATCCGTTATCTGGATAGGGTAAAGGAAGCAGGGGAGATCATGGGGATAAAGCTGTTGGATCATATTATCGTAGGCGACGGGGAGTATCTGAGCTTTGTAGAAAGAGGGCTTCTGTAGGGAAGGGAAGGCCGCTCTTGGAAATCAGGGGGCGGTCTTTTTATTGAGGGGGGTATGGATAAATAAAAGTACCACGAAAGTACCACGAATACTAAATTACAAAACAGGCACCTACAATTTTTCGTTGTAAGTGCCTGTTTTTATTGGTACGCCCGACAGGATTCGAACCTGTGACCTACGGCTTAGAAGGCCGTTGCTCTATCCAGCTGAGCTACGAGCGCGTATAAAAGATGAAGTGCTTCAAAAATGACGCGAAACATGTATAGTTAGTTGCCTTCCTTTTCAAAGTTTGTGGCTTGTTCTGTTTGAGGCTTGTTATAGTAAATTAAAACGAAAACTGACAACTCATCCAGGAGCTATCAGATCTCGTCTCTTTGGTACGCCCGGACCGATTCGAACGGCCGACACCCAGGTTCGAAGCCTGGTACTCTATCCAGCTGAGCTACGGGCGCATAAACAAATAACCGTTGAACATAGGGAGAACACTAATACCATACACCAGCCGAAAACTGAATCAAAATTATCAAAATTACTCCAACTGCTTCCCATACAGATCTATAAACGACTTTACCTGTCGAGCAGTTTCACTTTTTGACTCGAGAACAAGATAGCGTCTCCATATCACCAGTGCTTTAGGAATGTTATTCAGGTCGAAGGCGTAAACGTAGCCACTGTTATAAAGGCTTTCGAGATTATTCGGGTCAGCTCTGCTTGCCCGCTCAAAGTTTGCCAGCGCTTTGTTAAAATCTCCGGTTTGGCGATACATGGCACCCTGATCATTGAGTATGTCGGTGTCATCAGGTTGCAACGCAAGTGCCCGGTCATAGGCTTTAATCGCCAGTTCAGGTTGATTTGTATCAAAATAGATGTTTCCAAGCTCTTTCCATGTTGCAAGCGTTGCTTCTTTTGTTTCAGTTATTTTTTTTAAATGTTCAATCTGCTGCAGTTGTTCGCTGCTAGGAGGCAGGACGTCTGCGGTGACTGAATCTGGCTCAGATTCTCCTGCACTTTCAGCATCTTCGTCCAGAACCGGACAGATGCGCTGGGCAGCATTATCAAGAAGTGATCCAGGGAGGATTTGTTCCAATGGTGACCCTACCTGGAGTCGTTTCAAGCGAGTTCGTGACGTGCCTAAAATATCAATCAAATTGAGCATTGCGGCCTGCTCACTGCAGTCGATTTCATAGAATTCCAGATGCGATCGATAGCGTTTGTCCTTGTATTCCGCAGCTGCTAACGTACGCTCCGTTTCTCCACGGGGTATAAACCGGAGCCATAGTTCAAGACGCCCCAAGGGAGTCAGGCGAATGGAATGCTCATCATATGCGACCTTATATCGAACCGTTCCATTTAAAGCGAGCCACTGAACGGCGTGGGCACTCTGCAGGTATCCACACAAAAGAGTTATCAGCACGCAAAATTGACAAAAAAATCGTGGCATACGGCATCCTGTTCAGTTATGTAATAGGTGAGCTATTTTCAAACCAGCTTACTCGGTTGTCACATTTTATGCGTGTGTAACCGTTGGTTGTCAAGCAGCTTTACACATACAACAGGATTGTCACGTGCAGCTACCGAAAAAATGGAAAAAAATATACAGGGCATTGTGTAATATGTTAGTATTTCAATTCTTTACAAGTTGACTTTTATGGTCGGTTTCCAACGGAGTTCGATAATGCTGCTTGAAAATATATATTCACCGACTGATCTGAAAAAGCTGAAACCGGAACAACTGCCGGTACTTGCTGCAGAGATTCGCACTTTCCTGTTGGAGACTGTTTCCACCACTGGAGGTCATCTCGGTTCAAATCTTGGCACAGTTGAACTCTCCATCGCTCTGCACTACTGTTTCGATTCTCCTAATGATAACATAATATGGGATGTTGGGCATCAGGCCTATACACACAAAATCCTCACCGGGCGACGCGACCGTTTCCATACCCAGCGTCAGTACAAGGGGATTTCTGGTTTTCCAAAACGCTGTGAGTCAGAGCATGATGCGTTCGGGGTCGGCCATGCCTCAACATCAATTTCAGCCGGACTCGGCATGGCTGCTGCGGCAGGAATTGAGGGCAGGAGAAACCATTCCATTGCGGTAATCGGTGATGGTTCCCTGACCGGCGGTATGGCTTTTGAGGCGCTGAATCAGGCGGGGCATCTCAAAAAGAACCTGATTGTCATACTGAACGATAACGAAATGTCGATTTCAAAAAATGTTGGTGCTTTTTCTGCGTTTATTTCACGTAAAATGACGGGGCGGTATTATCGTGATTTAAAAAAGGAGATGCAGGCGCTGCTTAAGCATATTCCGGCGTTCGGTACTGATATTCTTCATTTTGCCCGGCGTGCGGAAAATTCATTGAAGGGGTTTCTCACGCCCGGTGCTCTCTTTGAGGCACTCGGTTTTGATTATATCGGCCCTTTGGATGGCCATAATCTGCAGCAGCTCGTTGATGTATTCAAAAACATCAATGAGCTCGACGGTCCTTTGCTTGTCCATGTCATGACGACCAAGGGAAAAGGGTATCAGCCTGCTGAAGAGACTCCTGCCAAATATCATGGAGTGGGGGTTTTTGATGTGGCTACCGGTAAGGGGGCGCCCAAGCCTGACATCAAATCCTATACTGATGTTTTTGGAGAGACCCTGGTCCAGATGGCATCTGAAGATTCTAAAATCATTGCCATAACTGCCGCCATGCCGGATGGAACCGGACTTAACCCGTTCAGTCAACGTTTCCCGGAGCGTTTTTTTGATGTCGGCATTGCCGAGCAGCACGCCATGACTTTTGCGGCCGGCCTCGCAGTAGAAGGATTCAAGCCGGTGGTTGCTATTTATTCAACCTTTGTGCAGCGAGCCTACGATCAGGTTTTTCACGATATCTGCCTGCAGAATCTGCCGGTAACCATCGTCATGGATCGCGCCGGATTGGTGGGTGATGACGGTCCGACTCATCATGGCGCATTTGATCTATCCTACTTACGGCACCTGCCGGGGCTACTAATTATGGCTCCGAAGGATGAGAATGAATTGCGCCATATGCTCAAGACCGCCATTTATTCCGGTGTTCCGTGTGCACTTCGCTATCCGCGTGGTGCCGGTTATGGCGTAGCGCTGGACTGTGACCTGAAATGTCTTGAAATCGGGAAGGGTGAACAGTTGATTATCGGTAGCGATCTGACCATCATAGCGGTTGGGGCAACAGTTTATCCGGCGCTTCAGGCGGCAGAAGCACTCGGAATAAACGGCATTTCAACCGGAGTGGTCAACGCCCGCTTTGTCAAACCACTTGACAAAGAACTGCTCTTGGGTGTTGCCCGACAGAGCGGCATGATCATGACAGTGGAGGAAAATGCCTTGCAGGGTGGCTTTGGCAGTGCCGTTCTGGAGCTGTTCCATGATAATGAGCTGCACAATGTAAAAGTACGCCGTCTTGGGCTGCCCGATCAGTATGTTGAGCAGGGGAGTCAGGCTCAGTTGCGCAAGGATGTCGGGATTGATGCGGAAGGAATTATTGCAGCTGCAATAGAATTCATGAAATGAGGATGCCATGACGTTAGAGGAAGCGCGGAAGAAAATTATATTTGCCCTGGATGTTAACGGTCTGGATGATATTGACCGGTGGAGTGAAATGCTGGCTGATAAAGTCGGCATGTTCAAAGTTGGCAAGGAGCTGTTCACCTCCTGTGGTCCGGCAGCGGTCAAGGCTGTCCAGCGCCATGGCGGTCGGGTTTTTCTTGATCTTAAATATCATGATATTCCGAACACCGTGGCAAATGCGATGCTCGAAGCTGCTCGTCTTGGGGTGCAACTTGCCAATCTGCATGCGCTTGGTGGTGCTGAAATGATGGAAACCGCCGTAACTGCCGTGCACAAGGAGTTTAATGACACGGAGCGTCCCCGACTCCTGGCGGTGACCATTTTGACATCGTCCACAGTTGAAACATTGCGACAGGTGGGGATTGAACATTCAGTTCAGGATATGGTGGTACGTCTTGCCCGGCTTGCCAAGGCGTCCGGTATGGATGGTGTGGTTGCCTCTCCGCTTGAGATCGGTCTGATCAGAGAAGCGTGCGGTCCCACATTTCTTATCGTTACCCCGGGAGTGCGGCCCACTTTTGCCGCAGCTGATGATCAGAAAAGAATTATGACCCCAGCTGTAGCGGTATCCTGCGGCGCAGACTATCTGGTGATCGGACGACCAATCGCCAAAGCGGCAAATCCAGCAGAGGCAGCAGAATGTATCGCAACTGAAATAGCGGATGGTGCGATATGAAGGGGGAACTGATCTTTGGAGTTAATCCGGTGAAAGAGTCACTTCAGGGGACACGCGGCGCTTTCAACCTGTATGTTCAGATCAGCGCGACCGATCATCGGGTTGAGAAAATTATCAGGTTGGCTGAAGAGCGTGGCGTTGCAGTTCACCGCCGGGAAAAGATTGATCTTACTAAAATGTGTGCTTCGTCCCATCACCAGGGTATCGCACTGGAGGTTGAGCCCTTCCGTTATGCTGATTTTGACGATCTGCTGTCCTCTGTCAGCGAATCCGGAAAAACCGGTTTTATTCTGGTTCTCGACGCTATCCAGGACCCGCATAATCTTGGTGCGCTGATCCGTTCCGCCGCCTGTGCCGGTGTCGATGGCGTCGTTATACCGAAAGACCGCGCCTGCGGAATTACTGCAGCTGCTGAAAAAACCTCTGCAGGTGCCGTAGAAACTGTTCCGGTAGCTCTGGTGACAAATATTGCCCACACGCTTGATGCGCTGAAAAAACTGGGCTACTGGGTGTACGGTCTTGATGGCACTGCCCGACAGTCAGTCTATGGCACCGGTTTTTCAGGAAATGTTGTGCTGGTTGTTGGCGGAGAAGGTGAGGGTATCAGGCCGCTGGTGAGGAAACAGTGCGATGTGGTGATGTCGATTCCGCAGTATGGCGGGGTGAACTCGTTGAATGCCTCAGTTGCCGGAGGAATAGCGCTATTTGAAATTGCCAGAAAAGTTCGGGAGTAATGGGTAACCATCCGGTTACTATAAACGTTAGGGAGGTATACCATGTTGGAGTTACTTGAAAAGGCTGTATTGACGGCAATCGGAGTTGCGGCTATTACCCAGAAGAAGACCGAGGAACTGGTTGCAGAAATGAGGGATCGATTCAAAATAAGTGAAGATGAAGGAAAGCAGTTTGTTGACAAGATTCAGAGCCTGGCCAAAGAGAGCCGGGAAAAGATTCAGGCAATCGCTGAATATGAGGTACAGAAAGTCGTTGATCGCCTTGGACTGGTTTCTCGTGACGAATTTGACCGGCTCGCCAAGCGGGTTCAGGAACTGGAATCGCGGAACAGCAACTAATCCATGCTCCCGTTTCTGAATATTAACCGTAACATCCGCAGTATCAGGCGTTATCTGAACATTGTGCGCGTCCTCAGCACGTACGGTTTTGATCAGGCGCTTGAGATGCTTGGGTTTGCCGATGTTGTGGCGCGCAGCCGGAACCTGTTCAATCGCAAACGGCCTGATATTGCGAGACTTACTGCAGCAGAGCGCATGCGACTTGCTCTTGAGGAGCTTGGGCCGACCTTTATCAAATTGGGGCAACTGCTCTCGACCAGACCGGATATCGTGCCGCATGCTTTTGTTATGGAATTTGAAAAGCTGCAGGACAGTGTGCCGAGTTTTTCTTTTGAGGAGGCGCACGCCCTTATTGCGGCTGAACTGGGTGCGCCTGTCGAGCAGTTCTTTGCGGAGATAGATCCTGAACCGCTGGCTGCCGCTTCTATTGCCCAGGTTCATAGAGCCAGGTTAATAACGGGGGAAAATGTTGTTATCAAGCTGCGCCGCCCCGGTGTAGTTGCTGTTGTGGAAGCAGACATCAGTGCTCTGATGTCACTGGCCTCGCTTGCAGAACGGCACATATCGGGCAGTGAACTTTACGATCCGGTTGCTGTCGTGCGTGAATTTGCCCGGACTATCCGCAGGGAGATGGATTTTTCCCGTGAAGCACATACTATAGAAAAATTCAGAGACAATTTTGCAAAAACACCCTGGATGTACTTTCCCAAAGTATACTGGGGACAAACATCCAAAGCGATCCTGACTATGGAGTTCATAGCCGGGGTGAAAGTCTCTGATACCAACAGAATTATTGAACTGGGACTTGACGGGAAATTGATCGCCCGGCGCGGTGCAGACTCTTTCCTGGAAATGGTCCTGACGCACGGCTTTTTTCATGGTGACCTGCATCCGGGCAATGTGTTGATCCTGCCTGATAACGTAATCTGCCTGCTTGATTACGGCATTGTCGGGCGGCTGGATGAAGGGCTGAAAACATTCCTGATGGATATACTCGCCGCAATCGTCAAGCGTGATATGGATGAAGTCATCTCCCTGCTCCTCTTTGCCGGAGATATATCTGATTCGCTTGACAGTCGCTCGCTTAAACGGGATTTATCCAACTTTATGGACGGTTACTACGAAATGCCGCTCAAAGAGCTTGAAGTCGGTCGCATGCTGTTGGAGTTTATCGAAATCATTACCATGTACAGTATCAGAATTCAGCCTGATCTGATGCTGCTGGCCAAGTCACTGGTTCTGATCGAAGGGACGGGGCGTGCTCTCGACCCCTCTTTTGATATGGCTGATCACCTGCGACCGTTCATGGTAAAGGAAATACGACAGAAATTCTCCCCCCGGAGGGTTTCGCGGGACATGAACCAAATTCTCGTTTCGTATATTAACCTGGCCCGCAATATCCCGCGAGATCTGAAAGAGATCATAAACCGCGTCAACCGTAACAAGTTCAAGATCGACCTTGAACATCGCGGTCTTGATAAATTCACTGCTGACTTTGACCGCTCCATCAACCGACTTTCAACAAGCATGTTTCTTGCGGCTATGATCATCGGTTCTTCTATCATCATGCAGACCGATAAAGGCCCAAAAATAATGGGTTTTCCCATGCTTGCGTTTATGGGGTACACAATTGCCGGGCTTGTCGGACTCTGGCTGGTCTACGCCATTATCCGATCAGGCAGGATGTGAATTTTGCCGGATCATCTCTAAAACCTTCGAGTACAAATCATCACCATCTTTTCCGGTAACCTTTTTCTTGTCTACTACTGCCACCGGTTGCTCCCGGCAGCAGCCGCACTGCTTGACGCAGCTCTTAACTTTTATGTTCAGATCGGGAAATTCTTCTTCAAGCCGCCGAACCACTCTTCCTTTACCCTTATTATGTTCGCAGAAACGAATTTTTATTGTCATCGGTTACACCGCCAGAACTGATCCAACCGGGGCAACAAAAACCCGTTGTCCCATCTCTCCATCGATCATCAGAATACCATGACCGTTATCGCCAACCAGCTTGAGTTTGGCAATGAAATCCCGGTCGTTATTTTCCTCTTCAATCTGCTCAGTCACAAACCACTGCAGGAAGATCTGGGTCGCATGATCCTTTTCCTGGACAGCCTGCTCGCTCAGGTTGTTAATGCAGGAGGTGATCAGCTGCTCATGGGCATAGGTTTTCTGCATCATGTCGAGCAGTGATTTGTATTTGTTCGGTACCGCCTTACTGGCCGGCATCGCAATAACAACACCCTGATCAGCCAGATAGGTATAAAACTTCATAAAGTGAATCATCTCTTCACGATACTGAACAAAAAACCAGTTAGCAGCACCTTTCAGACCCAAATCGCTGGAGCAGGAAGACATGACAAGATACAGGTGAGCGGAGAAGAGCTCAAGGTTCATATGGGTGTTAAGAGAGTCGGACATCTTTTTACTGATCATGATAGTAAACCTCCATGGTTATTTTCTTCAAGTATAGCCCAAAAAAAGACTTTTTCAATCCTGAATTGCAGGGAGTCACTTTTTATTTCGAATTGTCTCTGCCGAAGGGCGCTGAGAAAGGCTGAAGACAAAGAAACTCCCGAGAAGGAACATTGGCAGGCTGAGTAACTGTCCCATGGAAAACAGCCCGAAAAAGGTGCCCAACTGAGCATCCGGCTGACGGAAAAACTCGATGAGGAAGCGGAAGAGTCCGTATCCGGCCACGAATGACCAACCGGCTATTCCGGTTGCCGGATAACGGTGAGACATGGTGCGGACAATAAAGAACAGCACAAGGCCTTCCAGAAACGCTTCGTAAAGCTGAGAGGGATGACGAGGAATGCCGTCACTGCCGGGAAAAATAATTCCCCAGGCGGCGTCGGTCGCTCTGCCGTAAAGCTCTCCGTTGATGAAATTACCGATCCGCCCCAGCCCGAGTCCGACCGGTGCGCAGAGCGCAGCCATGTCGATCAGTGCAAAAAAAGGTATTCTTTTTCGGGATGCATAGAGCCAGAAAGCCAGTACGACCCCTAAAAATCCGCCGTGGAACGACATGCCGCCTTCCCAGACGGCTAAAAGTTTAAGCGGATTAACTAGATAATAGCCGAGGTTGTAGAAGAGAATATAGCCGGTGCGGCCACCCAGAACCACTCCCATGGCACCATAAAATACCAGGTCGGCGATATCGTCGCTGGTCAGGGCAAGTTTCTTGCGCGCGACCTCGGAACGGATAATGAAATAGGTGGCTATGAAAGAGAGGACATACATCAGCCCGTACCAGCGGAACTGGAGCGGGCCGATGCTGAGGAAAATCGGGTCTATGTGGGGAAATTGCATGGGTGCAGTCTATACGCCGCAGCCGCAGTTACGGGAACAGGCTCCGGATCTCATTTTGAGGGCCTTTATAAAGGTCGCTTCTGTGGCGCTCTGCAGTTCATCGACGACCGGCGCCGGTACCGGTGAATCAAGAGACAGAATAACCATCGCCTCACCTTTTTTCTCTCTGCGGCCGAGGTTCATGGAGGCGATGTTGATATCATGCTGACCCATGATGGTGCCTATTTTACCGATCATGCCGGGGCGGTCTTCATAGTTGAGCATCAGCATATGCTCGTCCGGGGTGAAGTCCATGGAATAGTCGCGCAGGCGAACGATACGCGGCTGCCCCTCAAAGAGGGTGCCGGCGACCAGCCTCCGCTTGCCCTTGCCTTCGATGATGAGGGTGATCACGTTGGAAAAGCCATCGGACAGGGTGGACTTCGTCTCTTCGACAACAATGCCCATCTGCTCTGCAATCAGGCTTGCGTTGACCATGTTGACATCCTGATCAAGTTTATGGTTAAGGATTCCGGAAAGCCCGCATACGGCGAGCGGCGAACAGTCGTAGTGCGCGATGGCACCGCTGAAGCCGAAGGTTATTTTTTCAGGATTGGTATCGACCAGTTGCACGCCGAAATCGCAGACGACGCTCATAAGATTGAGGAACGGCCGCATCTGATCCATCAGAGCCATGTCAAAGCGGGGAATATTTACCGCATTTTCCAGTGGTTTGTCGTCCAGATAGTTGACGATCTCCTGTGAGACGTCAATGGCGACATTTACCTGCGCTTCAAAAGTGTTGGCACCAAGATGCGGGGTAACCACCATGTTTTTATGCGCAATCAGCTGCTTCAGGATTTCGGAAACAGGGGGTTCGTCGCTCCAGACATCAAACGCCCCGCCGATAACCTTGCCTGAGTTCAGGTTGTCAAGCATCGCCTGCTCTTCAATAATGCCGCCTCGGGCAACGTTAAGAACAATGACGCCGCTTTTCATCAGGCCAAACTCTCTCGCTCCGATCATCCCCCTGGTTTCATCATTGAGCGGCGTGTGGACGGTTATAATGTCGCAATTTTTGTAGATTTCGTCATGGGATACGAGTTTGACGCCGAGGTCGTGCGCCCGTTTCACGGAAATATACGGGTCACAGGCGAGCACCTCGCACTCAAACGCCTTCAGGCGTGTGGCAACGCGTCCGCCGACCTTGCCGATACCGATGACGCCGGCAATTTTGTTTTTCAGTTCGTGTCCGGTAAAGGGGGCGCGTTTCCATTCACCCGATTTAAGGCTGTTGTTAGCGATTGGAACGTTGCGGCAGAATGAAAGCAGCAGTGCCATGGTATGTTCTGCGGCGCTGTTGGTGTTGCCGAATGGAGCATTGACAACAATCACCCCTTTGGAACTCGCATAGTCAACATCGACATTATCAATGCCTACTCCCGCCCGGGCAACCATCTTCAGGCGGGTGGCTGCATCGAGAAGAGCCTTGTCAACCGTAGTGCCGCTGCGGGTGATGATAATGTCGTAATCGCCGATAACGGCGAGCAGTTCCTCTTTTTTCAAGCCGAGTTTCACATCCAGGTGGATACGGGGTTCCTGGGTTAACAGTGCCAGCCCTTCTGCTGAAACTTCATCAGTTACAATTATTTTCATGACCGAATCTCCGGGTTCTATGGATTTTAAGTTTGACACAATAGCCCTGTAGAGAAAAAAATGCAAGCGTGGCAGCGGCATTTGGTGATATACATTGCCCTATGAAACCATTCAACATTGTTCTGATTGAACCGGAAATACCTCCCAACACCGGCAACATTGCCCGTTTGTGTGCTGCCACCGGAACAGTCCTGCACCTGGTCGGAAAACTCGGTTTCTCCCTGGATGACCGCTACCTGAAACGTGCCGGACTCGATTATTGGGAATTCGTTGCCCTGCAGCGGTGGCCGGATCTGGAGACTCTTCAGGCAGAAGCCCGGGACGGGAGGTTCTTCTATCTGAGTACCAAGGTTACCCGGAGTTATCTGGATGCCGGGTTTCAGCCGGGAGATTATATTGTCTTCGGGAAAGAGACCAAAGGTTTGCCGGAAGCGCTGCTCAGGGCCAATCCGGAGACATCGTTCACCATTCCGATGCCGTCGGAGAAAGTGCGCAGCCTTAATCTTTCTACCTCGGCCGGGATTGTGCTCTATGAAGCGCTGCGGCAGAGCGGGGGTCTCGGATGATTGATGCACTGATGCACCCGTACCTGACCGCTGAGATACCCGGCATCGGCGGAACAATAAAAGAAATCCCCGAGGACTTTCTAGTCGAGGAAATCCCTGCCTATCTTCCGTGCGGTTCCGGTGAACACAGTTATCTGACCATTGAGAAACGGGGCATAACAACACTGGAGGCCATCAGTCGTATCTCAAAAAGTTTAAAAATTCCGGAACGGGATATCGGTTATGCCGGCATGAAGGATGCGGTCGGTGTTACCCGACAGACTATTTCTATTCAGAAACTGTCTCCGGAGAAGGCGCTTGATCTGACTCTGGATGGTGTGACAGTCGTTGCGGCAGCGCGCCACACCAACAAACTTAAAGTGGGGCATCTCAGGGGAAATCACTTTCGTATTGTCATTCGGGGCGTTTCCGGTGATGCTGCCCGGATGGTGCCGACAATTCTGGATGTACTCAGTAAGCGTGGTGTGCCGAATTATTTCGGCTATCAGCGGTATGGTGCGCAGGGGAATTCCCATCTGATCGGTGCGGCCATGCTGCGCCTGGATTGGCGGGAGTGCGTGGATCGCCTGATGGGCGAGCCGGATTCGGTGCGTGACCAGGAATGGTCAGCTGCAATTGACTCCTATCAGCGGGGGGAACTGCACGAAGCGCTGCGTATGTTTCCGCGCCATTGCCGCAGCGAGCGGGATGTTCTGCAACGGCTGAGCAGTCGTCCGGGCGAATATGAAAAAGCTTTTTCGACGGTACATCCCCGCATGAAGAAACTGTATCTTTCCGCCGCTCAATCATTCCTGTTCGATCAGGCAGTGGCATGCAGAATCAATCATCTTGACGAAATAATGGTCGGTGATCTTGCCGGTAAACATGTCAATGGCGCCTGCTTTCTGGTTGAGGATGCTCTTGCGGAACAGGAGAGGGCTGCGGCATTTGAAATATCGGCAACAGGACCGATGTTCGGCTGCAGGATGAAACGTCCTGAAGGTGCTGTTGGAGTCCTTGAACAGGATATTTTAGAACAGTCAGGATTACATCTGCACCTTTTTGATCTGCCTGGTGGTTTGCGCATGGAGGGTGAGCGCAGGCTAATGCGGGTTCCTGCCGGGGATCTTTCCTGGAGCATTTCAGAAGATGCTGTGACGGTTGAGTTCTCACTGCCGAAGGGTTCGTATGCGACCTCACTGCTCCGGGAGTTGATGAAGACGTTTTGAAGTTCGTGTCAAGATGGCACACCACACACAAAAAACCGGCAGATTGCCGGTTTTTTGTGTGTCAAACGAGATGAACTGTCAGGTTATTTTCTGACAAAATCTGCTTTTGCAAACGAATATTCGAAATTCATATGATCGGTGTAGGTGCCGTTCAATATACCGACAACATCTTCGGTGAACACCAGCTCCTCATCGGTCGGGACAACATATACTTTTACCGGGGAATCATCGGTTGTAATCAGAGTTTCCCGTTTGCGGGTCATGGCTCCCTTGTTGCGCTCACGATCGAGGATAATACCGATGTGATCAAGCCCTTCAATCGCTTTCTCGCGAATCAGAGCGCCCATTTCACCTACGCCGGCGGTGAATACAACCGCATCAAGTTTACCAACAGCAGCCATATAGGCTCCGATATATTTCTTCAGCCGATACGCCTCAATCTCCAGCGACAGCTTACAGCGTTTGTCCCCGGCATTGGCATGCTCAATAACATCACGGCGGTCGGTAAAGCGGCCGGTAATACCCAGTACCCCGCTTTTTTTGTTGAGGATACTATCTATTTCCTTGGCGGACAGATTATCTTTTTGCATCATGAATGCGGGAATAGCCGGGTCTATATCACCACAGCGAGTACCCATGACTGCTCCTTCGAGCGGGGTGAGCCCCATTGACGTATCGACGGAAATACCGTTTTTAATGGCGCAGTGGGAAACCCCGTTGCCGATGTGCATCGTGACAATGTTGGTATTCTTAGGATCTTTGCCGAGCAGAGCAGCGGCACGTTTTGACACATAGAGGTGCGATGTGCCGTGAAAACCGTAACGGCGAACCTGGCTCTTCTCATACCATTCGTAGGGAAGGGGATAAATGTAGGCGTGCTCGGGCATTGTCTGATGGAAAGCGGTGTCGAAAATGGCGATATGCGGGACGGTCGGCATCAGGGCCTGGGCGGCCTCAATCCCTTCAATGTTAGGCGGATTATGGAGTGGAGCCAGGTGTTGCACCTCTTTTACGGCATCCAGCACATTTTTGTCTATCAGCACGGAACAGGTGAATTTTTCGCCCCCATGCACAACTCTATGGCCAACGGCATTTATCTCGTGGACACTTTTCAGAACGCCATGAATCTCATCAGTCACCGTTTTAATGACAAGATCAATTGCTTCCTGGTGATTAGCGCAGTCAAGTTCCATATGATAGTTTTCACATCCGGGAACCTCATGCACAATATACGATCCGCCGACGATAACACGTTCTACCATGCCTTTCGCGACAACTTCCATTTTAGCCCAGTCGAACAGCTGGTATTTAACTGATGAACTCCCGCAATTCAGTGCCATGATAATCATGTGTTCCCCCCCTTGTAAAAACAGAAATTTGGTTCAATATGAATAAAAAAATAACAGTAAAACTAAAATAACTATCTGTAATATAACCATTTTTTATATATACAGGGAACTCGAAATGATTTCAATATAATTATGTTGTAAAGATTTTTTTGCGAAGAAATTTCTTTGCTGGACATTTAAAAACCGGTATGGTACATCACACACCGCTTTCCGTCAGGTAAGCTAATCTAACAAGGAGGTGAAATTGTGGCTCATACTATTACTGATGATTGCACAAATTGTGCAGCATGTGAAGATTCCTGTCCCGTTAATGCTATCAGCGAACAGGGTGATAAGCGTGCTATCGATGCCGATACCTGTATCGACTGCGGAGCATGTGTTGATACATGCCCCGTAAGTGCTATCCATGCTTAATTGACTTTGATCGCACCGTAACAAAAAAGCCCGTGGCAGCACGGGCTTTTTTGTTACGGCAGTCTCTTTTGCAACACTATAAATTTGACTCTTTAATCCTTGGCAGATAACGTTCCTTCTCACTGTAGATACAGCCGCAGTACTGCTGGCGGTAGAGTCCCATCTCCTTCGAAAGCCGAATTCCCTCCTGCCATCCTGAACGAAAATCCTGATAGTAAAACGGTACGCCAAATTCTTTGCCGAGCTGATTGCCGAGAGTTCGTATCTCATCATGTTTCTGATACCGGCTGTAGAGCAGCGCTACCGTAAACGCATCAAAACCCCCGTCAGCCGCGGCCTGCGAGGTTGCCCTCAGTCGCGAGGCATAACAGTAACTGCAGCGACTGCCCGGCCTGGCGGCAACATGCTGCAGAAAACCTTCAAGATCATAGTCATCACGCATAATCAGCGGCATCTCTTGCTGCTCTGCCATTTGAATCGCAGCATCCCTTCGCCTGGCATACTCCTGATACGGGTGAATATTGTGGTTATAGAAATAGCCGGTTACACGGTGTCCCGCTGCCCGTAGCTGCTGGAGCGGAAAAATGGCACAGGGGCCGCAGCAGATGTGCAGAAGAATGTTCACTACAGGTTTCCCAACAGATGGCCCATTTTTTCACGTTTTGTCTCAAGATAATCCCTGTTGCAGTCGGTTGGTTCCGTTTCAATAGAAACCCGCTCAATAATATCAATGCCGTAGCCTTGCAGTCCGACAAGTTTTTTGGGATTATTAGTCAGTAGACGAATTTTTGTGATACCGAGAGACAGCAGGATTTGTGCTCCAAGGCCGTATTCACGCAGATCGGCCTTGAAGCCGAGCTCCAGGTTGGCTTCTACGGTATCACGCCCTTGATCCTGCAATTCATACGCTTTCAACTTGTTGACCAGGCCGATACCACGCCCTTCCTGGCGCATATACAGTATCACTCCGCACCCTTCTGCCGCGATCTGCCTCATGGCATGATGAAGTTGTTCTCCGCAGTCACAGCGCTGACTGCCAAGCACGTCCCCGGTCAGGCACTCCGAGTGCACACGGACCAGAATCGGCTGATCTTTTTTTAATTCCCCCTTTACCAGTGCGATATGTTCAAGCTTGTCAATATCATTTTCAAAGCCGATGGCACGCCATTCACCGCCGAAAGATGAGGGGAGACGCGCTTCAGCAACGGTACGGACCAGTCGTTCGTTTTTGAGGCGGTAGGCCACCAGATCGGCAATGGTGCAGATTTTTATATTATGCTCTCTCGCGAAGACTTTCAGTTCCGGCATACGGGCCATGGTGCCATCGTCATTCATGATTTCACAGATGACTCCGGCCGGCTTCAGGCCGGCGAGTCGAGCAAGATCAACGGAACCTTCCGTCTGGCCAAGGCGCACGAGCACACCACCCTTGCGGGCCCTCAGCGGGAAAATATGACCGGGACTGACCAGGTCTTTGGGGCTGGCGCCGTCGGCGACAGCGGTCACAATCGTGAGGGCACGGTCTGCGGCAGAAATACCGGTGGTAACGCCATGCTTCGCTTCTATGGATATGGTGAAAGCGGTTTCAAAGGGGGACGTATTGTCACGCACCATCGGCCGCAAGCCCAAATCATCACATTTTTCCGGTGTCAGCGTAAGACAGATCAGTCCACGACCGTACCTGGCCATGAAATTGATATTTTCCGGAGTCGCCGCCTCGGCGGCTAGAGTGAGATCTCCTTCATTTTCTCGATCTTCATCATCAACAAGGATGACCATCTTTCCCCGTTTGATGTCTTCTATTGCTTCTTCAATAGATGCTATGGACATATCTCTGTTCCTTTCCTGTTTTAAATAAAGCCATTCTCTGCAAGCGTTTTCATAGTCAAACTATTGCCGGATTTCCAGGGAGACGCCAGTCGTTCTACATATTTCCCGATAATATCAGTCTCGATATTAACATCATCCCCGATCTTCAATGTGTTCAATGTCGTTGATGTCTGGGTAAGCGGTATAATGTTGACGGCAAAACCGTCTGACATGACGGTATTAACCGTAAGGCTGATGCCGTTAATCGCAACGGAGCCTTTGTGTATCAGATAATGGTCATAGCCGGCGGGAAGCGTGAACTCAAGAACCAGGTTACCGGATGTTTCTCTGGTCCTGAAGAGTTTACCGACACAATCTATATGCCCGGTTACAATGTGCCCGCCCATTCTGTCGCCAAGTCGCAACGCGCGCTCCAGGTTAACGCTCTCTCCACCTCTCAGTCTGCCGATCGTAGTGGCAGTCAATGACTCCGGCGAAACGTCGAAAGTAAGGGCGGCTTCACGCTTTGCGGTCACCGTCAGACAGGCGCCATTAACCGCCACCGAATCACCGATGGCAATCTCCGCTGCCGGCAGGGCGGAGGTAACAGTCAAAACCGCTGCCGCGCCGCGTCGTTCGCAGGCCGTTACCTTGCCGACAGTTTCGATCAAACCGGTAAACATAAACGCTCCGGGCGGGCAGTTACAACAATATCTGAGCCGATGCGGCGTATATCGGTGAAGTCCAATTTGATTGCATGCGTCATATTGGTGATTCCCTGCAGATTGAAAGGGGAAAAACCGTTGCTGCCGATGATCTTTGGTGCAACGAAAAAAACCAGTTCATCAATCGCGCCCTGCTGCAGCATGCTGCCTGCCAAACGGCTTCCCCCCTCTAGAAGAATGGATTGTACACCCATTATCGCCAGTTTCTGCAACAGGTCGTGCATGGATACACGACCATCACATTCATCGCAGACAACAATGGTTGCGCCCTGGTCGAGATACGGACGATGTATAACAGTATCAATTTCCGAAGTGGCAATGATAGTTCTGGTTGAAAGCTCCCCGTTGAGAATAGTAACGGTCTTGGGTGTTCGCAGCCGCGTGTCTACAATAATCCGTAACGGATCTTTCCCCCGGACATGTCGTACCGTCAGTTGAGGATTGTCAGCAATAATCGTGTCAACTCCCACCATGACGGCATCCATGCGGGAACGCATCAGGTGTACCTGCTTTCGGGATTCCTCACAGCTTATCCAGCGCGATTCTCCGGTAAGAGTGGCGATGTTTCCGTCCAGTGTCATGGCGCACTTGTAGGTTACGTAGGGCATACCGGTTGTTACGTACTTGATGAACGGCAGGTTGATGGCGCGGCACTCTTCTTCGAGCATTCCGCTCGATGTTTCAATGCCGGCCGCTTCAAGCGCGGCAAGTCCGCCACCATTCACGTGAGGGTTCGGGTCGCGCATTCCGGCGAAAATCCGCCTGACACCGGCTTTGATGAGTGCTTCACTGCAAGGAGGTGTTTTGCCGGAGTGGCAGCACGGTTCCAACGTCACGTAGACATCAGCATCGCGTGCGGCGTCTCCGGCCATTTCAAGAGCGTGAACTTCCGCATGTGGCCCGCCGGCTTTTTTATGCCACCCTTCACCAACAACAGTTCCGTGCTTAACGATCACACAGCCTACCGCCGGATTGGGCGAGGTCTTGCCAATGCCCTTGCGGGCAAGAGTCAGGGCGCGTTTCATCTGTTTCGTGTCGGCGGTCATTTTTTTAGTAGCTCCTGCAACTCCTGCATGAATTCACTGATATCCCTGAATGAGCGGTAGACGGAGGCGAAACGGACATAGGCGACCTCGTCCATGCCGTGCAACTCTTTCATAACCCATTCGCCGATGGTCGTCGTTGAAATTTCCCGCTCGGTTGATTCCTGAAGGCGTGTTTCAAGGCGGTCAACCAGCAGTTCGATGTCGGATTTGGAAATAGGTCGTTTTTCGCACGCCTTGACAATGCCGTTAATTATTTTAAAGCGATCAAACGGTTCACGGCGGCCATCCTTTTTGCACACCTGCGGCAGCATCTCTTCAATCCGTTCGTAGGTGGTAAAACGCTTGCCGCACTGTTCACATTCACGCCGACGCCTGATGGCCGAACCACCTTTGTCGGGCCGTGAGTCGACTACCTTGCTGTCGAGATTGTTGCAGAAAGGACATTTCATGCAGAATGCCCGGCGCTTTCCGGGGCAAAATTGCAGATGGTGATGCCGCTTTCTGCAATCATTTCACGGGCCAGTTCATCGGCATATCCAGCGCCGTAGATTACCCTGCTTATTCCGGCGTTGATAATCATTTTTGTACAGATAATGCATGGCATGGTGGTGCAGTACAGAGTAGCCCCATCGATGTTGGTGCCGTGTTTGGCGGCCTGTATGATGGCATTCTGTTCGGCGTGGAGACCACGGCAAAGTTCATGCCGTTCGCCGGAGGGCACGTTAAGCCGCTCACGCAGGCAGCCGGCCACTTCACAATGGCTAATCCCTGTCGGGACGCCATTATAGCCTGTGGCAAGAATATTACGATCCTTGACCAGCAGTGCTCCTACCTGTCGGCGTAAACAGGAGGACCGGGTCGCAACGAGGCGGGTGATGTCCATGAAATACTGGTCCCAGGATGGGCGTTGCATATATCAGTTCTCCCCTTCTTCAGAAAATCTGAACGGTAAAGTATCTTACTCTGTCTGTCAGGTCAATATTGATAAATAAAATGGAGTGATTGATTGTCAACCCTTTGCTTGCATACTGAGTAATCTTGATTATAATCACCCATGTAAAATTTTTATTAATCAGGAAAAGAGGATACAAACATGCGTCTGACTCCTGCTACTGAACTGGAATATCGCTGCAGTAAACTTCAGGAATATATGGCGTCCGCATCGCTGGACGCCGTCATCATAGTGCAAAATGCGGATCTGTTTTATTTTACCGGTACCGTTCAGAGTGGAAATCTGTATATTCCGGCGTCAGGTCAGCCTCTGTACATGGTGCGCAAAGATGCGGCGCGAGCCCGTATGGAATCCGGCCTTAAGGAGGTCATTCCCTTCACTTCATTGAAGGATATGCCAAAAATTCTGGCTGAGTATGGATATTGTGAACCGAAACGTATCGGGCTGGAATTGGATGTCCTGCCGGTAAATTTTTTTGAACGGTATCGAGCGCTCTATCCGGGGGCTGTTTTCTCTGATGCAACGCCTCTGATACGAAAAGTCAGGATGATAAAATCTCATTACGAGATTCATCTTATGAAGGACGCTGCCGATCAGCTTGACCTGGTATATCGCCGCGCCCGCGAGATTATTGCCGTCGGTATGACCGATCTCGATGTCGCCGCCGAGCTTGAATACACGCTCCGTAAAGCCGGTCACCAGGGGCTGATACGAATGCGTGGCTTTAATACAGATGTCTGCTACGGCCAGGTGTTTTCCGGGACTGATAGTGCCGTGCCGGCATACATGGATGCACCGCTTGGAGGGATGGGACTGAACCCTTCTTTTGGCCAGGGCGTCGGATTGAAGCGTATTGAACCGAATGAACCGGTCATAGTTGATATCGCCGGATGTGTCGACGGGTACCTCTGTGATCAGACCAGGGTGTTTTCAGTCGGAGCGCCGTCTGATAGATTGCGGAGGGCCTACGATGATATGCTGCAGGTTCAGGCAGTGATGACTGACACAGCCGAAGTCGGATTGAGTTGGGGAGAGTTGTATACCATGTGCCACAGTTGTGCCGTTGGAATGGGGTATATTGACAGCTTCATGGGGGCAAAAGGGGCACAGGTTTCATTTATCGGTCACGGTCTCGGGGTGGAACTTGACGAGTACCCGTTTATAGCCAGAGGGTATGATCAGATGACGTTGGACGTTGGCATGGTGTTCGCTTTTGAGCCGAAGGTTGTCTTTCCCGGCGAGGGAGCCATAGGCATCGAAAATACCTTTTATCTGAGTAATGAAGGCCTCAAGCGCCTTACCCACACAAGTGATGAACTGGTAATTTTGGGTTGATTTCATAGGGCAAAATTTTTGTTGCATTATTAGTAGTCGGTCGAGTATAACAGCAGCACAAATCTTGTATACAGTATGCCAAAAAAGAGTCCCGTTTCTCCCCCCGAACATTTTGGACCAGTTGTTAGGAAGCTGAAAGAGCTTTTTATCCGGGTTTAACCCCACACCACAAAAAGGAGAGTAAAACAATGGCCCTGAAAGACACACTCAAGCTGAAGATTGAGGAACACCGTCCCCGTACCACCAAGCTTGTCAAAGAATTTGGTCAAGTTGTCATTGACAAAGTCACTATTGATCAGTGTATCGGTGGTGCCCGTGATATCCGCTCACTCGTAACCGATATCTCCTATCTGGATCCACAGGAAGGGATTCGTTTCCGCGGCATGACCATCCCGGAGACATTTGCGGCACTGCCCAAGGCTGCCGGTTCGGCATATCCTACCGTTGAGTCCTTCTGGTACCTGCTCCTTACCGGAGACGTACCTACTGATGCTCAGGTTGCTGAAGTTGTTGCCGAGTGGAAAACCCGTCAGGTTGTTCCGGAGTATGTATTTGCCGCAGTTCGTGCACTGCCGCGTGACAGTCACCCGATGGTGATGCTCTCCGTAGCCATGCTGGCTATGCAGAAAGACTCCAAGTTCGCCGGCTTCTACAACTCTGGAAAATTCAACAAAAATCTGGCCTGGGAGTACGTCTACGAGGATGCCTGCGATATCGTTGCCCGTATTCCGGTTGTTGCCGCTTTCATTTACAACCTGAAATATCGCGATGACAAGCAGGTTGCTATCGATCCCAAGCTCGACATGGGCGCCAACTTTGCTCACATGATCGGCCAGAAAGAAGAGTATAAAGACGTTGCCCGTATGTACTTCATCCTGCACTCAGATCATGAGTCCGGCAACGTTTCGGCACACACCACCCATCTGGTGCATTCTGCTCTCTCTGATCCTTATTACGCATACTCTGCAGGCCTCAACGGTCTGGCCGGCCCGCTGCACGGACTTGCCAACCAGGAAGTTCTCGACTGGACCCTCAAGTTCCAGGAAAAATACTGCAAAGGCGTCGAGCCTACTGCAGAACTGATCAAAGCTGCTCTCTGGGATACTCTTAATGCCGGTCAGGTTATTCCTGGCTACGGTCATGCTGTTCTCCGTAAGACCGACCCTCGCTACACTTCACAGCGTGAGTTCTGCCTGAATACTGAAGGCCTCAAAGACTACCCGCTCTTTAAAGTTATCGCAATGATCTTTGAAGTTGCTCCTGGCGTACTCACTGAGCATGGCAAAACCAAAAACCCATGGCCAAACGTTGACGCACAGTCCGGAGTTATCCAGATGTACTTCGGCTTGACTGAATTTGAATTCTACACCGTTCTGTTCGGTGTAGGCCGCGCCCTCGGCTGCATGGCCAACATCACCTGGGACCGTGGTCTGGGCTACGCTCTCGAGCGTCCAAAGTCTGTTACGACTGCAATGCTTGAAAAATGGGCTGCTGCAGGTGGCCGAGAGTAGGCATAAGTAGTATCTGATGTTATTGTTTGAAATTAAAGGGGGACGCAGAAATGTGTCTCCCTTTTTTTCTTGCTTGCAAAAAAAATTAAGTACGGTATAAAGGACTCTATCAGTCGTGTTTAAATTTTACCAAATGGAGGTACTATGGCCGCATCTATCAAGGGAACCAAGACAGAGCAGAATCTGCTCAAATCGTTTGCCGGTGAAAGTCAGGCGCGTAATCGCTACACATACTTTGCCGGAGTTGCCAAAAAAGAGGGCTTTGTTCAGATAGCCGATATTTTTGAGGAGACGGCGAATCAGGAGAAAGAGCATGCCAAGCGTTTTTTTAAATTTTTAGAGGGAGGTGATCTTGAAATAACTGCCTGCTTTCCTGCCGGAAAAATAGCGACAACGGCAGAAAACCTTCTGGCGGCGGCAAATGGTGAACATGAAGAGCATACACTTCTTTATCCGGCTTTTGCTGCGACCGCCAAGGAAGAGGGCTTTCCTGCGATTGCTGCGGCATGGACGGCAATTTCTGTGGCTGAGAAACAGCATGAAAAACGTTATCGCGATCTTTTGGCAAACATTGATGCCGGCAGGGTATTTACCCGTGATGGCGATGTCGTCTGGCGCTGCCGTAACTGTGGCTATCTCCACACAGGCAAAGAAGCACCGGAACTCTGCATTGCCTGCTTACACCCCAAAGCGCATTTTGAACTGCTGGGCGAGAATTGGTGATTTACTGAGCCCCTTTCGGGGTTACTCATACAACAAAGGAGAAATTATCTATGGCAAATTTACTTGAAGTTTACAAATGTAACCTGTGCGGTAACATCGTCGAAACCATCCATGCCGGAGGCGGAGCTCTTACCTGCTGTGCAGAAGAGATGGTGTTGCTGACAGAAAACACCGTTGATGCCGCCAAAGAAAAGCATGTACCGGTTATCACAAAAGTGGATGGCGGATACAAAGTTACGGTTGGCAGCGTGGCACATCCAATGGAGGAAAAACATTTTATCGAGTGGATTGAACTGCTTGCTGATGGCAAGGCATATCGCCAATTCCTTAAGCCAGGTGAAGTTGCCGAAGCGGTATTCTTTGTTACGGCTTCATCTGTCACCGCTCGCGAGTTATGTAATCTTCATGGTCAGTGGTCAGCCCAGGGCTGATTTTTCTCAAAGAGTAGCTTGCAGCGGGAATCTGGAGACGGATTCCCGCTTTTTTGTCTGTTGAGCACTTTACTCTAAGCCATGGCTCATGTATTATCAGGCCGTGAAACGAATGTTATCTCACTATATAATTCGCGAAATTTCCTCACCTTTCTACTGGGTATCGTACTATTTACCCTGTTTTTTCATATGGATTCTCTTATCAAGTTAATGGAGCTTGTCGTGATTAGTGATGTTCCCGTTGCAGACGTATGTAAAATTATTCTGTATCTCATTCAGTCTGCAGTTACATCCGGTCCCTGTTTTTTTCGAAGGTCATCCTGAAATGACTCTCTTGGACAGGTACATTGCCAAAACCTGGTTACGCCTTATTATCCTCTGCCTGTGCGGGTTTATCGGTCTTTATCTCGTAATTGACATGATTGAAAAAATTCCCCGTTTTATGCGTGCTGGCGCGGATGCAGGAGATGTATTAGACTATTTTGCCTGGAAACTTCCAGAAATGCTAAGCCGTACGGCTACATTTTCAATACTCATGGCCACCCTTCTGACGCTCGGTGTTCTTTCCCGTGATAGTGAAATTATTGCCATGCGTAGTTGTGGCATCAGCTTGTTGAAAATTTCTTTGCCGATGCTGACCCTTGGATTTGTAGCCAGTATTGTGTTGCTTCTTAATGCTGAAATACTTCTTCCTTATTCATATGCAAAAACAGAACAGATTGATCGTGTCAAAATCAAGAAAAAAGAGGACAATCTTACCTTCAAACGTAATAACATCTGGTTCCGATCAGAGTCTCTGATTCTTCAGGCGCGTCTGTTTGAACCCAAAAATCGCACATTAAGCGGCGTTGTTATCTGGAAGGTTGATGCAGATATGAATCCTGTCAGCAGAATAGACGCGGATATGGCTGTTTATCAGCATGGGCAGTGGATATTGCCTGCTGCGGTACAAAAAAAATTTCTGACACCGGTTGGATTCGAAATGAAGTTAGTTCCGAAGATGGCGGTGGATCTCAATCTTAAAATTGAAGATTTACAGGTGCTTGATCGTGATGCCGACAATATGAGTCTCCTGGTATTGAAAGAGTATGCTGAAAATCTGAAACGTGGCGGATATCAGGCGCATCGATACTACACACTGATGCATACTAAGATTGCAACACCGTTCGCTGCACTAATTATGGTGGTTCTCGGTATCCCTTTTGCGCTGCGAAACAGTCGCTCCGGCGGCATTGCTATGGGTATTGGTGCAAGCATCGGGATAAGTTTTGCTTTTTTCGTTTTTAATGCAGTACTTCTTTCATATGGTCGAAGTGGTATTTTGACCCCTGTTGTTGCAGCATGGGGTGCTAATGTTATATTCATGCTGGGAGGCATCTGGATGTCAATGTCAGTTAAAGGATGAGGTAATAATCCACACGGAATGGAGAAAAAAAATGCTTCTTACAACTGTACAAATATTCACCATAATATGCTTTTTTTTTCTGGCAACTACCACTGAGGCTGCTGAACGTCTGAAAAGGGTGAAGAGTGAACCGGCTCAGGCACCTGCACCTGTGGCAACTCCGGTAACTATCCTGAGCATTATTCCGGCGCAAGCAGAGCCTGGTGCCAAGATCGTGCTTTCCGGTACCGGTTTCGGAGAAAAGGCCGCTGTTTTTCTGGGGAGTGTTGAAATAGCTGTGCGAACAAGTGATGCCAAGATTATTGAGTTTACCGTCCCTCCACAATTGGAGGCAGGTATTTATGCACTCTATCTGAAACGCTCCGACGGTATGATCGGCAGATCTTATAATTTTACCGTGTTACCGTTACGCCCGGTACTTACATCGCTGAATCCCGCTCAGCTCAGTTTTTGTGCATCAGGTAAAGAGCGGGAGGTTGCGGCTATTGGCAGCAATTTCGGAGAATCCTCAATGCTTTTTTTTGATGGGGCGGCGCTCAACAGCACGCTTGTTTCATCGGAAACGCTCTCGTTTACCGTTCCACCTGTCCCTGGTGGACTGCACCAGGTGCTGGTCAAAAACTCCCCTGAAAATGGGTCAGCGTCGTTGGCACTGGTTGTCGAAACCAGGCCGGAAATCGGCCAGGTATCCGTTGGAAACGAGTATGTTAACTATTATGAATTGATTATTACCGGAAGGAATTTTAGCCAAAACTCATCAATGTATGTTGATGGCGTGCAGATTGGTGGACGTGGACAGGAGATGACAGACCGGGAGAAACTATTGTACGTTGACTGTACAAAAATGATTTATCAGCGGCACCCGTATTCTTCAGTTAAAAAGGATTTCAGACTTCAAATTGTCAATTCAGGAGGCGAGGGGAGCCAGGTTATTACCGTCTCTGCCCCTTGAAAAGATGTGGTTTAGAACGATTTCATGCGTATGAAAATTAAAATGCAGATTTAGCTCAATTTGCACACCTTGGATGATACCTCTGGTAGAAAGAAATATCTTATTGAATTTGGCTACCAGAACAGTTGAATACTTTCAAAATAGTAACCCCAAAATTTGTCGGAATAGTGCCAGGTGGGACAGTAGCAAAATTTATTTTAGCAACTTCACCGGAACCAAAACCATCAGTTCCAAAAATGGTAACATCCGCTGCTAATTGTCCAATAATTGGGGTGCTCAATATAGATCCAAGAGTTACCCCCGAAGTAGTGCCATTGATGAAGTTCGTTCCATTTGGATAGGTTACTTGCAAGTCAATTCCACATATTATGGGATCCGAGATTCCTGAAATTGAAATAGTGCTGATTGCAGTTGGATTTGAAACAACGGTGTTTATGGTTGAAGTAATAAACATAATAACAGTAGCTGAACGGCTTAAAGATATGTTACCGGCGGCATCTTTGGCCCAGGCGTAGGCGGTTTTAGTGCCAAAAGAAGAAAAAATGAAACTGGTCGGGGCGGTGGCAGTCCAACCACTTACTGTTGCGGCTGGGAATGCGGGGCTTTCGGTTACCAGATAACCGGTAACGCCGACATTGTCAGTCGCAGTCAGGCTGGAAATGGACACGGTCAAAGACGTTGATGTGGTCGGAAGTGTGAAAGAGCTGATATTTGGTGCAGTCTTGTCAGTTGGCTCTGTGACGGGTGGTGCCTGGGCTGCCCCGCCACCACCACACCCCGCGATAATTTGAACAGTGAAAATTAAAAAAATTGCATACCAATTAAAAAACCGCATAAAATCCTCCCTAACGTCATAGCTAAGACATGTGACGCGTTATAACGTCACATATCATTCTCTTTTAGTATACCTTATTACTGTAAATTACAAAATACGCTTCCCAACAACTTTCGAGAGAATGACAATGGCATCACCAGTATCAACCTTGCCATCTGGAACTGACTTGCCACTAACAACAGGTGCCACGTCCAAACGAGCCATCTGTTGTGCGTTTGCCTTTACTTTCCCCGATCCGATTCGTAGGGCAAGAAGTGCATCGGCAATTGTCAGTGTAGCTACATCGGGCAGGGTAATGGCGGTAATGGCCGAGCGGCTGGCGGAGACGTTACCGGCGGCGTCTTTGGCCCAGGCGTAGGCGGTTTTACTGCCGGCGCTGCTGAAGGTGAATGTTGCCGGGGCGGTAGCAGTCCAGCCAGCTGCAGTTGCTGCAGGTGCTATGGCGCTCTCGGTGATTAGATAGCCGGTGACGCCGACAGTATCAGTGGCGCTCAGTCCGGTAACGGTTACGGTTAGCGATGCCGCGTTTGCCGGCAGAGTAAAACTGTTCAGCGCCGGTGCGGTGATATCTGGCAGGGTAATGGTGGTAATGGCCGAACGGCTGGCGGAGACGTTGCCGGCGGCATCTTTGGCCCAGGCGTAGGCGGTTTTACTGCCTTCACCTGAGAAGGTGAAAGTTGTCGGTGCGGCTGCACTCCAGCCTGGTGCTGTTGCAGCTGGTGCGGTGGCACTTTCGGTGATCAGATAGCCGGTGACGCCGACAGTATCAGTGGCGCTCAGGCCGGCAACGGCAACGGTCAGGTCAGTTGCAGTCTGTGGCAGAGTAAAACTGTTCAGCGACGGTGCGGTGACATCGGGCAGGGTGATGGAGGTAGCGGCCGAGCGGCTGGCGGAGACGTTGCCGGCGGCGTCTTTGGCCCAGGCGTAGGCGGTTTTACTGCCGGCGCTGCTGAAGGTGAATGTTGCCGGGGCGGCTGCACTCCAGCCAGCTGCAGTTGCTGCAGGTGCTATGGCGCTCTCGGTGATTAGATAGCCGGTGACGCCGACAGTATCAGTGGCGCTCAGGCCGGCAACGGCAACGGTCAGATCAGTTGCAGTCTGTGGCAGAGTAAAACTGTTCAGCGCCGGTGCGGTGATATCTGGCAGGGTAATGGTGGTAATGGCCGAACGGCTGGCGGAGACGTTACCGGCGGCATCTTTGGCCCAGGCGTAGGCGGTTTTACTGCCGGCGCTGCTGAAGGTGAATGTTGCCGGGGCGGTAGCAGTCCAGCCAGCTGCAGTTGCTGCAGGTGCTATGGCGCTCTCGGTGATTAAATAGCCGGTGACGCCGACAGTATCAGTGGCGCTCAGTCCGGTAACGGTTACGGTAAGCGATGCCGCGTTTGCCGGCAGAGTAAAACTGTTCAGCGACGGTGCGGTGACATCGGGAAGGGTGATGGAGGTCGCGGCCGAACGGCTGGCGGAGACGTTACCGGCGGCATCTTTGGCCCAGGCGTAGGCGGTTTTACTGCCTTCACTTGAGAAAGTGAAAGTTGCCGGGGCGGCTGCACTCCATCCTGGTGCTGTTGCAGCTGGTGCGGTGGCACTTTCGGTGATCAGATAACCGGTGACGCCGACAGTATCAGTGGCGCTCAGGCCGGCAACGGCAACGGTCAGATCAGTTGCAGTCTGTGGCAGAGTAAAACTGTTCAGCGCCGGTGCGGTGATATCTGGCAGGGTAATGGTGGTAATGGCCGAACGGCTGGCGGAGACGTTACCGGCGGCATCTTTGGCCCAGGCGTAGGCGGTTTTACTGCCTTCACCTGAGAAAGTGAAAGTTGTCGGTGCGGTAGCAGTCCAGCCAGCTGCAGTTGCTGCAGGTGCTATGGCGCTCTCAGTGATCAGATAGCCGGTGACGCCGACAGTATCAGTGGCGCTCAGGCCGGCAACGGCAACGGTCAGATCAGTTGCAGTCTGTGGCAGAGTAAAACTGTTCAGCGCCGGTGCGGTGACATCGGGCAGGGTGATAGTGGTAGCGGCCGAGCGGCTGGCGGAGACGTTGCCAGCGGCATCTTTGGCCCAGGCGTAGGCGGTTTTACTGCCTTCACTTGAGAAAGTGAAAGTTGCCGGGGCGGTACCAGTCCAGCCAGCTGCAGTTGCTGCAGGTGCTATGGCGCTCTCGGTGATTAGATAACCGGAGACGCCGATAGTATCAGTGGCACTAAGTCCCGTAACGGTTACGGTAAGCGATGCCGCGTTTGCCGG
>DUZS01000028.1 GCA_013349405.1 Desulfuromonadales bacterium | reverse complement strand
ACAGAGATTGATGCATACGAACAAATAATTAATCAGCATATTGTAAACTCGCTAGAAATACAGAAGAAATGTTTAGCAAAGCGTATAAAACAAAATATGAGGTGAATAATGGGAAACCCTGGTTATATTTACGCACTTATAAATCCAGCTTTAGAAGGGCTTGTTAAGGTAGGTAAAACAACCACAAACCCAGACAAAAGGGCAAATGAACTATCTTCTGCAACCGGCGTTCCGATGCAGTTTATGGTTGCCCACAGTGTATGTATAGCCGATTGTGATCTAGGCGAGAAGTATGCACACGGAATACTCGAAAAAAAGGGATTTCGTGTAAGCAGTAATCGGGAATTTTTCCAAGCTCCTCTCCAGGAAGCTATTAATGCTATAAAATCTACAGCGGATTTCATAGGGATAGCGTCCGAAAAAGCATTATCCGCGTCTAAAATTAAACAAGTAGCAAAAGTTCAAAGCAATAGTGCTGACTGGGCTGATTTAGTCCGAGAAGCAGATAAATATATGAAAACACCAAACTATGACCTCGACGTCGATAAAGCTCTAGATATGTATAGAAAGGCAGCGGAAAAGGGATGTGTTAGAGCTTATTATGAACAAGGATTTATACATCTTTTTGAGGCACAAGGGATTGGTCGAATTCCGATACAATTTGAGCGAAAAACAATATTTCACAAACTTTTCGGTAACGATAATGCTTTAAATGGATATAGGCAAGGTCATGCTGGTAAAGGGCTTGAATGTCATAGAATAGCGTTAAAACACGGATACGAGCTGTCATATGCGGCATTGGCTTCATATTTCGGAGAAACTAACAATACAGCAGAAGCTAAAAGGCATTGGGATTTACTCTTTCAGTCTAACGCTTTTAGGCAACGAACTGAACGACAAAGAGTACGATGGGAAGGAGTTTTCGATTTTGTAACAAATTATAAAAACTTTCTTGCCGAAAATCTTAAAATGAGCTGGGAAGAAGCTGAGTATCATGCAAACCAAAAGTTTGATATTTAACGAGGCCACTTATGAATAAACCCGACTTGCTGGAAGACTTGCTTGCACTTCAATATGTTTATGGCGATAACTCAAAATGTGAGCAGGCAGAAAATACGCCTACTTGTTCGACATGCGGAAATGAAATGGATTATGACAAATTGGAAACAAAGTGGATATGTTTCAGATGCACTTTATAATTCAATGACACATTTAAGCCTCATCAAAACTAATAGCAGTGAGGTGTCAAAACCTACGCCTTTGACAAAATTCATATAAACAATGGCGAAAAAGAAAATTTCCAACCAGAAAGTTCGACCCGCCCAAAAACCGGCGGGTCAACTTCATGCCCGTTATACAACAAAACCGAAAACCCCAGAAAATAACGGAGTGCTCCGTAGTAGGCACAATTACCCAAGAGGAGAAATATATGAGGCTGCTTGCTGTAGCATTTCTTTGTATGACTATTTTTGCTCAATCAGCGTTTGCTAACGAGAATGCAAGTCCTGCGTTTTATAATAAATCACCTGCAGAACACCTAGCTGACGCAAAAAGGTTCTTGAAATACGGCCAACCTCATGTAGCAAGGATTCAGCTGGATGCCATCCCTAAAACTGCTCCAGAGTACAAAGAAGCCCAACGGATATATGCTAAGCTCCCAGCACTTGAGAAAAAAGAGGCTGGAGAGGATATAAAGTACGAAGCAGTCGGGCAAATTGAAGACAGAAAGAACTTTGCAAAGTACTACGAGACAGAACTCGATTATAAAGGAATTCGTGGCACAGTCTCGGTACAGGGTAAAGGTAATACCACCCTGAAAATTAACTGTGCTTTAAGAAAAAGATTGGCAAATGACAACAAACTATTATCTGACCTTCGCCGGTTGAAATTCAAGAAGTTATTGATATCTGATGGAGTCACACTTACTACCGTCACCCTTAATTAGGTGACGCTTTAAAACCAAGTTAGAACAGAAATAACGAGGGAAATTTTCAATGCATAAAATCATCGAACTCCTTCTAAAAGACATTCAACAGCGAATAGTATGGTTGATATCCACATCCCTAATAGTATGGCTGCTTGCTCACGCTCCGGCAACTTATCCTTTCGACTTTGATAAAATACTAACAAAGGAACAACAAGTAACAGCATTAGCTGTATCACTGATATTGGTATCAGCATTAATATCCTCTCTTATAATATTGAAGTTGAAATATAGGGTTAGAAAAGAAGACTACAATTTTGATGAACTTAGACACTACTACAGCCACAAAACAAAAGGCGGTAAGTACTGCGCGAAATGCTTTCCTGACAATCTATCTGATTTAGGTGTTCATAATTCTGAGTACGGAATTTACCGGTGTCCTAAATGTTCTCAACTAGCTCCAAGCTGAAATGTATAACCAGACAGAAGCACCTGCCCTAAAAACCGGCAGGTGTTCTGCCGAGCCGTTGAGCTACCACGAGAGCCTTGAATCAAGCGCATCAGGGGAGCTTAAGGGTTGCTTTACAAGGCAATATTCGATAACGAGGCCACCATGAACACCACACCATCATTTGCAGGCATTCCATTCAGCCAGATTCACACCCGTGACCCCCTGATCGCGCAGTGGGCGCTTGCCAATATCAGAGATCTGCGTCGGTGGAATGAAACTTCTGCTGACATGGCGATACGTGCCCTGTTCGATGAAGCAACCATCAGTTTACTGATGTCCGAGTTCACTGACGATTTTCTGTTGCTATGCCTGTTCCGCGAACTGCCGGATGATCTGTTGCAGCCGCATCTCCCTTTTCTGGCTGACATATGGCGGGATCTTCCCGCCTGGAATTCCTCTTACCCCCTGGGTTTGCTGGCCCGGCATTGGCCCGAACGTGCTCTGGAGATATTTCTGGAATTTTTGCAGCAGTCACCGCACGAACCGGAACGGTTATACGCCATAATCGGAGCAGCGGGTGAATTGCCGGAACTGATGCTGAGACAATTTGCCGACGCGTGCATGAAGGAATTTTATAATAAAGCCGGGTACCCAACGCGAAACCCGACAATGACGATTGTGCTGACGGATCTAGCCTGGAATGCGCATCATCTCCAGCTACTTGATCTTATCAGGATAATTGCTACTGCCATGCCGGAGCTGAAACTGGATGCCATCGATAGTGATCTTAAATTTCTGATGGGTACTTTGATGGGCACGACCGAACCACTCACGATGATTCAGGATGAATGGGAAGGGTACATTGTCCCGAAGTTTGCAGAGATCCCGTTGTTTGTACCGAGCATACTTGCGGTCGAATTGGATGACGTTATCAGAAAACTTGGTAACCTCGAATATCGCCCTGCGTTGGCTTTTTATGAGCAGCATAAGCAGCGCCTGCCGGAGAGGGTGATCCTGGTACTTGATGCCTGCCGGGATATCTGGCAGAACATTCCGGACCTTGACGAACACGATGCAGCCACCGGCCTGTTCGCGCTGTTTCCTGCCTGTATTGCCGCAGCTGCATGGGTTGCGAATCCGGAACCAGCCATGGATGAAACTGACGCCATACTTTCCTTTCTGACGACGAATCTGCAGGATGTGCCGGTCACAGACGCTATTGTCGCTCATTTTACCACGCTGGAAAGAGCTCAGGCGGTTGCCCGCTTGACCGAAGCACTTGAAGAACAGAGGGACATGTACGGCTCAGTGCGTATTGCCGAAATTATGGGACAACTCCGCTATCGGGAGTTTATCCCACCGTTAATTGACGCTACGCATGCAGATTTTGACCTGCTCTGTGAAGCGTGCGCCACGGCACTGGTCGGGTTTGGTGAGGAGGCGGTGAGTGCAATCATCACAGTGCTGGAGTCTAATCAGGAAGATAAGCATTATTATCTGGAGGGCATTCTCGAAAAGAGCGGCAGTGAACTGGCTGTGGCATACTTTGAGCGCCATTTCGATGAGCTGGCAAAATCAGATAAGGAGACTCTGGCATCAGCTATTGAAGCACTTCCGGATCAGCGCTTTATCGCACGCCTTGCGCCATTGACCGGCAAAGGGCAGAGCGAGATTGATCGCGCTTACCTGATTCTGAACAAGCTACATGGGATCGAATCGGAAGAGCTTGCCGCTCTGGAAGAAGAGTATCTTGCCTACGAAGCAGAAGACGCCGAACGGCGGGCGGCTCTCGACATCAGCGATCTGGGAAAAATAACGCGGGATGAGCTGAATCTTGAGATGGTATGCAGTGCCTGCGGCGATATTTCTCATTATGCCGTTGAGTCGGTGTTTGTCAGCCAGACAGAGCCAAAACCGTTTATTGCCGATGATCTCAACTGTCTTGGTTGTGGCAGGGAAGATACGCTTGCGCTTACATCTTCCGGTTCGATGGTAGTAACGGTTGAACTGATACGGCTTACGTTAATCAAGGACAAGATTGCCAGAATGGCAGCAGAAGAAGATTCACCCCTCACCATTGTGCCACACTTAACCGCCATGGGGAGAGAGATGGGATTGACTGACGCTATTACACTTTATAAGAAGGAAATTGCCAGGCATCCGACCAAGGTCGAGTTGCAGCTCGGGTATGCGAACATTCTCAGATTTATCAAGCGTTTTGACAAGGCTGCAGACTGTTATGAAGAAGCGGTGCGTATTGAACCACGTCTGATCGAGGGGTGGTTTGAGCTTTCTCAGCTTGAACAGCAAAAGGGCAATTATCAGAAAGCATTCTTTGCCCTGCACGAGGGAGCACGGCATCTGCCGAATGTTGTCTTTCATCATATTAAGCCCAATGAGCGAAGTGAGTTTATAAACGCCTACGTAGCCGGTTACAATGATTACAAAAAGCGCATCTCCTTCCCCGGTCCTTCACTCAGTCAGAGCATGTTCGGCGCCCCGGCCAAAGTGGGGCGCAATGATCCCTGCAGCTGTGGCAGTGGTAAAAAATTCAAAAAGTGTTGCGGAAAATGAAAGGAACTATGAATAACCACATCACCATCATCGGCGGCGGTCTTGCCGGCAGTGAAGCGGCCTGGCAGGTCGCACAGCGCGGCGTCTCCGTTGTCGTCCATGAAATGAAGCCGCTCCGGTTCTCCCCGGCCCACGAACTTCCGGGGCTCGCGGAACTCGTCTGCTCCAATTCCCTGCGTGGCATTTCGCTTGATAACGCGGTCGGGCTGTTGAAAGAGGAACTGCGCCGCTGCGGTTCTTTGACGATGGAGGCTGCCGAAGCCACTGCGGTCCCGGCCGGTGGCGCACTTGCGGTTGATCGCCAACTCTTCTCCGCATACGTTACCGAAAAAATTGAGTCACATCCGCTGATCCGGATTGAGCGGGGTGAAGCTACTGAAATTCCTGCCGAAGGTATCGTTATCATCGCCTCCGGGCCGCTCACCAGTGATGCCCTGGCCACCTCTTTGACTCAGCTGACCGGTGACCGGCTCTACTTCTATGACGCTATTGCGCCGATTGTCGCCGCCGATTCGCTTGATATGACAAAGGTCTTTGCCGCATCACGCTACGGCAAAGGGGATGGCGATGATTACCTCAACTGCCCGCTGAATGAAGAGGAATATCTGGCGTTTATCGATGCGTTGAATTGTGGCGAGAAGGTTCCGGCGCGTGACTTTGAAAAAGTAGTCCACTTCGAAGGGTGCATGCCGGTGGAAGAGCTTGCCTCGCGCGGCGTTGAAACTTTGCGTTTCGGCCCGATGAAGCCGGTCGGCCTGCTTAACCCGCACACCGGCCATGAGGCTCATGCGGTCATACAACTACGCGCCGAAAATCGTGATAAAACCATGTACAATCTGGTCGGCTTTCAGACCAAGCTGACCTGGCCGGAGCAGCGGCGGGTGTTTCGCATGATACCGGGCCTGGAGAGTGCCGAATTTGTGCGGCTCGGTTCGATGCATCGCAATACTTTTATCAACTCTCCGGCTCTGCTGGAGACAACCCAGCAGTTGAAAAGCGATGGCCGTATTTTTTTCGCCGGTCAGATTACCGGTGTGGAAGGATATGTTGAGTCCGCCGCCAGCGGCTTTCTTGCCGGTATTGCCGCTGTTCATCTTGTTCAGGGGCAGCCAATCCCGGTACCAGCACCGGAAACGGCTCTCGGTGCCCTGATGCATCATATTACCAATGCCGATGTGAAGCATTTTCAGCCGATGAATGTGAATTACGGACTTTTTCCCGAGCTACCGGGGAGGATCAAGAAGAAGGAACGGCGGCAGAGGTTGGCGGAGCGTGCATTGGTGGCGCTGGAAGAGTGGAAGCACCAGATATGAATAACACGGAGCAACGGAGCAACGGAGAAAACAAATAAGATATTTAATGTTGTCTTTGTTGGTTCGTTTGGAATACCGTTGTGGGGTAGTGATCTTTTAGTCTGTCGACTCTCTCTGTTGCTTCGTTGCTCCGTGTTATTAAAGAAAGGTTCTCAAATGCCAGACAAAATACAAGATCCTCTCAAGCGGGTTGAAGATCAGTTGAAAAAATGTGTCAAGTGCGGTGCCTGCCGTCAGAACTGCCCTGCCTTCACGGCGTTTCAGCGCGAGCCGGCTGTCGCTCGCGGCAAGGTGGCGCTGGCCCAGCATATCCTGGCTGACGATCTCGAGCTGGATGACCAGACCTATCAGGCCATGTCCAAGTGCCTGCTCTGCGGCAGTTGTGTCGATAAATGCCCCAACGATGTTCCGACCGACGAGATTGTTATTGCGGCCCGGGAGTCCCTGGCTCAGAAACGTGGTCTGACCACATTTCATGCTGCAGTTGGTCAGGTGATCAAGAGCAGAACCCGGATGAAGATGGGTGCTAAAATGGCCGGGATCTTAGGGCCGCTGTTCTTCAAAAAAGTTCCTGCAACATCCGGACTGCGTCTCCGTTTCCCGGCACCGTTTGTCGGTACTACCCGCTATATTCCTGAAATTGCCAAAAACAGTTTCATGGATCAGCATCCGGAAGTCATTCCCGGAGAGCCGGGCAAGCCGCGCATCGCTTTTTTTGTTGGTTGTATGACCAATTTTGTCTATAGCGAAGTCGGCGAGGCCGCCCTGGCGCTGTTTCGTCACCTCGGCTGTACGATCATTATTCCCAAAGGGCAGCAGTGCTGCGGCTTGCCCGGTATGTCAGGCGGTGATCTGGCGACGGTGCGCGATCTTGCCGAAAAGAATCTGGCCGAATTTGAAAAATACGAAGTTGATTATGTCATGAGTGCCTGCGCTACCTGCGGCGGTGCCCTGCATCGCCTCTATCCGCTCGTGGTGGGTAAACGCAATCCGGAATTGCGTGAACGGCTCGATGCTCTGGCGAAAAAAACCGTCGATGCTGCTCAACTGCTGCATCTATTGGGGCTTGATACGGCTGAAACCGGCAGCGGCGAAGAAATCAGCGTCACCTACCATGACCCCTGTCATCTCCGCACGCGTGGCATCACCAGACAACCGCGCGAGCTGTTACAGAAGACACCCGGCGTTACACTCGTGGAGATGGCAGGAGCAGACAAGTGCTGCGGTCTGGGGGGGACGTTCAACGTCTATCACTACGACTCCTCCATGAACATCAACAACGGGAAAAGTGAAGCGATTGAGGCTACCGGGGCTCAGGCTGTTGCGACCGGCTGCCCCGGCTGTATGATGCAGCTGTCAGATGGTCTCAAACAGCATGGCTCAAATGTTGAGGTAATTCATACCCTGCAGCTGCTGGCACGCAAACTCAGGCTATAAATGAATCGCATTTACCAAGAGTAAACTAATTTTACCCTTGCTGTTGTTTTTTTAGCATCTGTTAGAAGGAATTTTATTGACATTGTAAAGCAAATTGTATACAAACCCCGCACTGAAACTGAGTTTTACTTTTATTGTCAGGGGTTTGAATGCGCGAATTCAACATTGGGGCTAAAATCAAAAAGCTCCGCCTGTCAAAAAAGCTGACTCTCCAGGCTGTTGCCAAGGAGACCGGCTTTTCACCTGCCCTCATTTCCCAGATCGAAAATAATAATGTTTCTCCGCCGATTGCGACCCTGTCCAGAATTGCCAAATTTTTTGATGTAAAAATAGGTCTTTTTTTTACCGAGGACGAAGAGGAGTGCCGCTACGAAGTCGTGCGTGCGCACGAGCGTAAATCTATTCCCCGCGTTATTTCAAAGGCCGGCACCAGTCAGGGCTATTCGTACGAATCACTCTCCTTTCATAAACAGAACAAGAAAATGGAACCGTTTCTGCTTTCCATTACCCAAAAAGCGCTTGAAGAGAACACCTACAGTCACGACGGTGAAGAGTTTCTCTTCATTATGAGCGGAACGGCAGAACTTGTCCTTGATGAAAAGCGGATAATCCTGGAGCCGGGCGACTGTGTCTATTTTGATTCAGCTTTAAAGCATCGGCTTCTCTCAAAAGATGGCACAGAAGTCAAAGTGCTGGCTGTGGTAACCCGCTAACCCCCCTTAGCCCCCCCTTGTCAGGGGGGACACTTTGCAGCCTCCCCTGATAAGGCGAGGTTTGAAGGGGTTTGATTTAAAAGAACATACTTCAACTGAGGTAGCTGGTACATAATCACACAGGAAGGATGGCGAAGATGTCAAAAACTGCAATTAAACCATCACTGAAAAACCCTTTCGCACCGGCACAAACCCAGGAATTTACCATTCCAGGTGAAATCCCGGGTAAAAAAGGCGGCTACGAAGAGGCCATGCAGGCGGGACACGATCTGATTCAGCGTCCGATTCATTCGGTCAGCATCGATCAGATCGAGAAGCAGCACTTCAAGAAGCGTATGACCGTGTGGGAGCGTATTCGCACCCTTACTGCCAGCCAGCCGAATATTCTCTTTCAAAACTGGGGTAAAAACCTCGACGGCGCTTCACTGGTTACCGGAATAATCAACGTTGATGGCCGTGACGTCGCTATTTACGGACACGATTTCACCGTACGAGCCGGCTCCATCGATGCCACCAACGGCAGTAAACTCGCCAAGCTGTTTAACATGGCGGGAGAAAAGGGCATTCCGGTTATCGGCATGAATGACAGCGCCGGTGCCTTTGTGCCGGCCGGTGTCGGCGGCCTCGACGGTTATGCCGAGGCTTTTACGGCACTGCGCAAAATCAGCGGCGTCGTGCCATCCATCATGTGCATGTTCGGATTTAACGCCGGTGGCGGCAGTTATCTGCCACGTCAGGGGAGCTTTGTCATTCAGCCGAATGACACCTTCTTCGGCCTGACCGGCCCGGGCGTTGTCAAGTCGGTTCTCGGCGAAGATATTACCCCGGAAGAGCTGGGCGGACCGAAAGTCCATGGCAAGTCCGGTGTTGCCGATCTGACAGTGAACGACGAAGTTGCCGCGCTGCGCCAGGCGTTGCGGCTGCTCTCCTATATTCCTGACAACAACAGTGTTATGTCACCCTATCAGCCGACGAGCGACCCGCTTGACCGGAAAACCTGGGAGATCAACACGCTGCTGAAAAAAGCCTTCAACTCACCGACCGGTTTCAATACCCCGTTCGATGTTTCAATTATTATTCAGCAGATCTGTGATCATGGCGATTATTTTGAGCTGCAGCCGGAGCGCGCCCGTGAAGTCGTCACCGCCTTTGGCCGCCTTGACGGCAACGTGGTCGGTTTCTGCGCCAATAACAGCGCCGTATCTTCGGGCCAGATCGATTGCGACTCCGCCGTGAAGATCGCCCGCTTTGTCCGTTTCTGCAACATTTACAATATTCCGATCATTTTCATGGAAGATACCACCGGTTTTCTCCCCGGTCGTGAGCAGGAATCACGCGGCATCGTTCAGGCCGGCCGCTCGATGCTCGACTCCATCGTCGATGTCCGTACCCCGCGCATTCTCCTGATCCTGCGCAATGCCTACGGCGGCGCCTATGCTTCCTACAACAACTATCCGACCGGCGCCGACCTGGTGCTGGCGCTGCCGACCACCCGTCTTGCGGTTATGGGGCCGGCTGGTAAAGAGTTTGTCTACAAGGATGAAATGCGCAAAATTCGCGGCACCGCTGCTGATATGGTTAAAAACGGTGCCAAAGAGCGCATCGCCGCCGGAATGAACGGCGATGATGCCAAAAAAGATGCCGAGAAAGAGGCCGGAGAGTGGCTGAAGTTGCAGGAAGGCGCGCTGAACACCCGTTACGAGAAAGAGCTCATGAACCCGAAAGAGGGTCTGGCACTCGGTTCGATCTCGTCGATCGTCATGCCGACCGACCTGCGTAAGGTGCTGGGCGAAAACATGAACTTCTTCCTGCGCCATTACAAGCCATCACCGATGGGCGGCATCCAGAGAGAGTTCCACTGATCCGTAAAGGCAATCTTAAATAACACGGAGCAACGGCCAAAAGTAGGTGCCTCTAGGCAAGCAACTGAGAACGGCAATAAGAAAAGAAAATTAAAGAATTGAATCGGGTTTAAAAAATAAGATTTATTGTCTACGAATTTGATTTTAAGATTTGTCTCCGTTGCTCAGTTGCTCCGTGTTATTAAAAAAATATTTTATCCGACTACATGATTGGAGATACATTGCGATGACTGATTACTACAAGCACAACCCGTTGATTCACCGCGAGCGCCGCCTGAGCCTGTCACAATCCGAATGGGTGCGCTCCTTTGCCTGTGAAGACCTGAAGCCGCTGATCGTCTGCCGCGGCCCGATCCGCAAAGAGGCGATGGATGTCTACACCGAGATGGGTATTTCCCATTACGGCATTCTGCTCTCGGAGAAGGATTCGATCGTCTATCCGAACGCTCTGGCTCCCGAACTGCGCCAGTTGACTGACTCTACCCGTGTCCACCGGGTGCCGGACTACAGCGGCGCCAGTAAGGAAGAGCGTGTCGAACGGATGAATCAGATTATTACCATTGCCAAAGATAACGGCTATGATTCTGTTTTTGCCGGCTACGGCTTCATGGCGGAAGATGAAGAGTTTGTGGCAACCATTGAAAACGCAGGACTCAAGTTTATCGGGCCCTGTGCCGGAACACAGGCCAAGGCGGGTAAAAAAGACGAAGCCAAGCGCACCGCCCTGGCGGTTAATGTCAGTGTTACCCCCGGTATTAACAATATCACGGCGCTGACGCTGCTGAAAAAGTTCCCGACCCGTGAAAAGCTGCTCAAACTTGCCGATGCCGAAGGACTTGACTGCGATAGTAACGTTCTGGCTGATAAGAAGATTGATGTTGCGACTCTGGCTGATCACATCCTCATGGCCTCGTATCGCAAGGGTGTTGACCTGTTCTCGATTGAAGAGCTGTGTGCCCAGGTACAGACCGAAGTTGTCGAGCTTTTTAAAAAGCATCCGCAGAGCCGTTTCCGTATAAAAGCGATCGGCGGTGGTGGCGGTAAAGGGCAGCGTATCCTCGGTGCCTCGCTGCTGACGCTCAAAAAAGCAACCGACAAGCAGATTGCCGAAGCAGCCAAGGAAGCACCGACACTGGTGCGCGAAGTTCTGAACGAGGTTAAGGCCAACGGTGTCGGCGACAACAAAAACGTGCTCGTCGAGCTCAATATTGAGCAGACCCGTCATAATGAAATCCAGCTGCTCGGTAATGGTGTCTGGTGCGTTTCTCTCGGCGGACGTGACTGCTCCCTGCAGATGCATGAGCAGAAACTGCTCGAGATCTCCGTTACCCAGGAAGGGCTGACCACCGCCATTGAAAGTGCCAAAAAGGCGGGTCGCAAAGCCGAGGTAAAGGCGCTCGAGAGCGATTTGAAGGTGCTGAAGCGTATGGAAGAAGAGTCGGCCCGCTTCGGTCTGGCGGTTGGGCTTGATTCTGCCTCGACTTTCGAGTGCATCGTTGACCGCGACCGTCACTACTTCATGGAGGTTAACACCCGGATTCAGGTGGAGCACCGCGTTACCGAACTCTGCTACAGCCTCAAATTCACCAACCCTAAAGACAAGAACGACTTCTTTATTGTGGAATCACTTGTTGAGGCGATGGCGCTTATCGCCCGTCACAAGGAGCGGCTGCCGAAACCGGAACGTTTTGTCCGTTTCAATGCCTCCGCTGAAGCCCGCCTGAATGCGACCGATGCGTCGCTTTCTCCGCACGCCGGCGGCGTGATCCGCTATTGGTCAAAGCCGATTGAAGGTGAAATCCGCGACGATCAGGGTATCTGCCTCGTTAATCCCGACACCGGTATGTTCATGCGCTACCGAGTTGCCGGGGCGTATGACTCTAACATCGCACTGCTTCTTACCAAGGGCGAAGACCGTCTCGAGAGCTACAAGCAGATGGCGAAAGTTCTCTGCCACACCACATTACGCGGTAACGATGTCGGCACCAATCTAGAGTTCCATTACGGCCTGGTCAACTGGTTCCTCGGCTATAACGTTATGGCCAAGCCGACCACCCGCTTTGTCGTGCCGTATCTGACGCTGGTCGGCCTTCTGAAGGAAGAGGCCAGCAAGCTTGATCCGGTGTTTGCCTTTATCCAGATGAAGAAGCACTATGCCAAGATCATTGCCGAGCAGTTCCCGAATCAGCCTGATGCCGCCAAGGCTATGTCACAGACGCTCGACCGTAAAGGCACTCTGGTGACCCGCCCAATCGAGAAATTCATCGAAGACCCGCATCTGCTATCCGGCTGGTTAAGTATCAACCGCAAAAACTTCAAGATGGAAAAAGGCAACGTCATCTGGCTCAAAAACCCGATGATCATCCTTGATGAAACCTACCGATATCTGAATATGCACTACCGGCGCCATGTGCCGGCTGCCGAAGTTATCTGGAGCCATGACAACGAAGTTCTCCAGAGAGCACTCAGCTTCTACGCAACACTTAATGCAACATTCAAGCTCGGTGTCGATGACCACGCAAAACTGGTGGCAATCCTTGGCAAGGAAAAGCCGCAAGGTGGCTTTTCTGCAACGCTGTGGGAAGAGATTCGTGCCTCGCACTTCGGCTTTGAGGCCGGAGTTGAGCTGCTTGGCATGCTGTTCCTGGTCGCCGATAAAACCAACTTCTGGGATTTCAAGGTGGAAGAGGATCTTGAAGTAACCATTCCGGATTACCTGTTTGACTCGGAACTTCAGGTGCGCATGAAAAAAATTCTGGTTCCGCCCCCGGCAACCAAGGCCGATGAAGTCGTCGCGATCTGCGGCGGCATGTATTACGGCCAGGAAGCCCCCGGTCTGCCTACCTTTGTCCATGAAGGGATGCATTTTGAAAAAGGGCAGGCGCTGTACATCATCGAAGTCATGAAGATGTTCAATACCGTCCGGGCGACCTACTCCGGCACCATCGACAAGATTGTTATCCAGAGCGGTGACGGTTCCATCGTCCAGAAAGGGCAGCCGCTCTTCAAGATTACGCCAGACGAAAAGTTTGTTGAAGTAGATCCGAAGGCGGTTGAAAAAGAAAAACGCGAACGGACGACAGAGTATTTGCAAGCGGTTCTTTAAGCAGGTACGGTTTGCTGATTATGAAGTAAAAGCCAGGGCGGGGAGTATGACTTCTCCCCTGGTTTTTTATTAAAACCGTAATAAACATTTGAATAACACTGAGCAACGGAGCAACAGAGGAAACCAAGACTAAAAGACTAAAATATTTGGGGAAAACCAAGATAAAAGCTTGATGCCTGTGGGGTTAAACCAAAAGATTTATGTTTTTGACTTTCTCCGTTGCTCCGTTGCTCCGTGTTATTAATGATTTTAAACTGAATTTGTGCGTGAAAAGGAGTCATATATGAGCATTCAAGACAGTAAAAAGAAATGGAATGAGAAGGTTGTCAAAGGTCTTGCCAAGTCACCTGAGCGGATGGATCCGTTCCTGACCTCCTCAAACATCGAGATGGAGCGCTGCTTTACCCCCGGTTTTGATTATCCCGGTTATGAAGAGCAGCTCGGCCTTCCGGGCGAGTACCCCTACACTCGTGGCGTACAGCCGACCATGTATCGCGGCCGCTTCTGGACCATGCGTCAGTATGCCGGTTTCGGCACCGCCAAAGAGTCCAACGAGCGTTATAAATATCTCCTCTCCGCCGGTCAGACCGGGCTTTCAATCGCCTTTGACCTGCCGACCCAGATGGGCTATGACTCCGATGCCGGCATGAGCCTTGGCGAAGTCGGCAAGGTCGGTGTCGCGATCGATTCACTGGCCGACATGGAAATCCTCTTCGACGGCATACCGCTCGACAAGGTCTCCACCTCCATGACGATCAACTCTACCGCTGCCGTGCTGCTCTGTATGTACATTGCCGTCGCCGAAAAACAGGGGACTTCTGCGGATAAGATCTCCGGGACCATTCAGAACGATATCCTCAAGGAGTACATGGCTCGCGGTACCTACATCTATCCGCCCAAAGAGTCGATGCGCATTATTACCGACATTTTTGCCTACTGTAAAGACCATGTACCCAAATGGAACACCATCTCCATCTCCGGCTACCACATCCGCGAGGCCGGCTCCAGCGCAGTCCAGGAGGTCGCCTTCACGCTGGCCGACGGCATTGCCTATGTTGAAGCCGCCATCAAGGCCGGGCTGGAAGTTGATGAATTCGCACCTCGCCTCGCTTTCTTCTTCAATGCCCATAACAATCTTTTTGAAGAGGTGGCCAAGTTCCGCGCTGCCCGCCGCATCTGGGGAAAAATCATGAAAGAGCGTTTCGGCGCCAAAGATCCGAAATCGCAGATGCTCCGCTTTCATACCCAGACCGCCGGCTGCACCCTGACCGCCCAGCAGCCGGACAACAACATCATGCGTGTCACTATTCAGGCGCTCTCCGCCGTATTGGGCGGCACCCAGTCGCTGCACACCAACTCCCGCGACGAGGCGCTGGCTCTGCCGACGGAAGACTCGGTCCGCATCGCCCTGCGCACCCAGCAGGTCATCGCCTATGAATCAGGTGCGGCAGACAGTATCGATCCGCTCGCCGGATCGTTCCTGGTGGAATCGTTGACCGACCAGATCGAAGCAGCGGCGCTTGACTATATCGACAAGATCGACAAACTCGGCGGCGCCGTTGAGGCCATCTCGCGTGGTTTCCAGCAGAAAGAAATTCAGGATTCAGCCTACGCCTATCAGAAAGACATTGAGAAAGAACAGCTGATCATCGTCGGTGTCAACAAATTTACCGTCAAAGAGCCGCCACCGACCGGACTGCTGCGGGTCAAGGAAGAGGTGGAGATTTCCCAGAAAGCGTCACTGGCAGCGATGAAGGCCGGGCGGGATGGCGCAGCTGTCGCGGCGGCACTGGCAACACTGGAAAAAGCCGCAAAAAGCACGGACAACCTGATGCCGTACATTCTGGCAGCGGTCAAGACCTACGCGACACTGGGCGAAATATCAGATGTATTCAGAGTGGTATTCGGGAAACATACGGAGACGGTTGTTTTATAATGACTGGAATAACACGGAGCAACGGAGCAACGGAGAAAAAGCTCTTTGAGTCAGAATTGACCGAATTGATAATTGGTAAGGCACTGATAGTTCATAGTTTACTAGGTCCTGGCTTGCTTGAGTCCGTGTATGAAACATGCCTCGAATATGAGTTGACCACAGCAGGTTTGCAGGTGGAACGGCAGAAGCTGTTGCCGGTCAGCTACAAGGGAATTAGGCTTGATGATGGCTTACGAATGGATATGGTTGTAGGTGGAGCCGTTGTTATTGAGCTGAAATGTGTTGAAAAGCTGCAACCAGTTCACGAGGCCCAGTTGTACACGTATCTAAAACTGTCCGGGATACGAACCGGCTTGTTGATAAACTTTTACACGAAGCTTCTTAAAGACGGAATCAAAAGAATTGTCTGTTGACTTTCTCAGTTGCTCCGTTGCTCCGTGTTATTCAGAAAGGGTTCTATAATGCTGACTAAAATAAATCACATCGGTATCGCCGTGCAATCCCTGGACGCCTCTATCCCGTTCTACCGCGATAGCCTCGGTATGGCTTTTGCCGGGATCGAAGAAGTTGCCGAACAGAAGGTGCGGGTAGCCATGCTGGCAGTCGGAGAATCAAAGATTGAACTATTGGAACCGACTTCCGTAGAGAGCCCGGTTGCCAAATTCATCGAAAAAAACGGGGTCGGCATCCACCACATTGCCTACGAGGTTGCCGATATCGAGGCCGCTATCGCCAAATTGCTGGCAGAGGGTGCGCGCATGGTTGATGAGAAACCACGCAATGGCGCACATGGAACTCGTATCGCTTTTATACATCCAAAGAGCAGCCTTGGTGTGCTGACGGAGCTGTGTCAGGCGGGGCACTGAACGGTTTTAAAGCATAAAAATAAGTTGTTGTTCTATTTTTATGGCTAATTGTGAATAAAATGTTGACATTCGTTTGATTTGTAGTATATTCGCCGCAATTGAATAGAACAAGACCTGAAACAAACGAACCTATCTAGTAGCTGACCGATTATTGAAACTGAGTCCAGCACAGCTGGCAGCAAAGAGCGGGAGCGAAACACACTGTGAACGTTTCAGAAAAAACAATAATAAGCGTAGGAAAAATTATACCTTTACGCGTCCGCTACTGAGCTGGATGCGTAGAGGTATTTGTTTTTATAGATTATAATTTTCAGACAGATGCTGTTGCTTGGGAAGAGCAGGTAAATTTACTTTGAAAGGTGGTGAACGGCGCATCAATAGTGGTTTTACAGTACGTTAATCGAAGTTGTGCAAGCAGCTATCATAAAAAATGGGAGGAACACACATGAATTTGAAAAAAACAGTAGCAATCGCAGCAGCAGCAGGTGCTTTGGCAGCGGTCTCCGTACCGGCAATGGCATTCGATAACGAGTTTCACGGTATGTACCGCTCTTTTGGCTATTTGACCAACGCTTTGTCGGGCGCTGGCGGGTTCGGTCTGGGCACAGAAAATGCCGCTGGTAAAAAAACAGCCAGTGACAGCGCTGACAAGTATTTTGAGCAGCGCGCCCGCATTCAGTACATAGCCAAGGCGAGTGATGACCTGAAACTGGTCACTCACTTCGAGCTTGACACCAAGTTTGGTGGTTCTCAGTCGTCAGGTAAGTACGTTCCGGGTGCTTTCACAACCACCGCTACGACAAATCCTTCTGCAAATGGTGATGGCGGCGGGTTGGATACAGACAAAGTTTCTCTCGAAACCAAGAACGTGTATCTTGACTTCAATTGCCCGCTGACTGGGACCAACGTGAAAATAGGCGCCCAGCCGTACAGTGATTCCATGTTCGGCCTGTTCGGAAACTTTGACGCAGCCGGAGTCGTGTTATCCAAAAAATTTAACGCACTGTCCGCTTCCTATGGCTATTTCACCGTTGGTTCGTCTTCTACTAATGGCATTGGCTATGACGCAACCGGTAAGGGGAGCAACAATTATACTCAGGATTTTAATACGTTTGATGTCAAGTATGCCCTCAGCAAGGATCTTACCCTCGGCGCCAGCTATTATCTGCTTCTTGACAAGGTTGGCACCAGCACCACCGGGACCGGCTCTAATCACACCCTTGGCCTGAACGGCGCCGGCAAGTTCGGTCCGCTCTCTTTTACTGCCGCACTCGGCTATCAGACCGGTAAGTCCAATACCCAGACCCAGACTACGTCAGCATTATCGACTACGGGCGGCTATACCAGCCTGACTACTGATGCTACCTCTGCCTATGCTGTCGCGCTTGCCACGAAAACTGCCGTCGGCCCGGGCAATCTCCTCCTTTCCGGCCTCTACCTGACAGGTGACGAGAACGGCACTGGCAAGAACAAATCCTGGCAGCCGATCGGTAATGGCGTTACCTACTTCATGCCGTCCAATATGTGGCTGCTTGTTCGTAACGGCGCAACCATTAACTCGTCAACCGCGGTTGGCGGTTCCTCTGACATTACCAGGGGCGGACGCGGTATTACTGGCCTGTTTGCCGGCTATGAAGGCACGGCCGACAAGTTGTTCTATAACGGCAACATCGGTTGGGCACAGGTTGCAAAGGCGCGTGTCTCCGCTACAACTACTGCTGCCAGCAAGGATCTTGGTTATGAGTTCAATGCCACGGTCGGCTACAAACTGTATAGCAACCTCACCGCCAGTGCCACCGCAGCGTACCTGGTACTGGGCGATGCATACGGTAAGAGTACCGGCCTGATACTTCCGGGTGGTATTCACGATGCTTCCAATCCTTACCTGACCAACATCCAGTTGAACTACACGTTCTAATTGTCGTTTTATACATCGGCAGTACGAAGGGCGGGAGCGATCCCGCCCTTTTTTTGACTTATCGGCACAGCTGTGCGATAGTCGGCAAAACAGAACGGGGGAACTATGAAAAAACAAATTATTCTGATGGCGCTGCTGTTGATGTCACTGGCTCTATCGGCTGTTCCGGTAGTTGCCGCCCAGATGCGCCTGTTTGTCGCCGACATGAGCGTAACCGGTGTGCAGAACAAGGATGAAATGAAGACGACACTGCAGACACTGTTTGCGTCACGCCTGACCGGAGGCACGGTGCTGGCGGTCGGCAGTGCGGCCGAGGCGGATGCAGTTGTGTCTGGCAGCTATGTCTCTATCGGCAAGGTGTTCAGTGTGGATGCCCTCGCCAAAACCGTTGGCGGCAAAACGTTGGCACGCGCTTTCGTCCAGGGGGATAACCAGGACGAATTGATCCCTGCCATTAGCACACTGGCGGAAAAGCTCCTTGCTGAATTGGCAAAGGTGCCCGTTACCACCGAGGAAAAGCTTCTTGCCGAGTTGGCGAGGGTACCAGATACTGTTCAACCGCCCCGGACTCCCGCAACAGGGAGTGAGATAAACCCAATACTGAATGGCGAGCTCATCAAGCCGCAGGAAGTCAGCCGGAATGATACAGGAGGCTGGCAAAGCAAACGGCTCGCGGGGGCGGCCAGTCTGATGGCGGTAGGGCGGACTCGTGCTGACGGCAGCCGTGAACTGTTTCTGGCGGAAACCCGGCGGATATCCTACTACCGTCAGGGTAAAGAAATGGCCCTGATTGCCGAGGGCGAACTGGCTGAGCCCCGCAAAATAATTTCTCTTGATACGCTGGAAGATGGTGTCGGCAACCTCGATCTCTATGTCACAGTAATTCGGGCCGGTGAACTTGTGTCGCAAATCTGGCAGGTCAACGGGGACAAGCTGGTGCAGATTGCAGATGAGCAGCCCTACTATTTTCGCGCGTTCAGCGTTGCCGGTGGCCCCAAAAAACTCTTTGCCCAGACCATGGGGCGTGGTGATGCCGATTTTTTTGGCGATGTCTCTGAAGCGACCCGTTCCGGGAAAACGATTACACTTAAAAACCACATCAAAATGCCGCGCTATGGGAACATTTATACCTTCAACCAATTTCGCGCTTCTGATGGGGCTCTGCTGACCGCCGTCCTCAGCACGGACAACTACCTGATCGTCTATGACGAGAACCGGAAGGAGTTGTGGCGCAGTAATGACAAATTTGGCGGGTCGGAGTTGTTTTTCCAGAGAGACGACTCAGACAAAATGAGGACGACCGGTGATCAGTATCGCTGGATCTTTATGAATCAGCGTATTCAGGTTACCCCAAGCGGGGCGGTTGTGGTGGGGAAAAATGATGGTTTCATGGTGCTTGGCAATGCGCGCACCTATAAAACCGGTGCGGTATACTGCTTTGCCTGGAACGGGTCGACTCTTGACGAAAAATGGCATACGCGGGCAACCCAGAATTATATGCCGGATTACTATTTTGATGCGGCACGCAACGAGCTGCTGATGCTGCAGACGGTGCAGCGCTCCGGTATGAACGAGAGGGGTGCATCATCGCTGACGATTAAGAAGGTTGAGTAGATTTTCCCTTTGGATTTGTCGGGTAGAAGGTAACGAGGCGGGAGTGATCCCGCCTTTTTTTAATGGTCTTTCCTTTGACGATTGCACACGACTGTGCTACATTACGCCACGCAAAATCCGCAAGCACCTGATAATAATAAATTTTCTAAATGAACCGTGAAAAGAGCATACTCCCCTTGATTCCACAAACTAAAATCATCTGTATCGCCAATCAGAAGGGCGGGGTCGGCAAGACGACCACTGCTGTCAATCTTGCCGCTTCTCTCGCCGCTGCAGAGCGCCCTACATTACTGGTGGATATCGACCCGCAGGGGAATGCTACCAGTGGTGTCGGGGTGGACAAAACGTCGCTCCGGCACACCATTTATGACGGCCTGATTAACGAGGCTGACGCGCGCAGTCTGGTGGTAGATACCGGACAGCCGTTTCTGCATATCCTGCCGGCCAATTCCGATCTGGCCGGCGCCGATCTGGAGCTGGCGACACTGACCGGACGGGAACAGAAACTGAAATTCATGCTGGCGTCGCTGGCCGGTCAGTACCGCTACATTGTCATCGATTGCCCGCCGTCGCTCAATCTGCTGACGATCAATGCCCTTACTGCTGCCGACTCGGTACTGATTCCTCTTCAGTGCGAATTTTATGCGATGGAGGGGCTTTCACAGATTATTCAGACCATCGGGCTCATCCAGAAAAACCTCAATCCGCTCCTGACTATCGAAGGCATCCTGTTGACCATGTACGATGCGCGCGGCAATCTGGGTAAAGAGGTGGCAGCCGAGATTCGGTCGCATTTCTCCGGACAGGTGTTTGATGCAGTAATCCCGCGCAACGTCCGACTTGCGGAAGCGCCCAGCCATGGCAAGCCGATCATTTATTACGATATCACGTCGCGAGGCGCTGCCAGTTATCTACAGCTGGCCCGTGAGATAATCCAGAGGGAGAAGAATAATGGCTAGAATAGGCGGCCTCGGCAAAGGGATGGCTGCGCTGTTGCAGGTAACAGAAACAGTCGATGAGACAAAAAATTATTTTATCTGTCCGATCGAAAAAATCCGTCCGAATCGTGATCAGCCGCGTAAACATTTTGCTCCGGAGAAGCTGGAGGAGTTGGCGGCATCAATTCGCGAACAGGGAATTATTCAGCCGCTGGTTGTAACCAGAAGAGATGACTGGTATGAAATTATTGCCGGTGAACGCCGCTGGCGGGCAGCGCAGAAAGCCGGGCTGCACGAGATTCCGGTCGTTATCCGTGAAGCGACAGCGGATGTCGTAATGGAACTGGCTCTGATCGAGAATATTCAGCGTCAGGACCTGAACGCGATCGAAGAGGCGCACGCCTACCGCTCGCTGGTAGAACATTTCAGTATCTCTCAGGAAGATGTTGCCCGCAGAGTCGGTAAAAACCGCACAACGGTAACCAATGCGCTGCGGCTGCTCAAGCTGCCGGATGAAATTCAAAAGGATCTTATCGAGGAACGGCTCAGCATGGGGCATGCCCGGGCGCTGCTGGCGCTTGACAGCGGTGAGCTCCTAGAGAAAGCGCGTCACGAAATCCTGCACCGGCAGTTAAGCGTTCGCGCGACCGAAGAGCTCGTCCGCAGACTGAAAATGAATCCTCATCCAATCCCGGTAAAGCGCATGCAGCAGCCGGACCTGTTGATGTCGTCACTCGAAGAGCAGCTGCAAAAACGCTTTCAGTCGCGGGTGGCAATCCGTAAGGTAGGCTCAAAAGGGGGCAGGCTGGAAATCCACTTCAGTGATGCCGATGAATTGACACGGATTATTGATCTTTTAGATGTGTAAGGCTTGCCACATTCATTAACGCAAGGGTGCCAAGACGCAAGGACGCCAAACAATTCATTTTAGTTTCTAACACTTCTTTTTTGCCTTTCTTTGCGTCTTAGCACCTTTGCCCCTTTGCGTTAAAGTTTTGTTCTTCAAAATTTAATTTTCTTGACAGCAGTCTGTAAATAATGGTAGTTAGCCTCTGTTTTGCACCCGTACCCGGGAAATCAGTAAACAACTCAGCATACCTGCAAGGGGTAGGTCGTGATTGAATTAAATTTATCGTTTGTTATTCAGCTGATCAATTTCGGCATCCTCGTTCTTGTTCTCAACGTCTTTCTGTATAAGCCGATCCGCAAGGTATTGGCCGACCGCCGTCAGGTGATCGACTCGGCTCGCGAGAAGACCGAATCAGTCGACGCAGAAGTACAGATCAAGATGGCACAGTATGAAGCCCGCCTGCACGCAGCAAAGAGTGAAGCCGGTGCCCGTCGTGCCGAGGCGCTGAAGCTTGCACAGGCTGAAGAAACCGTGGTGCTTGAAAAAGCACGTGCGCAGGCAGCCGATTCTCTCGCATCTATCCGCAGCAGGGTTGCCAGAGAAGCGGGGGAAGCGCGTGAACTGCTGAAAAAGCAGGCCGAAGCCCTGTCCGGTGATATCTGCGAGAAAATCCTCGGGAGGAGCCTGTAGTTATGAATATGGTAACCGATCGCTCCAAAAAAATTATACTCACGCTGGCATACATCTCCGTTCTTATCCTGCTGGCATCTGCCGGTTTTGCCTCTGAAGGCGGCGGTGCTGCGGCACACCACCCGGACAGCGGCGCGCAGATGAAGGATTTCGGCTGGCGGGTTCTCAACTTTGCCGTGCTTGTCGGCATTATGGTGTTTGCGCTCAAAAAAGCTGATGTCAAGGGTTCTTTAGCCGCCCGCCAGGCCGATATTGAAAAAAGCCTGAAAGATGCCGAAGCTGCCCGTAATGCCGCAGAAGCGAAGCTGCGCGAATATGGCGCAAAGATTGACCACGCGGCGAAAGAAATTGATGAACTGCATGCGGCAATCATTCGCGAAGGTGAGCAGGAAAAAAACCGGATCATTGCCGAGGCCACCATCGCCGCAGAAAAAATTGTTGCCCAGGCTGCGCTGTCGGCAGAGCAGGAAACCGTGAAGGCACGCAATGAACTGCGCGCAGCAGCGGCCCGCCTTGCTGTTGAAATAGCCACCGGAAGGCTGACCGGCGCAATCCAGAAAAACGACCACGACAGATTTGTCGGCGAATATCTTGACAAGGTGGTACAGATCCAGTGATCAATAACGCGCTTGCGAAACGCTATGCCAAGGCACTCGTCCAGCTTGGTTCGGAAGGTGGTCTGATCGACCTCTTTCGCAGTGAGCTTTCCATAATAGACCGTATATTCAGCAGCAATAGTGAGTTGCGGGCTGCTTTTGCCGACCCGTCATTTACGCAAGAGCAGAAAAAAGCCATTATGCAGGAGCTGATCGGCAAAACGGCCTGCTCTGAATTAGTCGGAAATTTTCTGATGCTGCTGGTGGATAAAAACCGCGTCGCATTCCTCGGACAAATAGTTCAGACGTATGAAAAGCTGGCTGATGAATTCTCCGGTGTTATCCGCCCGGTCATCACATCGGCATTTCCGCTTGACGAAAGCCAGGTTACGGCAATTCAAGCCGCACTGGAAAAGAAAAGCGGTAAAAAAGTCATACCGCAGATGATAGTGGACACATCTCTTCTGGGTGGCGTTGTTACCCAGATTGGCGATATTGCGTATGATAACAGTGTTAAGACTCAGCTTAAACAGATTAAAGATATATTACAGAAGGGGTAGGAGCATCCATGGAAATCAGAGCCGAAGAGATCAGCGAGATTATCAAAAAACAGATCAAAGAGTATGGCAAAGAGGTTGAGGTGTCGGAAACCGGCACAATCATCTCCATTGGTGACGGTATTGCCCGTATTCACGGCCTTGCTGGTGCCATGGCAGGAGAGCTGCTGGAGTTTCCCGGCGGCGTGACCGGCATGGTGCTCAACCTTGAAGAGGATAACGTCGGTGTTGCGATTCTCGGTGAATTCTCCGAGATCAAGGAAGGGGACACTGTCAAGCGTACCGGCCGTATTACCGAGGTTCCGGTTGGTGAAGCGCTGATCGGCCGTGTTGTTAACGCGATCGGGCAGCCGATTGACGGTAAAGGCGCCATCAATACCAGCAGCTTCAGCAAGGTAGAGATCAAAGCACCCGGCATCGTAGCCCGTAAGTCGGTGCATCAGCCGATGGCTACCGGACTCAAGGCTATTGACTCAATGGTGCCAATCGGGCGCGGACAGCGCGAACTTATCATCGGCGACCGTCAGACCGGCAAGACCGCCGTTGCCGTTGACACGATCATCAACCAGAAGGGTGGCGATGTTGTCTGTATCTACGTAGCTATCGGGCAGAAACGTTCTACCGTAGCCCAGGTTGTCTCCAAGCTGACCGAACATGGCGCCATGGATTACACCATCGTTGTTGCTGCCACCGCTTCCGAATCGGCACCGCTCCAGTTTATTGCACCGTACACCGGTGTCACCATGGGCGAGTTCTTCCGCGACAGCGGCAAGCATGCCCTGATTATTTATGATGACCTTTCCAAACAGGCCGTTGCCTATCGTCAGCTCTCCCTGCTGCTCCGTCGTCCTCCAGGGCGTGAAGCATACCCGGGTGACGTTTTCTATCTCCACAGTCGCCTGCTTGAGCGTGCCTGCAAACTGTCCGATGCCTGCGGCGCCGGTTCACTGACCGCTCTGCCGATTATCGAGACTCAGGCCGGTGACGTTTCCGCCTATATTCCGACCAACGTTATTTCCATCACTGACGGCCAGATTTATCTGGAATCCGATCTGTTCTTCTCCGGCGTCCGTCCGGCGATTAACGTCGGTCTGTCGGTTTCCCGCGTCGGTGGTTCTGCTCAGACCAAGTCGATGAAGCAGGTTGCCGGTACCTTGCGTCTTGACCTGGCCCAGTATCGTGAAATGGCCGCGTTTGCCCAGTTCGGCTCCGACCTTGACCGCGCTACCCAGATGCAGCTTGAGCGTGGTGTGCGCCTGGTTGAAATCCTCAAGCAGCCTCAGTATCGCCCGATCCCCAACGAAAAACAGGTTCTCATTATTTTTGCCGCCAATAACGGTTTCCTCGATGAGTACCCGGTTGCTGCACTCAAAAAATATGAAACAGAACTGTACGCCTTCTTCGACAACCGTCAGGCAGAACTGCTTGCCGAGCTGCGCGACAAGAAAGCCATAGATGACAGTCTGAAGGGCAAAATTATTGCCGCCATGGGTCAGCTGAAAAAAGAATTTACCGCGTAATCAAGGACGGTTTGAGATATGGCAAGCCTTAAAAGCATTAAAAAACGGATTGTATCCGTAAAAAATACTCGCCAGATCACCAAGGCCATGAAGATGGTTTCGGCGGCAAAACTCCGCCGTGCCCAGGAAAATGTTGTGGCCGCCCGCCCGTATGCAAAAAAACTGGGTGAAGTGCTGCAATCACTGGCTGCAAACCTTGAAGGCGATCTCCACCCGCTGCTTGAAAAACGGGAAGCCAGGAAACTGCTGCTGGTCGTGCTCACCTCGGACAGAGGCTTATGCGGCGGTTTCAATACCAATCTCTGCAAGGCGGCTGACCGTTACATCAAGGAAAAAAAGGATTCATACGAGCAGATCAACGTCATGACGATCGGTCGTAAGGGCTATGAATTCCTCAAAAGCCGCTATACGGTGTACAAGAACTTTCCTAACGTGCTGGCAAAGCCGAACTATCAGTCCGCAGCCATGATGGCACAGGAAATAATCGACGGTTTTGTTGCTGAAGAATATGATCAGGTCGAACTGCTCTATAACTCCTTCCGTACCGTTATGACCCAGGATATTACCTTTGAGCAGATGCTGCCGGTAGCGCAGGTAGAGGCCGGTGACACTGAAGAAACCCCGGTTGAGTTCATCTATGAGCCGTCCGTGAGTGAACTGCTCGGAGAAATACTGCCGAAGAATATCGAAGTACAGATTTTTAAAGCGATGCTGGAGACGGTTGCCGGTGAGCATGGTGCCCGCATGACCGCCATGGACAGTGCGTCAAAGAATGCAAGCGAAATGATCGGCAAATTGACCCTCCAGTACAACAGAGCGCGTCAGGCGGCGATTACTACCGAGCTGATGGAGATTATCTCCGGCTCCGAATCAATTAAAGGCTAACATTATTACGTAACACTATATGAGGCCGTACGGCCGCAGGAGGACACTGTTCCATGAGTCAGAATACAGGTAAAATATCGCAGGTTATCGGCGCTGTTATCGACGTCGAATTTGAGCCGGGCAAACTGCCGGAGATCTACCACGCCCTGCGCGTGACAAATCCGTCCATTGATGACCGTGAATTCAATCTGGTACTTGAAGTTGCCCAGCATCTTGGCGAGAATTCGGTACGAACCATTGCGATGGACTCAACTGATGGTCTCAAGCGCGGCCAGGTTGTAGTTGATACCGGCAAGCAGATCTGTGCTCCGGTTGGCGCTAAAACCCTCGGCCGCATCATGAATGTTATCGGTGAGCCGGTTGACGAAATGGGTCCGATCGGTAACGAAAAGGAATTTGCCATCCATCGCGAAGCTCCGCCGTTTGAAGATCAGTCAACCAAGGTTGAATCATTCACCACCGGTATCAAGGTTGTTGACCTGCTCGCACCGTATGCCCGAGGCGGAAAAATCGGCCTGTTCGGCGGTGCCGGTGTCGGCAAGACCGTTCTGATTATGGAGCTGATTAATAATATTGCCCGTCAGCACGGCGGCTACTCTGTTTTCGCCGGCGTCGGCGAGCGTACCCGCGAAGGGAACGACCTCTGGATGGAAATGAAGGAAACCGGCGTTCTGGAAAAAACCGCACTGGTGTACGGCCAGATGAACGAGCCTCCAGGGGCGCGTGCCCGCGTGGCGCTGACGGCACTTTCCGTTGCCGAGTATTTCCGCGATGTCGATGGCTTGGATGTACTGCTCTTTATTGATAACATTTTCCGTTTTACCCAGGCCGGTTCCGAAGTTTCGGCGCTTCTCGGCCGCATCCCGTCTGCCGTTGGTTACCAGCCGACGCTTGCCACTGAAATGGGTGAGCTTCAGGAGCGTATTACCTCCACCAAAAAAGGTTCCATCACTTCGGTTCAGGCTATTTACGTACCTGCCGACGACCTGACCGACCCGGCACCCGCAACCGCGTTTGCCCACCTGGATGCGACCACGGTTCTTTCCCGTCAGATCGCCGAGCTTGGCATCTACCCGGCTGTTGACCCGCTTGACTCAACCTCGCGTATTCTTGATCCGCAGGTTATCGGCGAAGAGCACTACGCCGTTGCCCGTTCCGTTCAGTACGTACTGCAGAAGTACAAGGATCTTCAGGATATTATCGCGATTCTCGGTATGGACGAGCTTTCTGAAGAGGATAAGCTTGTTGTTGCCCGCGCCCGTAAAATTCAGCGCTTCCTGTCACAGCCGTTCTTTGTCGCCGAGGCTTTCACCGGTTCACCGGGTAAGTATGTTGAACTGAAAGATACCATCAAAGGTTTCCAGGAAATCGTCGCCGGCAAGCATGACAGTATGCCGGAGCAGGCTTTCTATATGGTTGGTTCCATCGAAGAGGCCATCGAAAAAGCTGCCAAGCTGGCTGCAATTTAAACCCCCCTTGATCCCCCCTTCTCAGGGGGGAGATACTGAAGATCTCTTTCTTGCCCCTCCCCTGATAAGGGGAGGCCGGAAGGGGCTAACAAGGAATGATATATGGCTGAAAAGATGAAGCTTGAAATAGTTACCCCGTATAAAAAAGTTGTTGATACCGAGGTTGAGGAAGTTACTGCAACCGGCAAACTCGGGGAATTCGGCGTCCTCCCTGGTCACGCTCCGTTTCTGACCTCACTCAGGATTGGTGAACTCGTTTATAAAAACAACGGAGTTGCCGAGCATATGTCGCTTAATTGGGGTTACTTCGAAGTTCAGGAAGATAAAATTATCGTACTTGTTGAAACGGCAGAAATCGCAGCGGAAATCGATATCGAACGGGCCAAGGCGGCTCTTGGCCGTGCTGAAGAAGCACTTAAAAAACTTACTCAGGAAGACAAACAGCATAAGATTTATGAGGCAGCTCTTGAACGGGCCATTATCCGTATGCAGGTTGCCGGTAAAGCAGTTCGTAAGTAGAATGGCTTCTATAACGGGTTATACAAAAAGAGCGGCAGCGATGCCGCTCTTTTTGTTTTGTGGAAATATTTTGACAGTTTTGCTACAACAGCTTCGTTATATTTTCCGAATGGAGGAATTATGTCGCAAAGTGTTGAGTTGAAACGCTACCGCAGTTACGAAATATTTTCCCAATCTACCGGAGTTGAAATACGTGAAGCGTTTAAAGCCGGAGAGGAACATGGGGTGGTTATTGAGCGGAGTGGAAGGATACACCTGCGTTTTTTTAAACTGACCCCGAAGACGAAACCGGATGATGTAACGCAAATCCGCTTTATCTGCGAACCTGACGAGGCCTTCAACTTGTCTCAACTGATACGCCAGGTTTGCGACTCTGCGCTATCCTGTAAAGAAAAGCTGAATCCACACATGTTTTCTGCCGGTGATTCAAAGGATGAAGTAGTTACCACTGTGTCTGTGGAAAAATGGGAGAGGGGGGGCAAGAGTGGTTTTGCCATGACGGTAGGCCGCGGTAAGGAGTTTATCAGTGTGCCGGTGCCACGTGCCAAATTCCTCTTTGCCGGTGAATTCCTGCGGGTACTTTCAACGGAGCAGTGCTGGGTGGAGCGTGTTGAGAAGAAGCATTAAGCTGCTTCATACAAGGAGTTGATACTATGACTATGTCCGGAAGGAGTCAGTCCGAATGGACCATACCGGATCTGCTGCAGTTGTCCGGTGGATACTGGAATACCTGTGCACTGCACACGGCGGTAAAGCTCGACATATTTACTGCTCTTGTCGACATATTTCAGACCGCTGAAGAGGTCGCGCACAAGTGTCATACAGATTCACGCGCAACGGCAATGCTGCTGGATTCACTGACCGCGCTCGGGCTGCTGGAAAAATGCGACAACCGCTATCGTGCCACACCATTCGCCGCAGAAAAACTCTCCAAAACGAACCCCGGCTATCTCGGGCATATAATTATGCATCATCGCCACCTTATGCCCGGGTGGGCACGCCTCGATGAAGCGGTGAGATCCGGCACTCCTATTCATGAGCCTGCTTCTCATGGTCAGGATGAGAGCGTCAGGGAGAGCTTTCTGATGGGGATGTTTAATCTGGCCGGCCAGTTGGCACCTCGAATTGCCGCTTCCATTCCTCTGGTTGACTGTCGCAGATTATTAGATCTGGGTGGTGGGCCCGGAACATACGCAATTAATTTCTGCCAGGCCAACCCGCAACTATCTGCGGTAATCTATGACCTCCCCACAACGAGAATTTTTGCTGAAGGAGTGGTTGGCCGCTTTAACCTCTCCGACCGGATTTGCTTTACCCCTGGTGATTATCACGCCGACCCGATACCGGCCGGTTTTGATGTCGCCTGGTTGTCCCATATTCTCCATATCGAGTGCCGTTCGGTATGTGTCTCTCTGCTGCGCAAAGCGGTAGCGGCACTCAATTCCGGCGGCATTCTGATGGTACAGGAATTTATTCTCGATGATGCGAAGGATGGTCCGCTGTTTCCGGCGCTCTTCTCACTTAATATGCTGCTTGGTACGGAGGGGGGACAGTCATATTCCGGTGAAGAGCTGGCAGCAATGATGACCGAGGCCGGGCTGTCCACGGTACAGAGGCTTGCGCTGGAACTGCCTAATGGCGCCGGGATAATGAGTGGCCGCAAGCTGTAAGCGGCTTACCTTTCAGGAGGTGCGTACATTATGGAAGAACTTCTCTGCAGCGAAATAAAACGATTCATTGCAACACATCCCGGAAATCGCCTGCCGGATAGTGACGATCCCTATCTGGAGGAGCCGCTGGTAGGATTTTCCTCTGCCGGAGACCCGATATTCCAGGATTACCGGCGTATTATCGGACCGTTTCATCTTCTGCCGGAGGAACTGCTTCCGCACGCCGCGACGGTTATCAGCTGGATACTCCCGATCAGCCGCTCTGTACGCGAAAGCAACCGCAGCCAGACGGAACTCCCTTCCCGTGAATGGGCCTTGACCCGTACATACGGGGAAACGGTCAACGGCGACCTGCGCCGCCACATAACCGCATGGCTGGGGGAAAAGGGTCATGCTGCCGTGGCTCCGCAGTATTCTCCGCTCTGGAAGGAGTTCGGCGATACGCCGGTCGGCATCGCCTCAAGCTGGTCGGAACGTCACGCCGCATACGCCGCCGGATTAGGAACGTTCAGCCTGAGCGACGGTTTTATAACTCCCCGGGGAATTGCGCATCGCTGCGGCAGCGTCATCACGGCCCTGGCGCTCACTCCTGCCGTACGTACTTCAGCCAGTCACCTCTCCAATTGCCTTCACTACCACGATGGAAGCTGTGGCGTCTGTATCAGCCGCTGCCCGGTAGGTGCCATATCACGAGACGGGCACAGTAAGGACAAATGCCGTGAATTAGTGTATGGAACGGCTCCCGCAGCTCTTTCTGAGCGGTACGGAACCCCCCAGACCGGCTGCGGCCTTTGCCAGACCAGAGTCCCTTGCGAGGCTCAGGTGCCGCTGCATAAAAGATGAGTTCTTCTGTTAAACGCTACAACGCCTTTTCCGAAGAACTTAAGCGGGAATTCGGCTGCAAGGTGCAGCGTATTTCGGTTGATGCCGGCTTTACCTGCCCGAATCGTGATGGTACACTCGCTTCTGGCGGCTGCATCTTCTGCGGCGGCCATGGTTCCGGTTCGTTCGGAATCCGGCGCGACCTGACTGTTTCGGCACAACTTGAAGACGGCAAGGAGGTCATGCGGCGTAAATACCGGGCTGAAAAATTCATCGCCTATTTTCAGGCATATTCCAACACTTATGGGTCAGTGGCGCATGTACGGCAGCTGTTCTCCGAAGCACGTGCCGTTTCAGACGTTGTCGGCCTGATTGTGGCCACCCGGCCTGATTGTCTGCCGGAAGAGATTCTTGAATACCTGCAGGAGCTTGACGGTCAGACCTACCTCTGGCTTGAGATCGGTATGCAAACCATGCATGACCGGAGTTTGGCGGTCATCAAGCGTCGTCATGACTTCGCCTGCTGTGTTGACGCCATACAGCGGGCCAGGTCACGAGGCCTGAAGGTATGCACCCATATCATTCTCGGGCTGCCGGGCGAAACGCGGGAAGAAATGCTCGCCATGGCAGCTGAGCTGAACCGGCTCGGTGTAGACGGTATCAAGCTGCACCTGCTCCATGTCATGAAGGGTACGCAGTTGGCTGATATGTACATCCGGGGCGAGGTGAAGGTTCTGTGCAGAGATGAATACGCCGGGCTGGTCTGTGATTTTCTGGAACGTCTCGAGCCACGCATACTGATCCATCGCCTGACCGGAGACGGCGGCCATGACAATCTAGTGGCACCGCTCTGGTCGCTCAAGAAGTTTGAAATACTGAATCTGATAGATGCAGAGATGGAGAAACGCGGGACGCGCCAGGGGAGTAAAGTCTTCACAGACTCAAACTTTTGTAACCGTGTGTAAAATAAAAACCCCTGATTTCTCAGAGGCTTTTTGCTGCATGGAATGTCGGTTAAAGAATGGCGGAGAGACAGGGATTCGAACCCTGGGTACGCTATTAACGTACACACGCTTTCCAGGCGTGCTCCTTCAACCGCTCGGACATCTCTCCGCAAGAGTGAACAGGACTTATAATATATAATTATTTTTTTGTCCAGCATTTCATGCCTTTTTACTCCTGCCTCATTTGAGGTGTTGTTTATCTCATTCAGGCAGATAATCGGCATGACGATGAAAATATGTGCGGTAGATGTCCATAAATACGAACAGTTATGCACAATGGCCAACTTGGCACTTGATGTGCTAAGCATAGAAGCAAGAATTCAATCCAGAGAGGAGTTTCCCCATGAACAGAATACTGAACGCCATCACAGCAGCCCTTGCCATGATCTCATGTGCCACATCAGTCTTTGCCGCAGATGCGATTGCACCCGCTCCGCCAGTTCAGGCAACCAAGCCACGTGTCGCTGAAACCAACGCAAAGCACAAGCAGCGCGAGATTGACGCGCGGGCTGCGCAAGCTGCCGCAGCAAAAAAAGCCCCCGAGACCGCGACCCCGGCAGATGAAGTTTCCGCAGCTGCAAGAGCTGCCAAACTGGAGAAGCGCAACAAGGCAGCCAAAGATAACAGTAAAAAACTGAAAAAAACGACTTCTACAGTCGACGCTCCCGCCCCGGCCGTAAAGTAGCGCTCCGGAGAATAATGCATATCACAAAGGGCGTGCCAACCCTGGCACGCCCTTTGTGATTTTATGCTACATCATGTTGATGACGGAATAAAATCCCTTGTTGCCGGCATCATGGTTTGATGCTCTCCGGCACAGTCACTAAATTTCCCCTCTCGATTTTTCAAATATGCCGTATAATTCTCTCAACTGATCTTCGGTAGTCTTCAATAGCTGTGCTTCCGGCAGTTCCAGCAATGCCAGGCTGTCAGTATCCGTACTGAGGCTCAGATCCCGTTTACGTGTTGCAATATTGACCAATCTGACAATCGCAACGAGGACATCATCAGTATTTGAGGCGCTTCGATCAACCTTGAGATGATGACTGGCGACAACGAGCCGATATGACGGTGGCATGTTCCAGTGCTCCATCAGGCGTAACCCCTGCTCTACGTGCATTTCTTCAAAAATTTCAAGAAGTAGTTCCCGCTCAAGAGCAGCCTGCGCCATCCCCGCATTCGTCAGTCGCTCCAACGCTTTCAACAGAAACAGCTTGCCAACATCATGCAAAAGACCGGCAAGATAAGCCTGTTCAGCGATGTTTCGGTTCCCGGTATTTGTGGCAAGCCAGCGACAGCCGAGAGCGCATGCATGTGAGTGAAACCAGAGCTCTGTCATTATTTTATTTACAAAAGTGTTGGCGGAGACGTGAAGCGCCGATTGTGATGCTGCCATAGCAAGATTTGATACATGCTGCGCCCCAAGGCGGATCAGCGCATCTTTTATGGTTTCAACTTTAACCCGACCGCTATAGACATGAGAGTTGGCCATTTTGAGAATTTGACCGGCAAGAACCTGATCATCATTTGCGGTACTTACCAGATCATCAACCTTGAAATTGACATCTGCCAGCAATTGCACCAATTTGAGTGCAATCGGATGAAATACCGGCAGGTCAATCGGTTGTAGTACCAAGAGCCGTCTTATTGTTGCGGAAACAGCCATCTATTGCTCCACCGGTTGGTTTTTACCAACATATTCTCAGTAAATGACAATTAAGGAGTTATTGCACGGAGTTCTTTATATCAGAGATGGATACCGGATGTCTAATATTTGCAACGTCAATCTGCTACTTTCTCATCAGTACTGCCAGTCATTCTCGTTTTCATTAAAAATCAGGTTTGTAAGCATTTTTTATGATTGATTTCATAGCATGGTTGCAGTGAATTATAAACGTATTTGTTAGTTTACTCTGTTGACGTAATCAAGTATACGCGCTATGGATGATACCCTTCGGCATTACTCCCGATAGATAAAGGTTACCGCTATGATCGCTTCTGAAACAATTGTTTGTCTCGAATTCGAAAAAATCTGTGTCGAAATTTCCCGGCATGCGCACTCCACCAGTACAATTGATCGTATCAGTACAATCCGGCCGCTCGATGACCTGCAGAAAATAAGAACAGTATCAGGACGTATAGGAGAGATCTGTTCCCTTGACCTGGCAGGCATCTCTCTTGCCCTGGGAGATTTTGAGGATATCCGACCGGCACTAGCACATTTACGACCGCATGGAGCCATACTCTCACCACATGAATTACTGCTGTTTATTCCGGTTTTTCGGCTCTATGGCGCTTTGACCCGCCAGTTTGTTCCTCGTGATGATATCCCGCTGCTGAAATCTATTGAGCCGCAGTTGCAGGGATTTCCTGATATTCTCGAGCCGCTTGTTGCATCAATTGATGCCGATGGCAGCATTCTGGACTCCGCCTCCACGCTGCTGAAAGAGATTCGCCGTGCAAAGCGGGGACTTGCAGGGCGCATCCGCAGAAAGATCGAGGAAATTATCCGGGACAGCGGTGTTGAAAAATTTCTGCAGGATGATTTCATCACGCAGCGTTCCGGGCGTTGGGTCATTCCGGTACGCATGGATTCCAAGGGTATGGTCAAGGGAGTGGTGCATGATGTCTCTGCCTCTGGTGAAACCGCGTTCATGGAACCGCTGGAGATTATACCGTTTGTTAATGAACTGGAAAACCTGAGCGCAGAGGAAAAGGCTGAGGAAATCCGCATTCTGCGCCAGCTCTCCAGTTGGCTCCGCGAAGATGCCGATCAGATTGCCGCCTGTTTTGAAACTCTGCTGGAGTTGGATGCACTGAACAGTATGGCCCGCTTTGCCATCGACTATGATCTTGAGCCCGTTTCGATCAATGAGCATGGCGAGTTACGCCTGGTGGAAGCCCGGCACCCGTTGCTGCTGATGATGCAGAAGCGGGGGGTTCTGAAACAGGTGGAGCCGCTTGGCCTGGAGCTGGGGGCTCGTGACGGCGCTTCAGTCATGGTTATTACCGGCCCCAATGCGGGGGGTAAAACCATTGCTCTCAAAACAGCCGGAATGCTGGTGCTTATGGCACTCTCCGGCCTGCCGGTGCCGGCTGGGTCGCGCTCAACTTTTCCGCTGCTTGGTACACTTCTGGTCGACATCGGTGATGAACAGTCGATTGAACGAAGTCATTCCACTTTTTCTGCTCATGCCGCCCGGATAACTGCCATTATCGAGCAGAGCGGCAGTGCTGCTCTGGTACTGCTCGACGAACTGGGAGCCGGCACCGAGCCGCTGCAGGGCGCGGCTATTGCCTGCGGCGTGCTGCATGAACTGCAGCTGCAGGGCAGCATGGTGATTGCCACCACGCATCTGAGTGATATCATCGGCTTTGTCCACCAGACACCCGGCATGATCAACGCCGGAATGGAGTTTGATGATGCCAGTTTTACCCCGCTCTACCGCCTGATTGTCGGCGAGCCGGGACAGTCGCACGCGGTGGAAATAGCCCGTCGCTTCGGCATGCCGGAGAGGGTGATCGCTTTTGCCCGCACGATGCTTGGCAATGCCGGGAGCGAGTTTGCCGGAATGTTAACCGAACTCCGCCAGAAACGGCAGGAGTTTGAAGAGCTCCGCACTGCTCTCAATGAGCGTGAACGTTCACTTGATCGGCGGAGCGCTGATCTGGATGCCCGTGCGGATGAAGTGCTTCAGATTCGTAAAGAAGCGGCTGAAAAAGGGTGGAATGATGCCAAAGAGCTGATTTCCGCCACGAGACGTCGCACAAACGCCCTGCTGGATGAGTTGAAATCTGAGAAGCGGAGTGATATCATCGCCGAAATCCGGCGGAGCGAAGCCGAGTTAGTGGAGCAGCTTAAGCCCCACGATGCTCATCCGGATCGGCTGATGCTGAAGTCCGTTACATCGGGGGACTCCGTCCATATTAAGTCACTCGGATATGACGCGGTCGTGCTGTCGCTTGATTCCCGTCACGCCAAGGCGCGGGTGAGAGCAGGAAGAATGGAACTTGACGTCCTCGTAACGGATTTATCGGTACCTCAGGGTGCTACGGGGCGCAGCCCTGAAAAGGCAGCTGCCGCACCCTGGAAAATGGCTGTTGTCGAGTGTGACCGGCGTGAGCTGAAACTGATCGGCATGCGGGTGAGTGAGGCACTGTCGGAGATGGAGCCGTTCATTACCCATGCACACGCAGCGGGGCTGCAGGAGGTGCGGATTATTCACGGTCTTGGCACCGGCACGCTGCGCAATGCAGTACGGGAAGAGTTGGAGCGACATCCGCTGGTCGCAGGATTCAGGCCGGGTGAGCCGCACGAAGGGCGGGATGGTGCTACGGTAGTGACGCTGAGGAGTTGATTAAGTCTATTTTATCGGGAGGAAAAAAACCATGGTAGAAGCGAAGCTCGGTGAACTACTGGTAGAAAAGAAAGTGATTACTCCCGAACAATTCAATCTGGCTTTTGAAATGCAGCGCCTCCATCCTGACAAACCAATCGGCCAACTGCTCTGCAGCATGGGCTTTTTAAGCAGAGAGGATTTGGAGCAAGTTCTCGATATCAACAAGAAACGTCGTAAATTGGGGGAAATTCTTGTTTCCCAGAATCTGATTAATGAAGAGCGTCTCGACAGTGCTCTCAAAATAAGCCTGTCAGAAAAAGTACCGCTCGGCAAGACGTTGATCAGGCAGCGTCTTGTTGGGGAAGAACATCTGGCTCGTGCCGTTGCGTCCCAGTATGACCTCAAGTTCATCAACCTTGCCGGCGTTCGATTCGACCAGCAAATGTCCCATTTTATCAACGCATCTTTTGCGCAACGCCATCGTATTGCGCCGGTGCGCTGCAGAGACGGAGTGCTGACTATTGCCATGGCCTTTCCGCTGCAACGGGAAGAACTTGTGCAGCTTGAGAACTGGTGCAAGATGCGGATAATCGCGGTTATTGCCAAGGAGAGCGATATTCTGGTCGCCCAGCAGAAGATCTTTAATTTACAGAACGCACCCAACCATGAAGAGCTTAATTTTGAGGTGTCTGAAGATCAGATCCGGGAAAGTAACAAATCCAGGTACGTCAGTGACTTTATCAGTGCGGACGTTGATTTCCTGGTAAAACGGATCATAACGACCGGTATCAGAGACGGGGCCAGCGATATCCATCTGGAGTCAACCGCTCTTGGCATGGATGTGCGCTTTCGCATTGACGGGATGCTTCAGACGATCGAAATGGGCGCTGACGAAGTTTTGATCAACCCGCATGCGCGCCAGATTGTTTCCAAGATAAAGATCATGTGCGATATGGATATCGCTGAGCGGCGCAGGCCGCAGGACAGCAGTTTTAAGATGAAAGTTGCCAAAGGTGGGGTTGTGCGCGGGGTTGATTTCCGTGTTTCCACGGTACCGACCCACTTTGGCGAGAATGTCGTTATCAGGATTCTTGATAAACGCAGCGGAACCCTCACTCTGGAGTCGCTCGGCTATTCTCCCGACCATGTTTCACTCCTCCATCAGGCATTGGATAAGCCAACCGGTATATTTCTGGTTACCGGGCCGACCGGCTCCGGGAAGTCATCCACTCTCTACGCCATCCTTTCTCACCTCAACACCCCCGGCGTCAAGACGCTCACCATTGAAGATCCGATAGAATACACCATTGACGGTATTACCCAGACCGAGGTCAATGACATTATCGGTAACACCTTTGCCACGCTGCTGCGTGCCTTCCTGCGGCAGGATCCGGATAATATAATGGTTGGCGAAATCCGTGACCTTGAAACGGCCACTATTGCCATGCGTGCCGCACTGACCGGCCATACGGTGCTTTCGACCCTGCATACCAACGATGCCACCAGCGCCGTAACACGGCTTATCGACATAGGTGTCGAACCGAGCCTGATTGGCTCCTCACTGCGTTGTGTCCTGGCACAACGTCTGGTGCGCCACATCTGTCGAAAATGTCCGGTGCAATACACACCATCAGATTTGGTACTGTCGGGATTCGGGATTCCGCTCAACAGTGGGCTGAAATTCATGCAGGGGAAAGGCTGTCCGGAGTGCAATTATACCGGTTTCAGTGGCCGTCTGCCGATTGTGGAACTATGGATTCCTACAAGTGATGAGCTGCTGATGCTCAGCCGTCGCCCTGACAATCCGACGCTGAGAAATACCGTGTTTACCCAGTCAGACCGCCTGACCATGATAGAAGACGGCTTCCGCCGCGTTCCTGCCGGAGAAACAACACTGGAGGAGTTGTTGCGCGTTGTTCCGTTTGAACAGATAGAAGCCGGGAGGGATAAAATTGCCAAGCTGTTTGAAGCCAAGCCCCTTTAATACCAATTTTAAATCAAGAGTGATATCAAGGCGGCGAGGATTGAGGCGACGAAAGCATACAACCAGTATGTTGAGGAGCCGAAGACGAGCCAACGATGATAGCGCCTTGATTTAGAATTGGAATAAGTTACCGCTTCAACTCCCAGGCGGTCAGCTGTGCCACCGTATGCTGAAATTTCCGTTTCGTCTCGCGGATTACGAACGGCACATCACGCGGTTCTCCAACCATGGTAAAGTGCAGCGCCAGCGCCTCCTTCACGCCATCCAGTGACCAGACCGGCTCTCCTGCAGCTCGATAGCCGCCGAGCCACTCCTCTTTTTTGGTATACTCATCAAGCCAGGTGTAGGGTGATGTCAGCACCAGCATCCCCCCCGGATTCATCCGCTCGTGGATGGTGGCGAGGAAGTGGCGTGGCGAGTAGAGCCGATCGATCAGGTTGGCCGCCAGAATCAGGTCGTAGCCGCTGAATTTCTCCGGCAGGTTGCAGGCATCTCCCTGAAAGAACTGCACCCGGTCGCGGCGCTCATCCAGGCCCAACTCCGCCAGGGTTATCTCGTGGAAGGAGACGATTTCCCCCTCTTCCGGAAGTGCATAACGCAGGGAACCTTCCTCCTGCATCCGGGCAGCGAGGCGGAAAAAACGGGTCGAAAAGTCCAGCCCGGTTACCCGCTCAAAGCCGCCGCGCGCCAGTTCAAATGAGGATCTTCCCAGAGCACAGCCGAGATCCAGTGAGTCTCCTTTGGCCCGTCCCTGCATCAATTCCAGGCAGATCCCTGCACAGGTTGCCGGAAAGTTGGCAACCCCAAAGTGCTCCGCGCCATAATGTGCATCACAATACTGAGCCGCCAGAGCATCGCTTTCGTACTGATCATCGTGGATGACAACCGGCGCGGCGCTCTCCACATAGCGGAAACCGGCGTGCTGGAAAAAGTGGCGACGGAAGGCGTAGCGGGCATCCCGTGTCGTCTCGTTACCGGTAGAAATCCAGGCCCCCCCCTTGATCAGGTTGTGGCGGGTATCAAAGGTCGGAGTTGAAAAATCGTCGTACCAGGGGTGGACTTCAAAGCCGTGGAACGGATAAATCGGAGTTTCGGTCCATTGCCAGACATTGCCGATTACGTCATAGAAGTCACCGGTTTTAAAACGGTCAACCGGACAGGAGGAGGCCCACCACTCCAGATTGATGTTGCCCGGCGCCCTGTGCCACTGTGGCTGGTCAGGGATGCTGCAGCTGTCCCGCAGCCGGTACCATTCGTCTTCGCTCGGCAGGCGGATCGGGGTCCCGGTCTGCGCCGCCTTCCAGCGGCAGAATGCTTTTGCTTCCAGGCAGTTGACCTCTACCGGCCAGTTCCACGGCATATCGATCTCGCCGGCCATCGTGCGCAACCGCCACCCGATGTCGTTCCTGATCCAGAACAGCGGGTAGTCTGCCTGCTTGAACTCACGCCAGTTCCACCCCTCCTCGTCCCACCACTGTTGTTGCCGGTATCCACCGGTTTCAACAAATTTGAGGAACTCGCGGTTTGAGGTCAGCAGTTGAGCTGCCTTGAAATCTGAAACTTGAGCCTCATGGACACCGTATTCGTTGTCCCATCCGTAAAGCGGATGCTCTTTTGATTTGCCGAGGGTGACGCTGCCGCCGGCAACATTCAGCAGCCGGTTCACCGGAGGCTCGCCATTCTCGGGGCAGATGCCCCAGAGCGGCAGCTGCTGCACCTGATCGATCGGGAGCTGCCGGATCAGCACCGAGGAGGTTTCCAGATGGATACGCTGGTGTTCGATCCCCATTATGATGCCCCAGAACGGATCCTCCCAGGTAATCGGAAGGGTCAGCGGCAGTGTGCAGATCAAGCCGTCCACCAGTTCACGGGCCTGGTCGCGATACGCCTTGACCTCCCCCCGGGTCGGCCAGTCGTAATGAGCTTCATTGAGGTCATCCCAGGACATTTCGTCCACCCCGACGGCAAACATCGACTCAAAACGGGGGTTGATGCGGCGGTCGATGACTTTGGCAACGGAAAGTTTGTTGATATAGAAGGTGGCGGTGTGGCCGAAATAAAAGATCAGCGGATGGCGCAGCCGATCGGCGCGGAGGTAATAGGTGTCATCATGGCGGAGTGTGTCGTAGAGCTTTTCATCAATATCAAATGTGGCATGAAAATAGTCCCGGATTTCGGCGCGTTTCATATCCGGGTCACCGTGGGAAAGGATGATGGTGTGAGTTTTACGCAGATCCATGAAGTATCTCCTGAGTGCACATCGCGTTGTATCAGCTTAAGGTATATCAAAAAAACATTCCTAACACAATTATGTCGCATTTTTATGTTCTCTTTGCAGATGACATGTGCCGCCTGAGAATGTAATATGGGCGGCCATTGAAAAAAACAAAGGAGTTACCCTATGTCACAAAACATTCGCGAGGCCCTTGCCGAGCGTATTCTGGTTATAGACGGTGCCATGGGCACCCAGCTGCAGGCGTGCAATCTGTCCGCTGACGATTTCGGCGGCGCTGAATATGAAGGGTGCAACGAACAGCTGACCCTGACCCGTCCTGATGTCATTGAGGGGGTTCACCGTGCCTATCTGGCCGCTGGAGCCGATATCGTCGAGTCCAATACGTTCGGCGCAACCGATATCGTTCTCGCGGAGTATGGGCTGCAGGATCAGGTGTTTGAGCTGAACCGGCAGGCGGTGCTGATTGCCCGCCGCGCCTGCGACGCTTTTTCTACCCCGGAAAAACCGCGCTGGGTGGCCGCTTCAATGGGGCCGACGACCCGCACCATCTCTGTTACCGGCGGTGTCACCTTTGCTCAGTTGGTCGAGGCATTCCGGGGGCAGACGCTTGGTCTGCTGGCCGGCGGTGTCGATCTGCTGCTGCTGGAAACGGCTCAGGACACTCTGAATCTCAAAGCCGCTGCCGAGGGGATCCGGTTGGCGTTTGCCGAGAGCGGCCAGCGGGTGCCGCTGATGATCTCCGGCACCATTGAGCCGACCGGAACCATGCTGGCGGGGCAGGGGGTTGAGGCGCTCTACACCAGCCTCGCCCATCTGGAAGACAGCCTCGGACTGATCAGTATCGGCCTGAACTGTGCCACCGGGCCGGAGTTTATGACCGATCATCTCCGCACGCTCTCGGAGTTGGCAGGCTGCCATGTTTCGGTCTATCCCAACGCCGGTCTGCCGGATGAGAATGGCAATTATGCCGAATCGCCCGATTCCCTCGCTGCCAAATTGTCACGATTTGTCGATGAAGGGTGGTTGAACATCGTCGGCGGCTGCTGCGGAACGACTCCGGCTCACATCGCCGCCATCGCGCGGATGGTGGCCGGCAAGCCGCCGCGTCGTCCGGCAACGACCCGCCGCCGTGTCGTCTCCGGCATTGAGGCGCTGGTGATTGAAAATGACGCCCGTCCGGTGTTGGTCGGCGAGCGCACCAACGTCATCGGCTCGCGCAAGTTCAAGAATATGATCGTTGCGGAGCGTTTTGAGGAGGGTGCCGAAATTGCTCGCGATCAGGTGAAGAACGGAGCTCAGGTGATTGACATCTGCGTGGCCAATCCTGACCGGGATGAGGCCTCCGACATGACCCGTATCCTCGAGTTCCTGCCGCGCAAGGTGCGGGCACCGATCATGATTGATTCCACCGACACCCGCGTTGTAGAGCTCGCCCTGCAGCGGCTGCAGGGGAAATGCCTCTTTAATTCGATAAATCTCGAAGATGGCGAGGGGCGCTTTGCCCAGGTGTCCGACCTCATTCATCGCTATGGCGGCTCAGTGGTGGTGGGATGCATCGACGAAGACCCGCAGCATGGCATGGCGGTTACCCGGGAGCGCAAACTGGCGGTGGCCAAACGCTCCTACGATCTGCTGGTCAACACATACGGCCTGCGCCCGGAAGACCTGATCTTCGACCCACTGGTGTTCCCGGTCGGGAGCGGTGACGCCGCTTATATCGGTTCGGCGGTGGAAACCATCGAAGGGGTGCGGCTCATTACCGAAGCATTCCCGGAATGCAGCACGATCCTCGGGATTTCCAATGTCTCATTCGGCCTGCCGCAGGCGGGACGGGAGGTGCTGAACGCCGTCTTTATCCACCACTGCGTCAAGGCCGGGCTGACCTATGCAATCGTCAACACTGAAAATCTTGAGCGCTACGCGTCTATCCACCCTGAAGAGCTCCGCCTCGCAGAGGATCTCATCTTCTGGCGCGGTGAAGATCCGGTGGCCGCCTTTGCCGCTGCCTTCCGCGACAAGAAACCGGCTTCCCACGCACCGGCTGCGGAGTTGCCGCTCGACGAGCGCCTGCCGCTGTACATCGTTGAAGGGGTCAAGAACGGTTTGACCGCTGACCTTGACTCAGTGCTGGCCCGGGGTGACAGGCCGCTCGATATCATCAACGGACCATTGATGGCCGGTATGGCCGAGGTGGGAAGGCTCTTTAACGACAACCAGCTGATTGTTGCTGAGGTATTACAATCGGCTGAGGCGATGAAGGCCGCCGTAGCCCATCTGCAGCAGTACCTCGAAATAGGTGAAAGCTCCAGTAAAGGCAAAATGCTGCTGGCGACGGTCAAGGGTGACGTCCACGATATCGGCAAGAATCTGGTGGAGATCATCCTCTCCAACAACGGCTTTCAGGTAGTCAATCTCGGTATCAAGGTCGGGTCGGAGACGCTGATAGAGGCGGCCCGGCGTGAACAGCCGGATTTCATCGGGTTGTCCGGGCTGCTGGTCAAAAGTGCCCTGCAGATGGTAACGACAGCGGCTGATCTGAAGGCGGCCGGCATCAATGTGCCGCTGATGGTTGGCGGTGCGGCTCTCTCCCGCAATTTTGCCGACAGCCGCATCGCTCCGGCATACGGCGCGCCGGTGCTGTATGCCAAGGATGCCATGGCCGGCCTGGAGCTGGCTAATCGCCTTTTTGATCCGGCGGAACTGGCAGTTCTGCTCGATGAGCTGGCACTGCGTCAGCACGGGGCAGTGGTCTCTCATCGGCCCGATCGGTCGGAGCAGTCCGATCGGACCGATCAGAAAAGCCTGGTACTCGAAGCACCGATTCTGCCGCCACCTGATTTTGAAAAGCACATCCTGCGTGACATTCCACTGAAGCAGGTACTCCCCTTCCTGAACCGCCAGATGCTCTACACTAAGCACCTCGGCCTGGTTGGATCAGTCGAAAAACTGCTGGCGGCGGGGGATGAAAAGGCGCTTAAGCTGCATGGTACGGTGGAAGAGATGCTGGCGCGGGTCGAGCGGGAAGGTCTGATTCAGCCGCAGGCGCTGTACCGCTTCTATCCGGCCAACAGCAACGGCAATGAGCTGGTCCTGTTTGACCCGGCCGACCGGAAGAGCGAAGTCATGCGTATTGATTTTCCCCGGCAGGCCGCTGGTGAGCGCCTCTGCGTGGCAGATTTTGTGCGTCCGCAAAGCGGCGGCGTTCAGGACAGTATGGCGCTGTTTGTGGCCAGCTGCGGGAGGGGTGTCAGGGAAAAAAGCGAGGCGATGAAGGAGGCGGGCGATTATCTCGATTCGCACCTGCTGCAGGCACTGGCTCTGGAGTTGGCAGAAGCCACGGCCGAATTCCTGCACAAGCGCATTCGTACCTCATGGGGTGTTATTGATGATCCGGCACTCAGCCTAAAGCAGATTTTCAACGCTGAATACAGCGGTATTCGTGTTTCGTTCGGCTATCCGGCCTGTCCGGAGCTGAGTGACCAGCAGAAGCTGTTCCGTCTGCTGGAACCGGAAGCGATCGGTGTTCAATTGACCGACGGTGACATGATGGATCCGGAGGCGAGTGTTTCGGCGCTGGTGTTTCATCACCCGCAGGGGCGGTATTTTGATGTGTCGCGGTGATCACGCGATCATATGCCGGATATCCTTCCCCTTGACCATGAAGATAACCATTTCGGCAACGTTGGTGGCGTGGTCGGCAACTCGCTCCAGTGATTTTGATATATAGTTGAGTTTCATGGCGCGAGAAATTGTCGTCGGGTCTTCGATCATATAGGTCAGCAGCTCCCGTTGTATCTGGCTGTTCAGGTCATCGACGTAGCTGTCATCATTACACACCTTCACGGCGAGATCTGCATCGCCGATAACAAAGGCATCGAGCGCTTCCTTGACCATGATCTCTGCCCGGTGGGCCATGCGGGGGATGTCGATATACGGTTTGAGTGGCGGCTCTTCGTTCAACTCCCGGGTCCGCTTGGCTATGTTGGCGCATTGATCGCCGATCCGTTCCAGATCGGTAACGATCTTGAGGGCGATCGTAATGAAACGGAGATCGCGCCCAACCGGTTGGCGCAACGCCAACAGCTCCAGGCAGTGCTCATCTATTGCCACCTCTGCGGCGTTGACCTCATGATCCAGTGCAATCGTGCGCTCGGCAAGGACGGTGTCCCTTTCGACGAGCGATTTAACCGAGTCGGCAATCATCAACTCCACCTTGCCGCCCATGATCAGGATGCTCTGCCGCAGAAAATTCAACTCAATATCGAATGCCTTACTGATGTGTTCGTTCTCCATGTATTTCTCCTTACCCGAACCGTCCGGTGATGTAGTCTTCAGTCTGTTTCTTTTCCGGGTTGGTAAAAATCTTGCGTGTCCCCCCGGCTTCGATCAATTCCCCCAGGTAAAAAAACGCGGTTACGTCAGATACCCGTGCTGCCTGCTGCATGTTGTGGGTGACGATGACGATAGTGTACTTGCTTTTCAGCTCTTCGATCAACTCTTCAATTTTGAGCGTCGAGATCGGATCAAGCGCCGAGCAGGGCTCATCCATCAGGATGATCTCCGGATTGACGGCAATTGCCCGGGCGATACAGATGCGCTGAGCCTGTCCACCGGAGAGACCGAGGGCCGAATCATTGAGGCGATCCTTGACTTCGTTCCAGATGGCGGCGTTCTTAAGGCTCTGCTCCACCGCTTCATCGAGGGTCGCCTTATCGTTCACGCCGGCAATTCTCAAACCATAGACGATGTTCTCATAGATCGATTTGGGAAACGGGTTTGACTGCTGGAAGACCATGCCGATGCGGCGCCGCAGCGAGATTACGTCGGTTGCCGAATCATTAACCTCGTCACCGTTAAAGCGGATGCTGCCATCAATCCGCGCACTCTCCACCAGATCGTTCATCCGGTTGAAACAGCGCAGCAGTGTTGATTTGCCGCACCCCGACGGTCCGATAAAGGCGGTCACCTGGTGACGGATCATGTCGAGGCTGACATTTTTCAAGGCCTGGGCAGTGCCGTAGTGGAGGTTCAGGTTTGAAACGGTAAGGATGGGTGCGCCGTCGTTTTGTTTTTGCGTTTGTGACATAGTGAGTCCTTAAAACGTCGATGTCGTATATTTGCTGCGCATCCGGTTGCGCAGGTAGATGGCGGTGCTGCTGGCGATGACGACGATGGCGAGCAGCAGCATGGTGGTGACGTACACCATCGGTTTGGCCGCCTCGACGTTGGGTGATTGAAAACCGACGTCGTAGATATGGAAGCCGAGATGCATGAATTTACGATCCATATGAAAGAAGGGGAAATTCGCATCAAAGGGGAGCGTCGGTGCCAGCTTGACCACGCCGACGATCATCAGCGGGGCGACTTCGCCGGCGGCTCTCGCCATGGAGAGAATAAGGCCGGTCATGATACCGGGAGTTGCCATGGGGAGCAGGATTTTGGTCAGGGTCTGAAATTTGGTGGCGCCGAGTGCCAGTGATCCTTCGCGGATCCCTTTCGGAATGGAGGCAAGTGACTCCTCGGTGGCAACAATCACCACCGGTACGGTCAGCAGTGCGAGGGTCAGGCTCGACCAGAGGATGCCGCCGGTGCCGAAGGTCGGAGTGGGGAGCCGCTCCGGAAAGAACAGGGAGTCGATGCTGCCGCCGATACCGTAGACAAAGAAGCCGAGGCCGAATACGCCGTAGACGATTGACGGTACACCGGCAAGGTTGTTGACCGCAATCCGGACCATGCGGGTCAGCAGGCCGTCCCGGGCATATTCACGCAGATAGATGGCGGCGATCACGCCGAACGGGAGCGAGAAGACACTCATCAATAGCACCATCATGACCGTGCCGAATATCGCCGGGAAGAGTCCCCCCTCGGTATTGGATTCCCGGGGATCATCAAGGAGCAGTTCGCGGACCCGCTCCAGATAGGCTCCGCATTTGGTAAGGAACGACATGCTGTTGGGACGCTGCAGGGCGATGATCTCGGTAAGGGAGATCTCTTTGCTGCCGCCGGCGGCGTCGGTCATCCGGGCGGTGATCTTACCAATTTCAGCCAGGGTCGCCGTGGCCTGTTCGTTCAGCGTGGTGAATTCGGCCATCTTTTTTTCGCGGACAGCGGTCAGTTCGGCAATTGCGGTGGCATTCTGTTCCTTGCCGTCATATTCAAGTTTCTGCAGTTTCAATCTAATGCTTTCGGCGGCGTAGTTCAGATCGGACATCTGTTTTTTGATTTTTGCGGTAGCATCGATTTTGCCGGCCACCAGTTTGCGGGCCTGCTGCAGTTTTTCATACGGCGTTGCTGCGGTCAGGGTAATGCCTTCTGCAGTAACATCCTTGAGCATGCCGAAATAGTTGCCATGTTCGCGCCGCTCCAGCAGCACGGCATCAGCAGGCAGGGAGCGGGCGGTGATCTCTTTCTCGTCGATCCAGCGGAAATCCTGACCGAAGATATCCCGGTTGCCGACTTTCAGCTGCAGACGCCGCTCGCCGCTGAGCGGGTTTTTCTCCTGCTGGGTAATCTGGCCGAGTACTCGCGAACCATCTTTCAGCTCGAATTGAACCAGTGCCCGCGGCCAGAAATAGCCGAGGCCGTTGGTCATGACGGTGCCGATCAGGGTGAGGCTCATGACCAGGATGACCGCCAGGGCGGCGCCGGTGGCCAGTACGTACGGTTCGCCTGTTTTCCAGAATACTTTCATGCAATAACCTCTTAAATCCCCCTCCCCAACCCTCCCCCGCTGGGGGCGGGAGTTCTATTCCTCCCCCCAGCGGGGGGAGGTTAGGAGGGGGGACATTATCAATACCGTCCGTATTTCTTTCTGAACCGCTGCCGTAGCGCTTCTGCGCCGGTGTTGATGATAAAGGTGAAGATGAACAGCAGTACTGCCGAGAGGAACAGCACCCGGTAGAGTGAGCTGTTGAGCGGGGCTTCCGGTATCTCCACCGCGATGTTGGCGGACAGGGAGCGGAGGCCGTTAAAGAGGCTCCAGCTCAATATCGGTGTGTTGCCGGTGGCCATCAGGACGATCATGGTTTCACCGATGGCGCGGCCAAAGCCGATCATGACTGCTGAAAAAACACCCGGCAGTGCCGAGGGGAGCACGACCCGCCAGGCGGTCTGCCAGCGACTGGCGCCGAGTGCCAGCGAGGCGGCGGTCAGGTTGCGCGGTACGTTGGAGAGGGCATCTTCGGCGATGGTGAAGATGATCGGTATGACGGCAAAGCCGAGTGCAATGGCAATGATGATGCTGTTGCGCTGGTCATAACGGATGCCGAGCGTGCTGAACAGCCACTGTTTGAAGTCACCGGCGAACAGGGTTGTCTCTGCGACACCGCTGAGGAGAAAGGCGAGGTAGATGCCGAGAATAACCACCGGGATCATGGCGATGAATTCATGGCCACGGGTGACTTTTTGCAGCGGTGAAGCGGTCTTGATGCGTTTCCAGAGGAAGATGGTCACCAGCAGCATCAGCGGTACGATGACGATGCTCATAAATACGCTCAGGATGCTTTTATCGATCAGCGGCGCGAGCCAGAGTCCGGCGAGAAAGCCGATGACGACCGAAGGAATGGCAGCCATGATTTCAACGACCGGCTTGATCCTCCCCTTCAGTTTCGGCGACATGAACTGGCTGGTGTAGAGTGCGGCCAGGAGTGCCAGCGGTACGGCGAAGAGCATGGCACACAGGGTTGCTTTGATGGTGCCGAAGACTAACGGTACCAGGCTCATCTTCGGTTCGAAGTCGTCGTTGGCTGCCGAGGATTGCCAGGAGTATTCCGGTTTGTCGTAGCCTTCGTACCAGACTTTACCGAACAGGGTGCCGAATGAAATCTCCGGGTGCGGGATAGCCATTTTCCAGACGGTCAGTGTGCCGGAGCTGTCCAGTGCGGCGAGGCTGTTGCCTTTCGGTGATAATGCCGTGTGAGTGACCGCTGCAGGCGGCTTGATGGTCAGCAGGTTCCGCTCCGAGGTCATATGATCGACATGAATGGTGTCGCTATCTCCGGAGTATAAGGTTTTGTCACGCGGTGATGCAATGATGAAGGCGGTTGCTCCGGTGTTGGCGCGCAGGGTGTGGATGCGGGTCAGGCGCCGGTCTTCGCCGCTGCCGGCTACTTTGATCGGAAACCAGGTCGTCAGGGCGCCGCCGGCGTCGCCGACGGCTAACGATACGTCACCGAGCACCAGGGTAAGAGACGTGATCGCTTTATGATTGTCTGAAGCGGGGGTGCTTTCCAGCAGTTTGATGGTCCCCGCTTCGGAGATGTCCCAGCGCAGCAGCCAGCCGGTGTCGGTGCCGGCGTAGAGATAATGACCTTTGGCATCTACTGTCACAGCGGAGAGACGTCCGGGCAGCGGGTCGGTAAGGTCGGCGCTGGTGTCAGTCCGTTTTTCGGTGCCGAGCAGATCTTTTTCCACCAGCTGATGGCTCACCCGCAGGCGGTCACCGGAGAGGCGGTCAATCCGTACCGCGCCCTTGCCTTCGATCGGCCGGGCAAATGATTGCACCACGCCGCTGGTTGCGGCAAAGGCGATGTCTTCTTTTACTGAAACGTCATGGGTGAGGGTGATGGTGCCGTCTTTTGCTTTGGCAGAGGTAAGTGCGACTGCTACCGAGCTTATGGCACCGTTATCCCAGAGGAGATTGCAGGCTGATTTGCCGAGATATTCCACGGCGGCGAGGCGAGTTGCTCCGGTCGGGACAGCCGGGGCTTTGATGCTGGCAGACAGTGAACCGTCTGCCAGTTTGAAAAAATGAAAGGTGCCGCTCTCGTCAAGAAGGAACGCGCCCTGCTGGTTCTCTTCAGAGCCGATCGCTAACACTTTGCCGGACGAAATTGCAGCAGCCACTTTTACGGTGGCGGCAATTTTTGCCGATGGCGGGTAGAAGAGCGGCAGCGCGACCCGGGAGATCATCACCAGGATCCAGACAACCGAGACGATGACGAAGAGCCCGCCGATGCGAATCAGGATTTCGGCAAGGCGGTCGTTACGCCGGGATTTGTCAGTGAAATTCTGTGCCATTGATGGTCATTCCTGATCGCGTAGGGGCGATTCTTGTAATCGCCCATTCTTGCAATTTCATAATAGGGAGGAAAAAAACAGGGCAAACACATGGTTTGCCCCTACGATAAAAGATTACTTCAGTGCTTTTAACTGATCATCAACCAGTTTTGCGGTGAGCGGATCATAGCCATCCTTCACGACAATTTCCTGGCCTTCATTGGAAAGGGCATAACGGAGGAATTCCTCGACAACCTTCGG
>DUZS01000027.1 GCA_013349405.1 Desulfuromonadales bacterium | reverse complement strand
AACACAGACCGTCTCCATGGAAAAACGTCGGCGAAGCCGGGCATCCCTGAGTCGCTGCCCCAGAGCTTCCAGTTCTTTCGCTGAGGATGGATAAATAGTAACGGTTCTTTTATTCATAATGGTAATTATTATTTACACAACAATGACATTTTGTCAAATATAATTATTGTTACTCAGTTTGAAGCGGAAAACTACTTCATGATGCAGTCCAACACAGTGCTGCTATCGCTTTGCTGAATGAAAACAGAATTGCTATCGGCGAATATTTTATCTGTTGGTTTTTCGATATATTGACTTTCGGTTGACAAGGAGACGGTTGTAAATGGTTGGCTTGAAGAATTCCCCTCCATAAGCAGAAGCACATGTCCGCCCTTTTCAGTTGAAAAAAAATACTTCAATGCCTCATGTGTGAATGCCGCCTGTTTTCTATTTTTCCGTAAGCGCTCAAATGCGTCAATGATCGTTGGATCAGACACGGTCTATCTGGAAGAGGTTGAGCGGTGCGACATCTATCTGGGCATCTTCGGCAATGAGTACGGTTTTGAGGATGCAGGCGGTGTTTCTCCGACAGAGCGTGAATATGATCATGCTGGTCGTCATGGTAAACTCCGTCTGGTGTATGTCTGGGGTTCCGATGAAAAACAGCGTCATCCAAAGATGCGGCAGCTTGTCAGTAAGGCGAGCAATGAGTTGATCCGCCGCCGTATTGAAGATGCCAGCGCTCTGACTGCCGAGGTCTATGCAAGTCTCGTGGACTATCTCGACACCAGCGGTGCGCTGCGGGTGCCCCCCTTCGACACATCTCCCTGTGAGCAGGCAACCATGAAAGAAATATCCCGCAAACGGGTGGAATGGTTTCTGGATACCGCCCGCCGCGAACGCGGATTTTCGTTGAAATCAAACACCAGCACCCCGGCGCTGCTGACCCACCTTAACCTTGTTCATGACCATAAGCCGACCAATGCAGCGATCATGCTCTTCGGCAGCAATCCGCAGAAATTCCACCGGACTGCTGAAGTCAAGTGCATGCATTGTCGTGGCACGGAATATCGGCGCCCATTTGTTTCTATGCAGGTCTATGGTGGTGATCTTTTCGAGCAGACAAACCTTGCCCGCGATTTTGTTCTCGACCGGATTGACCGCGCTGTCGGCGTCAGGGATGTCAGCATTACTGCGCCTGCGACCTATGAACTCCCTCCCGATGCAGTGGGCGAAGCTATCGTCAATGCTATTGCTCACCGGGACTATCACAGTATCGTTGCGCCGCATCAATCAGTTCAATACTGCATTAATTTCTGCGCCAGACGATGCAGTTCAGGATTGGCCAAAGATGCGACCTTTTTCTTTACCGCTCGGGAATAATATTCTTTTTCGGTCTTTGACAGTGACTGCCCATCCAACTTTTTTTTGAAGAGTTCTTTTTGTTTGGGAGAAAAGAGCTGCGACAAGGCAAACTCAAGCGATAACTCTGCATACTTGTCGTTCCGTTGTTTGCTTTTTCCCGATTCCTTCTCAAAGTAAAGATCAAACATCCCCTTGAGTCGTGCTGCCTGGAACTGTGTACCGTATAAATCAAAATGATCGTTTTGTGCCAGAAATCCTTTTAATTTTTTGAACTGTGATTTTTCCTGATCGGTGAATTGGTCAATAAGCTGTTTCGTCCAGAAGTATGAAACATGGTAGTGCTCGTAGAGGGCCAGCGACAGGAGCAATAGTGATTTGAAATTCTCCTTTTCCTCTGTTACGGTAAGATTATCCATAACGTGGAAATAATCGAAACGATAATCCTTGGCGGAATTAACCAGTAGTACCGGAAACCCTTCCCATAACCGGGTTTCCTTACTTTTTACGACCTCTGCGAGCGTCATGTTCACGTCGAAATCCTTGCTGGTCTCCATAAGAGGTAAACCAAGCCGGGATAGCCTTTCCAGTAAGGTAGTCTCATTCATAAAGTTATTCCTCACGAAGCAGTCCAGTAAAACGATCAATATTCCCAGCTATGCGATCTTCGGCAATATCATAACTGGCAAGTTCACGAAAGTGGCTCACAAGTAGCTCTATATCGATATGCTCTTGGCGGGCTCTCACTAACATCAGACAATCTTCAAAATCTACACCTGTTCCGCGCATTAACTTACTTGCTATCAAGTCATATTCGTTGAGTATTCCGATATACAAACGTGAATACTCTTTCAGGAGGCGATGCCGCCCCGGTTCCAGAGGAGATTCCAGCAGTTCGGTGGTATGGATTCTTTTTCCAGGAAAAAGGTCAAATCTGAAAACATCACCTTTCCGTAACCAGCCATAGCCGGTCACCGATTCATAATCCAGGTCTTTTAGAACCTTGATCAGGTAATTATACTCAGACACGTTGGGCACCACTGGCATCGCTCCAGGAATTACTGGAGGCATCCAGTGCCATGACCAGCGGCCAACTCCCCAGTGCGACCCAGCTGGAACGATATCAACACGCCCACGAATGGGCGCAACGGCTCCTTGATCGCGAGAATAAGGTGAAAAGTTCTCGTTTGTCGCCGTAGGTTAGCCCTGATCATAAAATATGTTCGTTCATATATATTCTTGAGCAGAAATGCGGTCACCCCATTAAAAATATACGATCGTAGATATTTTGTGGGCGTCAAATGAAAATTATTACTCCAAAAGACATAGGGCGGATCATAAGGCAGAAAGCAAAGATGACGGCCTTACTTTGGAAGAGGCTGCTGGTGTCTGTGGTGTGAGCTATGCGTTCCTCTCTGCCTTGGAAAACGGCAAGGAAACCTTTCAAATCAACAAGATGCTGCAAGTTTTCAAGTGTCTTGGCCTTGAACTGGAAGCGAATGTTCGGTCGTGGGCAAATTTGAGAAACGTGACATGAAGGATGGGCTGCGAGTTGTCAACGCTAGATTATTGTGTCTTGCCACTGCTAGATTATTGTGCTGAAAAATAAAAAAGGCGACCACAAGGGCCGCCTCTATCCAGGTCGGACGGGTATGTCCGATCTGAAGACTCTAGTAGGGTTTCACTCCCGAAAAAATGGCAAGGACTTCAAATTCGCCGCCTGCAAGATTGCTCCTGTGCAGCGCCTTCTCGAACTCCTCCCAACTCAGCGTAAATTCCCTACCGTTAATACGTGCTCGAACTGACATGACTCTATCGCCGTTTTTCTATAACATTCAGTCAAAAATTTTCACAACATTCACCAACCTGCCATATGTACGTAACCTGACAATGCTAGCATGTCCTCCAAATCAATAAACGGGAGGACGTATGACCGACAAGGCGGCAAAACTTCAGGTTGTAAAGAACAATCGTTCGGTGGTAACGGCATTTACCGCAGCAGCCGGTTTCATGCGTGGTATTGCCATAAAACGCTACACTCCCAAAGTTCGCCGCCGCGAATTTACGCTGCTCGAACAGACCGGTGACTCGCACCGCACTCGCTGTCAGATTTTCCGGGAAAAAGGTGCCGGAAATATACCGACTATCATCCTCGGTGGTTTTGTCCCTGATGCCACCGAGACGGTTGAATTCCAGCGGGCCCTGCTCCGTCAGCATGGTTCAATCTATTACGTGAATTATGCACGTACCGGTTTTTGCGAGGAGATGTTTGCTGCCCAGTTGACTGATCTGCTCGAAGATCTGGAGTGCAAAGGACAAAAGCCGCTGATTATGGCCATCAGCTTTGGCTGTGGTCTGCTCGCCAACTTCCTGAAATCAGCCAATGAACAGATGCTCGGAAATATCCGTGGCCTTATTCTGGTCAGTCCCGTCATTACTACCGACGACCTGATCAGGCCACCGGAGCAAAAACGTGACGGCATACGCATCCTCGAAAGTACTCTTAAAAAGATTGTCGCTGCTGACCCTTCTGATGACATTGATATTGCCAAACAGATAGAACGTTCACGACGTTGTTTCCAGGCTCTTTTCAATGCCGGAGCAGGCAATCGCACCCTCGGTGTGCGCCATCTTGCCATTCAAAAGAAAATCAACGATGTTATCGAATACACCACCGCGCGTGGCGGCTTTGAACGAGTCACAGCGCTGCGCGACTTCAGATTCCCTTACTTTTCCAGCTCACTCTTTCCCGGTCCGGTGCTGGCACTTCTCGCCGAAAATGAAGCAGATATTTTAGTGCCGTCGTCACCTACCTTGAAAATGTTCAGTGAACCTTCGCTCTACAACAAAGTTTTTCCCGTCTGCCAGGTAAAGACGGTAAAATCTTACATTGCCGGGGACGGAGTTGCCCACGCCTCTCTCATTTTCCATCAAGAAGCATACAATTCAGTGCTGGACAACTGGTATGACAAGCTTCTCTATCCGCGCCTGAAACTGGCGGTCTAGGATGAGCATACTGGCAGGAATGCAAAAAATCGGGTTTGTACGGAACTTCATACAGGCGCAGGCGGTAAGACGGGCAACCAGGAGCAAACTGCGCAACCCGCTGGTCGTACAACGACAAATATTTCAGGAATTGCTTGCTACTGCAGCACTCACTCAGTTTGGCCGGGATAATGACTTTGTGACGTTAACAGACATACCGTTTGACGATGCCTACCGCTCTTTTAAAAGCCGCGTGCCGATCCGATCGTACCGGGAATTTATGGTGGATTATTTTTATCGTACCCAGCCGATCTCATCAGGCGGCCGGAGTGCACCGGACCTGAGCAACGTAACCTGGCCCGGAACCATCACGATGTATTGCGAAACGTCCGGGACTACGGCGCCAACCAAATTCATCCCGTTTTCAGCGCGCATGTTTGCCGAGAACCGCTCTGCCGCACTCGACATGATGGCGTGCTATCTTGCTGCCAATCCTGAATCCCGGTTATTAAACGGTAAAGTGCTGTACATGTCCGGATCTACCCATTTGACTACCGTAAGGCGCGGTGTCTGGTCGGGTGACATGAGCGCTCTGACACTCCGCTTTCGTCCCTGGTACCTGACTCCTTTTGTCGAGCCGCCACCTGCAATATCGGTGCTTCCCTGGGAAGAAAAACTTCAGGCCATGGCCGAACTTTTGCTGCGTGATAAAGGTATTAGAGCCATCTCCGGTGTGCCGCCCTGGATTATTCTATTGCTAAAACGCTGCATGGATATCGGCGGCAAACCGCTCTGTCAGTTGCTGCCGAATCTTGAGCTTATTATCCATGGCGGCACGAGCATGAAGCCGTATCAGCAGGAATTTGAGACGCTGTTCGAAGGCCACCTGCCAAACCTGCTTGAATTACTACCCTCTTCCGAGGCGTTCATGGCATTCCAGCAACCGGGGGAATTACATATGCGTTTGATGCCATATTATGGGGTTTTCTTTGAGTTTGTCCGTTTTGAAGATTTGGACGGGAACGGTAAGCCGGCACCTTACGCAGATGCCGTCCCGTTGGAGCAGGTCGAAGTCGGACAACGCTATGCAGTTATTCTCAGCACCTGTTCCGGATTGTGGCGCTATCACATCGGCGATACAATCCGCTTTACCTCCACAACTCCTCACTTCATTGAATTCACCGGTCGAGATCGTTTTCTCGATAAGCTTGAAGAAAAGGTGACTCAGGGAGAAGTGGAGCAAGCAATTGCCACTTTGAACCAGAGTGCCGACTGGAATGTGCGCGAATTCATGGTTGGCGCAGATATTTCAAACAGGAAGCATCAGTGGGTACTCGCGGTGCAGGACAGCCCGGATGCCAATGATGCCACTCGAAAACTTGATGCCTCGCTCTGCCAATTGAATGCCGATTATGCCGCCTTCAGAGGGCAGGGTCGAATTAACGCCCCTGGAGTACTGCTGGTGCCGGAAGATGGCATTTATCAATGGTCTCAGGCTGAACGCGGCAAACTGGGCGGCCAAACCAAAATTCCACACATTGATCCGACCCCGGATTCATCGATGATTGCCAGCCTGTTCGACTTCCATGGTTATTCCTGATTACTTATTCAAATGCTTTGAAGGAACAGATGTGCGGGTGAATTGCTACCTTGATTTGTTACAATCATGTGAATTCTGCAATATATCGTTGATTTGGTTTTGTTGTCGTTTATACTGATTCCTCAACCAAATCTATGAGGAGGATACCATGATACTGTACGTACTGCGGCATGCAGAAGCGGTGGAAAAAAGCGAGACCCTGGAGGACCAGTGGCGCTATCTTACGGAAAAGGGGAGGGCGACTGCTAAAAAAATGAGTTCGTCAATTGCCCGGTTCGGTCCAAAAACACGGCTTACCATCACCAGTCCCCTCACCCGGGCCGTGCAGACCGCTGAGATAGCTGCTGAAAACGCGTGTCGCAAGAATGTTGTCGTCGCTAGTACTCTGCTTCTGCCGGAAGCAGGAATACCTGAACTGGTTGCGTATCTCAAGGGCGGCACTGATGCCAGGCGTGTCATGATAGTTGGTCATGAACCGCAGCTGGGCAAGCTGGTTGCTGCGTTACTTGGTCGTACGGAGGAAGTGGTTTCTCTGAGCAAAGGGGCCTGCGTGACGTTGAAGCTTGATCCGTCATCTGCTGAAAAACCGGCCAGCTTTCTGTGGTACTTGTCTCCAGGGAAGAAAAGAGTCACCGCTTTCAAAAAGGCATTTCCACAAGCCGTATCCTGATACTATCGTCACCCCCTTCACGATTTAAGAGGTCACATGAAAAAAACGCGTATCGCCGCTATTGATATTGGCACCAATTCCATTCGCTGTATTATTGCTGAAGCCACCAAAGAGGGCTCTTTTAAAATTCTGGATGATGAGAAGGCCACCGTTCGCCTTGGGGAACGGTTGGCGATGACCGGCGTAATTTCAGATGAAGCATCAATACGCGCACTTGAAGCGATTCAACGGTTTCAAAAACTTGTCTCGGGATTGAATGTTGAGGCGGTTGAAGCAGTTGCCACCAGTGCAGTCAGAAACGCAGCTAACGGTACGGCACTGGTATCTCGATTGTCAGAAGAATTAGGCCACGACATCAGGGTTATTTCCGGAGAAGAAGAAGCGGAGTTGGCGTCAACCTCAGCTCTTGCCAATTTTGACATGTATGGAAAGCGGTATGCCATGGTCGATATTGGCGGCGGGAGTGTTGAAATCGTCACTGCCTACGGAAACCATGTGGAAGAATTTTATTCTCTTGATCTTGGTGCCGTTGTCATGACCGACCGTTTTTTGACAAGCGACCCGATAGCTGAAAAAGAATTGCGGAAACTCCGGGGGTATATCAGGGGAAACCTTAAAAACAGCTTCGCCGGCAAGAAAATCTCCGTAGATTCATTGATCGGATCTGGTGGGACTCTCACCGCAATCGGCAGCATGGCCATGCAGGTACGCAAGGACAATTATGTATCCGTGCATGGCTCTGAGGTCTTTCATGCAGAAGTTGTGCATCTGTTGGCAATGCTGGCTCATAAAGATCTGAAGGGGCGTCGAACTATTCCCGGACTCAATCAGGATCGGGCTGACATCATTGTCGCCGGTACCGTGGTGCTTGACGAAGTAATGCGATTTTTGGGTGCCAATCGGGTGCTGGTCAATGAACGGGGCATACGTGAAGGTCTTCTCATAAGAGCGGTAAAGCAACTTGGCCTGTCGTCCGGTACGACTGCCCCGCCGTCATGGAAAGATGCCATCACTAATTTTGCGCGGTCGTGCCACGTTGACGAACCTCATGCGACGCATGTAGCGGGCATGGCACTCTCGATTTTTGAAGCATTGGAACTTCCCTTCGGATTGCGAGCTGCAGAGAAAAAGCTGCTGGAGGCTGCGGCCATTCTTCATGACAGTGGGTATTTCATCAGTTACAGCAGTCATCATAAACATTCATATCATCTCATTCGACATGCGGATCTCTTTGGCTTTAACCCGCGAGAACGGGAATTGATTGCGCAAATCGCGCGCTATCACCGCAAATCACTTCCCAAACGGAAACATGATGCTTTCCAGTGTTTGAAAGAAAAAGATCAGATACTTGTTGCCCGGCTGGGTGGTATCCTCCGTCTGGCGGATGGACTTGACCGGCGCAGGAACGGTGTTATTTCCGATGTATCCTGTCTGTATGGCGGAACAGAGATAACGATTCAACTGAATGCAGCAGAGGATGTTTCGGTGGAGGTATTTGGCGCAAATGCCAAGAAAGACCTGTTCGAAAAAGCTTTTGGCAGTACGGTGACCTTCGCCACGGTTTGATGCTCCTCTGCAGCTCTTAATTATGAATGGGGATGTGCATAATGCCAATCGTACCTGACCAGCCTGATAATGCACTCTCACCGGCTAAAATTGGTCTGCTGTACGCGATTGTCGGAATCGTATGGATACTGTTCTCGGCATGTGTGACCGGATGGATTATTACGGTTCAGTATCTGTTTGCATACGCAATCCTGATGGGTGTTTTATTGGTTCTGGCTTCTGCCGGCATGTTGTACCGGTTGTTGCGCTCCCATGCCAGACGTCTCAACTCCTCGCAGGAGGTGTTTCATCAGGCAGAACTGGAAATACAAAAACTGGCATATTACGACCGTGAGACCGGGCTGCCCAATCACAATCTCCTGCTGGACAGATTAAACCAGGTCATCGCTTTAAATTCGCGCAAACGGAATAATACTGCGGTCATCTATATCAGCCTGACCGGTTTCAAGGCGGTGATAGACGCCTGGGGGCATAGTGGCGGGAGTGCGGCGGTTTGTGATATTGCGGAGCGCCTTTCGGCTGCATTGCGCCACTATGATACGGTGGCAAGAATCCATCGGGACGAATTCGTTCTCGTTCTGGGCGGCACTCTCGAAGACGGTGACGTTGCCGTGGTACTCAACAAACTCAAGATGGTTTTCTCCTCACCTCTTCGTGTGGGAACAGGTGAAACGATCATTTCGGCCTGTTGCGGCGTCGCCTGTTTTCCCGCTGATGGTGTGACAAGTGAATTGCTCCTGCAGCATGCCCACATCGCCATGAATCAGGCACGTCAGAATGGTATGCCGTTCCAGTACTTTTCCGAAGCACTCAACCAGAAGGCGGTTGAACGTATCACAATTGAAACAGGACTGATGCGCGCCCTGGAGGAGGGTGAATTTTTCCTCTGCTATCAACCAAAAATGGAAATAACCGGCACCGCCATCATCGGTATGGAGGCCCTTGTACGCTGGCAGCGGCCAGGGCACGGCATCGTGCCGCCTGACAAGTTCATACCGGTTGCAGAAGAAAATGGCCTGATCGTGCCGCTCGGAACATGGGTGTTGAAGGAGGCCTGCAGACAGAATAAGGTTTGGCAGGATGCCGGTCTGCCGAAAATGAAAGTTGCCGTCAATCTTGCGGCACAACAACTGCGTGACAATGCCTTCGTACCACTTGTGGTGCAGATCCTGACCGAAACGGGACTTGACCCGTGCTATCTTGAGCTGGAGCTTACCGAAAGCGCGTTGATGGGCGATTCCAACGATACCGTCTGCAAACTGCTGCTCCTTAAAGAGCTTGGCATAAGCATCTCGGTGGATGATTTTGGCACCGGCTACTCGTCACTCTCCTATCTCAAACACCTGCCGATTGACACACTTAAAGTCGATCGATCATTTGTCCGCGATATTGTTGATGATCCCGACGATGCGGCAATTGTCGATGCCATTATTGCCATGGCCCGCTCACTCAATCTCACGGTGATTGCCGAAGGGGTCGAGACACATGATCAGCTTGAATTTCTGCGCAAGCGTGACTGCCACCAGATACAGGGTTACTACTTTTCCCGACCGCTCAATGCCTTACAGTTTGAAGCCTTTGTAACTCAGGACATGGCAAGTGCCGGTAATCCAGTGTCAACATCTGACATTCCTCTCACTGCAGCTCAGGTTGAAGAGCCAGCCCGTACGGAGAAACCGCCCCTTCTCGTAAGCGCAGAGAGTGAACTTGCGTGCGGAGGAAAAACAGAATTTATCGGAGAAATATCCATCCCGATTGCTCCGGCGCACCCCGGTGATAACCTGGCCACCGTGCTCAAACGGTTTCAGAATGATCAAACCCTGCAGGCACTGCCGGTGGTGGTAGATGGCCACGCCGTCGGCATTCTCAACCGCGCAACTTTTCTGGAAGAGCATATCATCGGTATGAACGGGTTCGGTTTTCATATCAATCATTCAAAGAAGATGCGTGATCTGATGCTGCCGGTCACGATGGAATTCAGTGTAAATATCCGCATCAGGGAGGCTGCCGAGACCATCCAGGCACAGATATCGGATGTGAGGGTAGATAATATCTGTGTTACCAAAGGTGGCATGTACTACGGAGTTGTCGATGTCAATCGCTTTATCAGCGCTATTACCGAGATCAATCTGATGCTGGCAAAAGGTGCTAACCCCCTGACCGGCCTGCCGGGCAACGAAAGTATCCAGCGCGAGATAAATGAGAGACTGCAGCAAAAGAAAGACTTCGACATCGCCTATATTGATATCGATAATTTCAAACCGTTCAATGATTATTACGGATTTCAGCGGGGTGATGTGGTCATCAAGGCCATCGGAGATATCATTTCTACGGTGTCACTAACGGCGGGCGCAGGAATGTCCAGCTTTTGCGGACATATCGGCGGGGACGACTATATCGTCATAACCGGCCCACATCATGCGGAGTATCTGTCATCAAAAATATTAGCGGCTCTTGAAGAGCAACTACCGCTTTTCCACGGAGAAAAAGATTTTACGGCAGGAAGCTATAGTGCGGTAAACCGCAAGGGGGAACAGGAAACGTTTGGCTTGTTGTCGATCTCCATCGGCATCGTCAACACCCGCTTGACGCCGGTCAACTCGTATGCCCAGCTGGCTTCCATCTCCACAGAAGTCAAGAAGGCGGCCAAAAAACTACCGGGATCATCGGTGGTTATCAATCGCAGGCTGGGTGAGGAATAGGGAATGGGGTGTGGGTGTCGTAATGGATTATTGGTGAGGCGGGCAAAAATCAATTTATGCTGGCAGTTCCTTGGAACTCATAGTTGTCAGTCTGTCAAAAGTGTAGGTTTGACACCATTGTCACCCGGGAAAATTGCACGTCAGGTTTGATGGGGAGGCTGGGTGAAACCGGTTCCCTATTCTACCTATTGTAACCTTTGCTCTCTCCAAACGGATTGATCAACCTCAATTCTGGAATGTCCTTAAAGTCCTTCAGATTGCGGGTAATCAGCGGTAAAACAAGATACAACGCAGTTGCTGCTATTATGGCGTCCGGCAGCTTCAACCGATAATTTCTACGAATCCTGATTGCACCAACCTTGATTTCGGCGTCTATGGCAATCTCGTCAAAAATTTCCAAAAAGGCCGTAGTCATCTCAACCGACTCATCCGAATGCCCCGGCCAACTCAACACTTCCATTGCCGTTATGGTGGAAATATAGGCGGGCTGCTCAAAGTAGACAGACAAAGCCTGTTCCGCAGCAGAATCTAACTGACCGTTGATATGGTAAATAAGGATATTTGAATCGAAAACATGTCCTTCGTTTACTGATCCCATTCTCTATCCCATTCCGACCGCATCTGTGCAATGCCTTTATCAATCTCATCAACAGTCCGCAACGGTTTGAGACAACCGCGAGTTTGTGCGAGCAGTTTGCGGATGTCTGGTGCAGGTTTTTCAATCTCCTTTTCCAAATCAACAACCACCATCACATGACGCTTCTCAATCTCTCGTGGTGGTGGCATGCCCAACCAGTGCAAATGGCCGTTGTGATAAACAGCTTCATAGCTTTTCAACATGGCTAACTCCGTGTACTCTGATGTGGAATCGGAACAGATTTTTACCATCATTCCTCAGATGTGGCAACGTAAATCAAGGAAAACAGGGGCGTGGATTCCCGATTAGATGGTTTGAAGATTGAGGATTGGGAAGAAGCTTGACAGGATTTACATAAACTGTCCCCGGAATTATCCGGAATTATCCAGAATTATCACCCAAGGGGAGCAGGGTGAAACCTGTTCCCTACTCTACCCATTGCTCTCGGGGGAGCGCCATGACTAAGGTATAACGTCAGGGTTGATAAAAATACGATTGCAGCAGCCACTACAGCGAGGCACCATAGGTACTGCATCACGACGGCCCATCCAGGGGGAGCCGAAGTCTTTGAGAATTTTTCGTGCAGGATGACGGGGACGGCCATAAGGGTTACGGTTACGAAGTAGGTCAGGTAGAGCTTCACAGTCTGCACAGGACGGAACCTCCACATTAAAAGGCAGTTTCAGAAGCATGAGGCTTCTTTTTTTTCATTCTCTTCCGGTACAGCTCCACCCGTTTTTCGGCCAGTTCAATCAGCTGAGAATGGCTGCCACCCGAGATATCCGTTTCGCCAGGCGTGCGCTGAATATAGCTGCCATCTGACTGCATGTCCCATGCGGAACGGGTATCAAGCAGGTGAATGTCCAGGAGGGATCGAAGTTCAGTCGTGTGAGCCGGTGCCTCAATCGGGCAGAGCACCTCTACCCGCGCTTCCAGATTGCGCTTCATCGCATCCGCTGAAGAGATAAAATACTCTTCTGTGCCGCCGTTTCTGAAATAGTAGATCCGCGAGTGTTCGAGAAAACGCCCGACGATGCTGATGACGCGGATCGTTTCCGACACTCCGGTAATACCAGGGCGCAGGCGACAGGTGTCGCGCACGATCAGATCAATCACAACTCCGGCCTGGGAGGCAACGTAGAGCGCCTTAACGATGTCGCCATCTTCAAGAGCGTTAATCTTGAACTGAATTAAACCTCCACCACTTTCACGATGCAGTGCGGTCTCCCGATCAATTTTAGCTAACAGCGCCTGCTTGAGGAAGCGGGGGGCGGTCAACAATCGGGCATATTTTCTCCGTGGCTTAAATCCGGTAGTCAGGTAATTGAACAGTTCTGTCACATCATGTCCAAGTTCCTCACTGCAGCTTAGCAGGCCGATATCGGCGTAGATGCGGGCAGTATCAGCGTGATAATTTCCCGTACCGATGTGAACATATCGTCGTAACGCATTAAAGTCCTGGCGAACGATCATAATTACTTTGCAATGAGTCTTTAGGCCAACTACCCCGTACGTTACATGGATACCGGCCCGCTCCATCAGTTCAGCCAGGCGGATATTGGTAGCCTCGTCGAAGCGTGCTTTCAGTTCAACAACTACCGCAACCTGTTTGCCATTTTGAGCAGCCAGCAGAAGTGCGTCGATGATGCGGCTCTGACTTGATGTGCGATAGAGTGTCATCTTGATGCCATGCACTTTGGGATCTGCAGCAGCATCGCGCAGAAAACGTTCTACAGAGGATGAAAATGATTCATAGGGGTGCTGAAGCAGGATTGAACCGGCTTCGCGGATTATGTGAAAAATAGTGCGCGGTGATTCCAGTTGAGGATGAACGACAGGATGGTGTGGCGGGTCGTGCAGATGCGGATAGTCAAGCTGGGATACTTCGAACAGGTCGCGCATGGCCAGCATATCCGGAACGACAAAAACATCATCATTTTCATTGATATTCAGTTCCGCAGCCAGTCTGCCGCGTTGAAGCGTCGGGATGCCTTCGCGCACCTGCATTCTCACGATGGGTGCAAAGCGGCGCTCCTTTAATTCGGTTTCAATCATTTCAACAAGGTCGTCCGCTTCCTCTTCGTCCAGTTCCGTGTTGGCATTGCGGGTAACACGAAACAGGTCGCAACGCACAACCTCCATACCGGGAAAAAGCATATCCAGATTACAGCAGAGCAGGTCTTCAAGGCATACGAAACAGCCCGGTTTGCCGGGGACAGGTATGAATCGTGACGTGCTCGCTCCCACCGGCACCTTGACCCGGGCTAACTGCATATCAGGTCCTGAAGGACTGTTCAGAGTCAGCAGCAGGTTGATTGACAGGTTGGAGATAAATGGAAACGGGTGCGCCGGATCAATAGACTGGGGTGTCAGTAACGGGTAAATATTGGCTGAAAAATGGTGCCGGAGCTTTTTCCTTTCGCCTGGAGTCAGATCTTTCACTTTGGCAATAACAATTCCCTGTTCTTTGAGCAATTCGAAGAGGTGATGCGACAATAGATATTTTCTGCTCTCTAGAGTTCGTATGAAATTATAGCATTTCTGGATCTGTTGGAGCGGTGTAAGCCCATCAAGGCTGACTTCACGCAATTCAGCAGCTACCTGTTGTTTAAGCCCGCCGATGCGTTTCATGAAAAATTCATCAAGGTTTGCGCTGACAATGGCAATGAATTTGAGGCGTTCCAGCAGCGGCGTGCGCTCGTCTTCGCCTTCATGAAGCACGCGCTGGTTGAATTCAAGCCAGGTCAGCTCTCGGTTAAGATACCAGCAGGAATCGGAGAGGTTTATTTCTGCGGAAGATTTACTCGTTTTTCGAATGCGAGTTCTTGCGATTGCTGACATTTGCTATACTCCGTATGCTGCACATTCGGCATCTTCATCTGCGCCTGTCTGTTGCTGGTCAAGATTCAAAGAAGTGCTGTAGGTCTGGCTGCTGTCAGGAGCATTACGCATGTCCGGGGAGCAGGCATCACTATCCACCCAGCGGGGCAGCGGCTTTATGCGCTCATGCGGAAGTCCCCGTGCAGCCAATTGGTTCCCGGTACCGACAGAGGGCACCATGACCTCTTCCATCTGGCTGTAAAACCAGATCATGTAGCTCCATGCTGCTTTTTCAAGAAAATCATCATTAGTCAGACTGCGTACATAATGGGGAATTTCGGTATGATAGGTGCCTGCTACCGGTATATTCATTATGCGGGCAATCAGAAGACCGAGAAGCCCTACAGTTCCGGGAGTACTGATATGGATCCGGGTAAAGCTTTCATGCTCGATAAAGTCCATGACATCCAGAATCGGTGGGAAATTGAGTTTCAGTTCCGGATATTCCGGCAGTACAAAATCTCCCACTGACGGGAACTTTTTCACCCCTTCAACAGCGTTTGTGCCGTCATCACCCGTTGTGATGACGGTCAACTCTACCCCACGGTTGCGGGCGGTGCTTGTCAGTCGCTTGATTGTTAAAGCAACACCGTTGATCTCGTCCAGTGTGTCGGTAAACAGGGCAATTTTTTCCGGAATTTCCTTGAAATGCATTTCCGGCAGAGCTTTTGTGATATCCCGTATGAGCTCCTTCCCCTTATGCTGGTGGTGAAATGCCAGGTAGTACGGGGAAATGAGGGTGTGTATCAGTCCGATTGTGCCGGCCGTATTGAGGTAGTCGAAGAACCCGGCGTTAAACGGCAAGGTCATGAGGCGGTTTGTGTAATGGAAAATCAGGCGGTTTGCCAGGCGACTTGTTATCGCAAATATTGTGCGATTACTGTCGGCAGTGCTGATACTGTCCATAAACGTGGTGTCACTCAGCAGCAACCTGGCTTCCGAGTCAAGGATCTCTTCAAAACTTTTTCCCGTATGACTGCGTGAAGCCGGCAGGTTTTTGAGAATAAAGAGACGGATCTTATCGATGAAAGAGCCCTTGTCTTCACCTATGTTGAAAAAGCGGTCGAGGAGAGCGCTGACAAAGGGTGTGGCGCCGCGGCGGCTATGACCCAGCCGCTCCCGGTAGAAACTGTGGGCAATACCGTACAGGCTGTGTGCCATGGTCAGAGGTCCGCCATCTTTACCATCAGCCCAACTGGTGCAGTTCCTGATACCATCAATGAAGCTGCTGACAGTCGGAGTATCATAGACAGTGGTGTGAGCCCGTGCGATGAACAGGCCGCCATGGTCATCAGAGCCGCCAACAATCCCTTTGGCCCAGGGGGTGCTGCCGTATGGCTGCAGATCGTATTTGTTGGCAAGGCGTTCGATCACTGATTCGTTCAAGGATGAGACAAGGCGTTTGGTGAATCCGTTGAAGCGGTGTGCACGGCAGCCATTCTTGATTTCGAAAGTGGTAAAGAGCAACAGCGACCGTTCGATGATTTCGAGATTCAGCTTTTCGTTCTGGGCGTAGAGTGGATGGGCGAGAAAATGAGCGATGTTTTCGCTATGCAGGTACGCCACCAACTCGTAAACATTTTTACGCAGTATCATTATCGATTGAAACTGAATTTCGGAAATATGCAGCACCACAACGTGTACCTTGCAGCCGCTCTCCGGGAAGTGGGCGGTAATCTCCGAACTGACGAAGGCATTATCAAGGTGGGCAATTTCTAAAGCCCCGCTGATGGCGTTATGATCGGTGATAGTGACAAAATCCATGCCCCGTTCACGTGCAACCCGGTAGAGGTATTTTGGCGATGTATAACTCTCCGGGACACTGAATTTACGCATGGCCCAGTAGGTGGGTTTGTTGGAATGGCTGGAGTGGACGTGCAGGTCTGCTTTATATGGGTTCATAGGGCATATCTTAACATGACATTGTTACAGTCCTGTTAAGATCATGCAATTATTGTGTAGAATCTTTCCCCCTCAGTTGAGCGAGTAGTATACAGGATGGTGGTATGCGTTAGTGAGTCGAATCTAAGAGCGGTTTCGGGCGCCATTCGCGTGAAATTTTCTGTCCTTCGGCGATTTGCGCAGGTGTCATTCGGAGCGACAGTGTGTCCCGCGCCGTTCTGGCACTTTCAAGACCCCCTGCTGCAGCAAGATTATACCATTGATACCCCAACACAAAATCCTGATGCACTCCAAACCCTTTTTCGTACATCCGGCCAAGGCGATAACGGGCTTCAGGGTGTTCCTGCTCTGCTGCCAGCCGGTACCAGTGACCGGCAGCAACCGGATCACTGTTCACCCATTCTCCTTTTTCGTACAGTTCCGCAAGACTGTACTGAGCGTCGGCATCTCCCGCTTTCGCTGCCTGTTCATAAAGTCTCCTGCTCTCCTCGACCGATTTAACGACCCCTTCACCCCGTCGGTACATGACGCTGAGATTATACAGCGCCGCCGCATAGCCGCGTTTCGCGGCCTGGCGGTAACGGCGGAGTGCGTGCTGGTAATCTTGTGGTACCCCTTCCCCCCGATGATACATGACGCCCAGACTGTATTGGGCCTCGACGATACCCTGATCAGCAGCCTTTTGAAACCACCGGGCAGCTTCTGCAGAATCCGGATCACCGAGTTCACCATGCTGATACAGTATGCCGAGATTAAACTGGGCCGCCGGTTGTCCTCGCTCTGCCGCCTTTCGGTACCATGTGACCGCTTCATTAGCATTTCTGATGACACCAAGGCCTTTGTCGTACATCACTCCCAGGTTGTACAGCGCATCAATATTTCCGGCTTCAGCCAGAGGTCTGATTTCTTTCAATGCCGCCTGATAATCCTTATTTTCAAAATATCGGGATGCAGCGGTCATGGAGGCATCTGCAAAAACGGGGAAGGCGGCCAGGCAAAAACTGAGGGTAATACTTATGAAAGCAAACATACTGGCTCTCCGGTTCATGTTTCATCTGCGCAGCAGGTTTTGGACTCTGTATCGCTGCTTTGCTGCAATCTTGTTACGGCAGTGTTAAATGTTTGTTAATTAGTAAAATGGTCTTGACTCGATTGCTTGGTTATCTACTATGCGACTACATTCTTGTGAATTCAGAAGAGTTCCGGTCGCTTCTGTGCAATGGGAAATTACCACAGGATACACAAGAAAACATGCAGAAAAAATCAATCAAGAACGGGAGAGATGAAATGAAACAGCAAAAATCAAGTGGAATGATGCTTTGTGTCGCAGCGGCGGCACTTGGCAGTGCGGCACTGATGGCAGCAGGGTGCAGCAGTGACTCGACGACGGTAGTGCCATCAACACCTAAAATTGCTACGGTGACATTTACCAACATGTCGGCTGCCAAAACGGACGATGAGCGAGCAACGGTATACAGCGGTTCATCCGCAGTAGTCACATTTACAGACGGAAAAACAAAAACATATCCTTTGAGCTACAAGACCTTATTTCAATCCTCTGATGTCATCAGCGGGATTATTCCCGGTGGTGTCGTTGATTACTCCGGCGCCGCCATCATGGATACCAGCGTAGCAGGGAAAACAACCCCGTTCATCTCCGATGCTCCGGATGCGAACAGCCTGCTTAAAGTAGATGGCGCACCGGCAACCGGCCTCGGTGGTAATCCGCTTTATCTCGTAACTCATTACGAGTATCAAACTCTGGATAACAGCGGTACCAGCAGATATGGCCTGCTCCCCATGACCATGAGTCTGGCCACGTTGGATCAGAATAAGACCGACGGGTCACTTGCCGTTGCCAGGATGAAAAAGATCGACTTTTCAAGTGTTGGCGGCTTGTGGATTCCCTGTGCCGGATCGCTTTCACCGTGGAACACCCATCTGGGCAGTGAAGAGTATGAGCCGGACGCCCGCGCCGTTGAGGCCGGAGGTACGTACAGCACGTCAGGTCTGCCGATTCTGACGCCGATGACTCTGTATTATTCTAACCTGCTGTTGACTCTTTCTCCTTACAACTACGGCATCTCACCGGAGGTTATCATTAATGCCGACGGCAGTACCGTGGTTCTGAAACATTACAGCATGGGACGGATTGCCCGGGAGTTGAATCAGGTCATGCCGGATAACCGTACGGTTTACATGGGTGACGACGGCGATTATACCGGCCTGTTCATGTATGTGGCCGACAAGGAAAAAGACCTTTCCTCCGGAACACTCTATGCGGGTAAATGGGAGCAGAAGAGCAACATCGGCGCAGGAGAGGCTTCACTTACCTGGTACCGGCTTGGGCATGCCAGTGATGCAGAGATAAAGGCGCTGACCACGCTCAAATTCAGTGATATTTTTGAAACAACTACTGCTGATACCATTGGATTCTCAAAAATCAAGACCAATAATAACAGCGGTACCACCGGAGTGGCCGTTGAATGGCTCAAGCTGAAACCGGGTATGGAAAAGGCCGCCGCATTCCTGGAAACCCGCCGTTATGCCGCTATTCTCGGGGCCACCACCGAGTTCAACAAGATGGAGGGGGTATCGGTCAATGCAAAGGATAAGAAGGTGTATCTGGCCATGACACGGATTCAGAACGGTATGGAGGACAAGAGTACCGGCGCCACCCCTGATCCGGTCAACAATATCAACCTGCCGAAACTTCTTGCCGGAGCCGTTTACGAGCTTTCCCTGACCGGTGGTCAGGCCGACTTATCGGGTACGGCCATCAACAGCCAGTACGTTGCAACCTACATGTCCGGTCTGCTCATAGGACAGGATATCGCTGCTGACGCGGTGGGAAATACGGCACATATTGATAAGATTTCCAACCCGGACAATCTGAAATATTCTGAAACCATGCGGACTCTTTTCATCGGAGAAGATAGCGGGCAGCATGTCAATAACTATCTGTGGGCCTACAACGTGGACACAAAAACGCTCTCCCGTATTCTGTCGATACCGGCTGGAGCCGAATCAACCGGACTGCAGGTAGTGGAAAACCTGAACGGTTTCCCCTACATTATGAGCAACTTCCAGCATCCTGCTGACTGGGGGAGCATCAAGACCATTGAAGCGGGACTGAAAGCGCGTCTGCAACAGAAGATGCTCGACAGCGGCTTGGCGGTAACGACCAGTATCGGAGTGCGCCCGGCAAAAGGCGCCATCGGCTATCTGAGTGGGCTGCCGATTCTCCAGTAACCTGATTAAATAACTAAAAAGTCGCTGTCCTGTCAGGGCAGCGACTTTTTAGTCTTCTGGAATAGTTATTCGGATACAGTGCCACCATGAACTTAAAGACGATTGCCCCACTCACAACAGGACTGACATATTCAATAGGTGGCGGTATACAGCGTGCGACGCTGTTTTTATTCCTGCTGCTGTTTACGCTAGCGGCTTCGATTGCCGGTGCGTCTGCCAGCACGGTCGTCCACTACAAGGTTTCTTCCAAAGGTTTTTCAATCGGTGAAGTCATCACCACCCAACGAACTTCTGAAGAAGGTGGAGTTGCCACTATTCACTTCGAAACCAAAACTGCGATCAAAGCATCATTTTTATGGATGGGGTATCAGCAGGAAACCATCGAGAAGGGAACACTGCTGAAAGGAAATCTGGTCAACTATTCCCGCAAGGGGAGTGAAAACGGGGTCGCGATCGATATTGAAGGACGGCTTGAAAACTCTTCTTTCCGCTTTGATGTGCGCGAGTCGGGGACAACCCGCTCGATCGTTATCCCCCGCAGCAGTTATGATAACACCACCATGGAATGTCCGGAAGCGCTGCTGGATTTTTCGGTCGCTCCGCAGATCACGCGGAGAGTTCTGGATGTTGAAAAATTGGCAGTAGTCAAGCGGGAATACCGGCTGGTAAAAAACACGCAGTACGCCATCGGAGACCGGCAGTTTCCCTGCCGGGTTGTTGATTTCTCGGATCAGAACAAAAAGGCGCGGCGCTGGATCAACTGGGATGGTGCGGCGGTGGTGATGTACCGTCAGGATGGCACGGGAGAAAATAGCTCGTATTCAGTGCGGGCGACGTCGGTGAGTAAATAAAAAATTCCAGTTGTGAGCACACTCCGTTGTCCATTGCCTCCCCTATTGAGTAATTTTACTCAGTCATTGAGTAAAATCGCTTGATCACTAAAATACAATGTGATATAAGCCTGTTATGAGCTACGAGCGTCCACTTTTATCAACCCTTCGCACCCTCCTCTCACGCCCGACACCGGTCATCCACGCCCTGATCGGTCCGCGTCAGGTGGGGAAAACCACCATTGCCCGTCAGATTCAGGAAACCATCGGCTTCCCCTCTATCTATGCCACTGCAGACAGCCCTGTTCCGCTGGATTCAGCCTGGATCGAGACCCACTGGCGGCGAGCAGTCGCCGAAGGGACAACGTCCGGCAAGCCGGTACTGCTGATCCTTGACGAGCTGCAAAAAGTCAGGGGTTGGAGCGAAACCCTCAAGATGTATTGGGAAAATCGCTCCACTGGTCCGGATATCCGTGTTCTGATTCTTGGTTCGTCGGCGCTGCTGATGCAGGAGGGGTTGTCGGAAAGCCTGGCTGGCAGGTTCTTTCTGCATCGCTGCTCTCACTGGTGCTTTGCTGAATGTCATGAGGCGTTTGGCTGGAATCTGGAACAGTGGATTTATTTCGGTGGCTATCCGGGCGCGGCCTCGTTTGTCGAGGATGAGACGTCCTGGAAACGCTATATCACAGACTCTCTGATCGAAACCGTGCTGGCTCGCGATGTGCTGCAGATGAGTAAGGTTGCCAAACCGGTGCTGCTGCGCCACCTCTTTGCACTGGCTGCCACACTGCCGGCTCAGAACGTCTCCTATACCAAAATGCTTGGCCAGTTGCAAGACGCCGGCAATACCACCACTCTGGCCCATTATCTGAAACTGCTGGAATCGGCTTTTCTGGCAAGCGGCCTGGAACTCTTCTCGCGTGGGGTACAGAGAAAACGGGGCAGCAGCCCCAAATTGATTCTCTGGAACAATGCGCTGGTCAATGCACTCTCTACCCGGAGTTTTGCCGATTCGTTAGCTGACACGGTCTGGTGGGGGCGGCTGGTGGAAAACGCCGTGGGCGCTCACCTGTGCAACAGTCTCACATCGGTAGAATATAGCGTCACCTATTGGCGGGAAGGTGATCATGAGGTTGATTTTGTGATTGCCAGAGGGCGCGACATCTGGGCTATTGAGGTTAAGAGCGGTAGAAGCGGCAAGGCTGCGGGTCTGAAACGTTTCCGTGATCGCTACCCCGAGGCGAAGACGCTCCTGGTGGGTGCCCAAGGTATCCCACTGGAGGAGTTTTTCACTAAAAGTGTAGTGAGATTAATTGAAAATTGATAATGTGGAAAGTCCGGGGTCAGGTTAGAGTTTCGGACAGGTAAGGCTCTTGGTTCGTATGGTATCAAACGGTTCCAAAACCAAGCGCTGAAATATCACGTCTCAACAATTTTGCCAGCTCCGTTATCACGGGTGAGAATGAAACCAATGTTTGGCTTGACCCTCAACATACTCATGCTTTTACCTCCACCGGGGAGTTTCTGAAAAAAGGGTTCGTTTTTAAAAAAATGTAGCAAAAATTTATCCTATTTGTAACCCTATCGTAATGTTGCATATGTTAGAAGTGTGTAAATATTTACACTTTTTACGGAGGGTTAAAATGGTATCAGTTAAGAAGACGTTTGCTTACGCATCACTGTTTGCTGTCGTTGCTTCTGCGGGTCTAATGTCCGGATGTGGCAGTGATAGTAGTACACCAACAGCCGCTGCACCTACAACCACGTTCGTGTACACATCAGATGCTCATTACGGAATCAAACGAGCTGTGTTTTCTGGTCTGAGTAGCGCACAGCAGGTTAACGGAGCAATGATTACGGAAATGAACCGATTGCAGACAGCAAGCGTTCCGTTGCCGAGCGATAACGGGATTAATGCCGGGATGGCACTGAGTGCAGTGGACTTTGTTGTTGAGACAGGCGATGCGATCAATCGTCCTGATGGTGCGACAACACCATCACAATATGCCAATGCTTCCGTCACCTGGCCCCAGTTTCAGGCTGATTACTTCACCAAGCTTAACCTGAAGACCGCAGCCAATACAAAAGCGCCTGTTTGGATGACCCCGGGCAACCATGACGTTTCAGCCGCAATCGGATATTACAAGGTGCCGACTGACACAACTGCCTACCTGGATGCCACGTCGTACGTAGCTATTTATAACCTCATGATGGCGCCTGCTACAGCCCTTACCAATGCAGGATTCATCGGTTCAACACCGGATAGAGTCACTGCCGCTGCAAGTTACGCCAGTAAAAGGATTGTGACATCGAAGGTGGTAAATGGTGTTAATTTCGTCTTTGTCGGCATGTGGCCCGACTCTGTTTCCCGCCCGCTGATCGATATCGAAATTGCAAAAGCTCCGACACTGCCTGTAATTCTGTTTACCCATGACCAGCCAACTTCCGAGCCTAAACATTTTACCAACCCGCTTGACCTCACAGCTACAGCCATCAACACAACAAACAAGTTTGAGAATCTGCTTTCAGACCGTTATGCCAACTCTGAACTGCTCGCTCCGGCCAATGTTACCTTCGGGACATCCACTGATGCTGAGCAGAGACTTTTTGTGGCCTGGCTCAAGACACACAAAAACATCGTGGCCTACTTCCATGGAAACGATAACGCCAACGAATACTACACCTACACCGGCCCGGATAACGATATCAGGCTGAATGTTTTCCGGGTTGATTCGCCAATGAAGGGCAACTTCTCGGCAACTGATCCATCAAAACTTTCGTTCCAGGTGATTTCAATTGACTCTGGTTCAAAGAACATGACCGTACGTGAGTATCGCTGGAACACGAAGGTATGGGGCAATTCTATAACGGTCTCCCTGGCGCCCCGCTCAAATTAAAAAATCGCACCCCGCACTATTTGGGTAATTCACTAAACCCGCTCTGGAAACAGGGTGGGTTTTTTTAATTATTGATCTGTTAGCCTAAGCATTGAACAGTGTGTCACCTGAATATAAAGCATTAACGCTTTCATTCCGTCTCCAGCCATAACTGGCATTTTCCTCATGGTATAATGTTTGTTTACCATATAATTCAGTCCTGATCTTATGCAGCGGTGTGACCAGATTGGCTAAGGTTTCAAACTCAGGATCTCCAGGGCGATAGCATTTGCAGTCGGCTGAATCAACTTTTGTCTTTAGCTTCATTTACGCGACTCCTGTCATTATCAGATTTCAGAAAAATTTTGGATCTTTAATCAGAAATATAGCAGAACATTATTGAAGTAACGTTGAGAAGAGGTAAATATTTGGTTACAAAGGTAATTTAATATTTGTCACGACAAACAATCAAAACACTTGCGAAAATACTTTTCATCGATATCATGATGCTCTCCATCACAAAGATGTACCGGAGTTGAACCTATGACCGCTTCAACTGCTTCCAGGAAGAAAAACAGTATAAAACAAAACAAAACTTCATCCTGGCAAAGTAAGGATGTCGGCAAGGAAGAACCTGCCAAAAAGCCGTCGCATGTTCAAAATGCTCCGAAATTTGACCTCAACGACAGCCAATGGTTTCTCAACCGTGAATTGACCTGGCTTGAGTTCAACCGCCGGATTCTGCACGAAGCCGAGGAAGCCCGCACTCCTCTTCTGGAGCGGCTCAAATTTATTGCCATTGTCAGTGCCAATCTGGACTCATTCTTCATGAAACGCATTGGTGGCTTCAAACAGCAGATTGGCGCCGGTATGAGCGAACTGACGCTTGACGGCAGGACACCACATCAGCAGGTGAGCGAATGCCATCACGTCATACGTGATATCAATGCCCACAAAAAAGAAGTGTTGGAAAAAGTTCTGGTACTGCTGTCTCAAAAGGGTATCGTCATTGAAAGTTATGCCACTCTGACCGCTCGAGAGAAGGTATATCTGAGAGAATATTTCTATGCGAGTGTTTTTCCACTGATAACGCCTCAGTCTATCGATCCGGCCCATCCGTTCCCCTTTGTCTCCAACCTGTCGCTCAACCTGCTTGTCACCCTGAAATATCCCAAGGCCCGTGACGTTTCAGTGGCACGTATCAAAGTTCCGGTCGGTCTGGGGACACCTCGTTTCATACGGGTAGGCAAGGGGGACCATTTTATCCCGATAGAAGAGTTGATTATACACAATCTGGATATACTGTTTCCCGACATGCACATTGTTACCTGTGAATTGTTTCGCGTTACCCGTAACGCTAATACTGAGAAAGACGAAGATCAGGCCGATGATTTGATGGCCATGATCGAGTCTGAATTGAAAGAACGCAAGTTCGCTCCCATCGTGCGGTTGGAGATAGCGCAGGGAATGGTTCCGCTTCACCGGGGGCGATTGGCTGCGGAACTGGAGTTGGATGAAGACAACGATGTATTTGAAGTGAACGGAATGCTGGCCATGCGCGATCTATTCGAGCTTGCAAACCTTGACTACGTTCGGTTGCATGACCCGCATCATTACCCCATTGATCATCCTCAACTTCAGTCCCAGCGAAACATTTTCCATATTATCCGTGATACGGGATCAATTCTGTTGCAGCACCCCTACGAATCCTTCTCCACCTCGGTTGAGCGTTTTTTACGTGAAGCAGCCATTGATCCCAAAGTGCGCGGCATCAAGATGACCCTGTATCGAACCGGGAGTAATAGCAGTGTTATCGATTTTCTGATTCTAGCTGCCCAGAAAGGAAAACAGGTTGCCGTGGTGATTGAGCTGAAAGCGCGGTTTGACGAGGCAGCCAACATTCAGCTTGCCGAACGGATGGAGCAGGTTGGCATTCATGTCACATACGGGGTGGTCGGTCTCAAAACCCACTGTAAAGTCATCATGGTCGTGCGTCAGGATTTTAACGGGCTGAGACGCTATCTGCATATAGGTACCGGTAACTACAATGCGGAGACTGCCCGCATCTACAGCGACATCGGCCTGCTGACGTGCGATGAAGCCATCGGACAAGATATCAGCGAAATATTCAATTATTTGACTACCGGCTTCATGAATAACCGCACCTTCAAGAAGTTGTCACCGGCACCCCGTCTTCTCAAAAATACATTGCTACAGGGCATAGAGCAGGAAATTGCCTACAGTGAGCAAAATGGCGGGGGCAGCCTGATCCAGTTCAAGATGAATGCGCTTGAAGACGGTGATGTTGTTCGTGCTCTCTATCGAGCATCACAGGCTGGCGTCAGAGTCGATCTGATCGTTCGTGATACGTGCCGACTAAGACCTGGTATTCCGGGGCTTTCTGAAAATATTCGTGTTGTGAGTGTTGTCGGGCGGTTTCTCGAACATGCCCGGCTCTATTATTTCCGCAACGGCGGCAATGAAGTCTATTATCTGTCGTCAGCAGATTCCATGAAGCGCAATCTGGAGGCGAGAGTCGAGATCCTCTGCCCGGTTGAGGTGCCTGAACTTATGCAGGAGCTGCGTACGATTTTCGATACCCAGCTCTACGACCGCTGTGCAGCCTGGGACATGAAGCCTGATGGCAGCTATAGTCAACGCTCCTGCTCGAATGACGAAACACCATGCGGTACTCATCAGTTGATGATTGAGCAGGCAGAAAAAAGACAGAAGGCGGCAGCAAAGGAAAAACATTCTGCGCGCTATAAAGCATATTGAAGTAACTTGAGTGAACAGGAGCTACTATGAATAAAGAGCTGTTAACATCCGTACTTGAAAAAGAATTAAGTGACCTACGGCAAAGTATCCTCATCATGGGTGGGAAAGTGGAGTGGATGATCGGCAACTCGGTCAAGGCTCTCATTGAGAGAGATACCACCTTGGCTGAGCGTACTATCGCGTATGATCATGAAGTAAATGCTGCTGAAGTTGCCATTGACGAGCGCTGCCTGGAAATATTGGCCCTCAGGCATCCAACAGGGCGTGACTTGCGTTTTATTACGCTGGCCTTAAAAATAGTTACCGATCTGGAAAGGATTGGTGATAAGTGTTCCAATATTGCCAAGCGGGCCCGGAAATTGAACGAGAACCCGCCACTCATTCCGTATGGCAACATTTATCAGATGGCCCAATGGGCTCAGATGATGTTAAAGGAGGCGCTGGATGCCTTTGTCAACAACGACCCGATCCTTGCTGCAAAAGTATGCAAAGATGACTCTTTTATGGATGAACTCAATGATAATACTCAGCATGGACTTCTTACATATATGATAGCAAACCCTGCCATGATTTCAAATTCATTGAAAATGAACTATGTGTCAAAATCTTTGGAGCGTGTTGCCGACCATGCCACGAATATTGCCGAGATGGTGATATTCGTGGTTCAGGGGAAAAATGTGCGACATACCAAAAACCGATTTACTTCAGCCAGTTCAGAAGTACGTGAAAAGGAATTACAGCCATGAGCCTTCAGGATCCGGTCAGCAAACGCTGGTCAATTAAAGATTCCGCCAGGACATATAATCTCGATAACTGGGGTGACGATCTCTTTTCGATCAATAAGAGCGGTAACATGTGCGTCCACCCCTCCTCAAACGCCAAGCAGTCAATCGATTTGCGTGTTCTGGTTGACGATCTGATCAAACGTAAAATAAAGCCACCAATTCTGCTACGCTTCATGGATGTCCTGCAGCGGCGTATAGCGTCAATTTACCAGGTATTCAAACACGCCATAGCAGAAAATGACTACCCGGCAAAATACCAGACATTTTACCCGATTAAGGTTAACCAGCAGCGTCAGGTTGTGGAAGCAATCGTACGCTACGGAAAACGCTACAATATCGGGCTTGAGGTGGGATCAAAACCGGAACTGATCGCGAGTCTCTCTTTTTCTACCGGTAAGGGACTGCCGATTATCTGCAACGGGTACAAAGATAGCGAATATATCGAGACGGTGCTTTATGCCACCAAAATCGGCTATGACATCACACTGGTGGTGGAAAAGCTGTTCGAACTGGAAAAGATCATTGAGTTGTCCAAAAAGACCGGCATCATGCCCAAGCTGGGGATCCGCGTAAAATTGTCCTCCAAGGGAACCGGCAAATGGGCCACCTCCGGCGGCGAGGATGCCAAGTTCGGTCTGCGCATGTCCGAGATCATCGCCGCCATCCGCATGCTGGAGGAACAGGGTATGCTGGCGTGCGTCAAGCTGATGCACTCGCACATCGGCAGCCAGATCACCAAGATTGACAAAATAAAGACCGCCCTGATCGAAGCAGCCCGCGTCTACACCGAGATGAGAAAGCTGGGAGTCGGTATCGAATTTCTCGATATCGGCGGTGGCCTGGGCGTTGACTATGACGGTTCCAAATCCAGTTATTTTTCAAGCGTCAACTACACCATCGCAGAGTACGCCAACGACGTCATCTACCAGATCAAGAGCATCTGCGATGAGGCCGGTGTAGAGTGCCCCAACATTATTTCAGAATCGGGCCGGGCTACGGTTGCCCACTACTCGGTAATGGTAACAAATGTTCTCAACACCGATACTAAAAGCCTGATGCCTGATTTTGAAGAAATGCTGAATCAATCTGAAAAGGTGGCACCTACGGTAAAAAAGCTCCTTGATATCTACAAAAGTATTGATCGCTATTCGCTGCGTGAGGATTACCACGATACAATGCAGTTGATCAGCGAAGCGGTCAGTCTGTTCAACCTGGGTTACCTTACTCTCAAGGACCGCGCTATTGCTGAATGGCTCTATGCCAAGATAATTGTGAAGATCAATGGCCTTCTGGAAAAGTTTAAGCCGATTCCCGAGGAAATGCAGAACTTCAAGCTGCATTTGCGCCAGACATACTTTGCCAATTTTTCCCTGTTTCAGTCAATTCCCGACTCCTGGGCAATTGACCAGCTTTTCCCGATCATGCCTATTCAGCGCCTCGACCAGAAGCCGGATGTAATGGCGTCAATAGCCGATATAACGTGCGACTCTGATGGAGAAATCACCAGTTTTGTCGGCGCAAATGGTCGTGCCAGGTATCTGCCCCTGCACAAAATCAGGAAAAATGATGACTACTATATCGGCTTTTTCCTGATAGGCGCCTATCAGGAAATTTTGGGTGATCTGCATAACCTGTTTGGGGACACCAATGCCGTACACATAACTTTTGATAATAAGACCGGGTACATGATTGATACGGTGATACATGGCGACGCTACTCAGGATACCCTCAAATACGTCCAATACAAGGGACCGGAGATTCTCAGGCATGTTCGGGATAATTTGGAGAAAAATATTGTCAGTAAAAAAATATCCATTGAGGAGAGTAGTCAATTCATAGAGCTATTGGATCGGATGCTCATGGGATATACATACCTCACGGAATAATTCTGGTTATAAAATCTATTGGAGATATCACGATGTATACGATGCAGGAATTACGAGACCATGCGATAAAGAACCTGAAGGGTGGCAAATTCAACATATTGGTATTCATCGGTGTAATTATTGTCGCCATGATCCGCGAGATACTCATCTCCACATTACGCAAAGACGACCTCACCACCCAGGCATTTCTTGCCGGTACCTTGTTGATCCTGGGTATCGTGTACTATCTCGTCTCATTGGCCCAGAAAGATCTTTCGAAGGTATAACCGGAATATGAAAAGCTCCTGAATTGCCCGGAACGTTGTGTTTGGGGCATTGGCTCCGGTTGCAACTTATACTGATGGCAATTCATTCCCTTTGCTACAACCAGAATGCAATACTTTGCCGACATTGCCGTTGGCAGAATAAACGCTCTTGAACTCCGCCCCACACGCAAAACTGACGATCTCCATCTTAAAAACCGGTTTCACTTCGTCGACCAAAATTTCAACTGCCTCGCTCCCGCAATCGATACAATGCTTACGTACGCTTTTCATTTTACTTTCCTCCACAACTGACTATAGATATTTCTAACTAACCACTAATCAACTCATTCAATTCATTTTCAATGTTGATAGTCACTATAGCAGGACAATATTGAAACGGCATTGAGATGAGGTTAATGTTTGGTTACATTTATTCTTAACTGGCAATATTCATTTATAGTAATTGCCAAATCAGGTGAGGATGTGTTAAATGCAGTTCCAGTAATTTTCTTTGTTTTTAGATAAGTTATCATCGGTTCAGTAAGTAATATATGACTTATTATGTCGTAACTCATTTACAATGAAACAGCCTGATTTGCATTCTCATAATAAATTCTGCCAAAATTCTGATGCGGGGCAAGTTCAGGTACAAAATGAGACTATCGAGCTGCAAGAAAAATTAAAGAAGTACAAACGCGTAAAGGTATAATACTGGATATTCTCAACGTGAAAAAATAAATTACCGGGAGTTCTATCAAAATGGCGGCTATTATCGTAAAAAACGAAGGCAGCATTCTGAACGTTTATGTCTCTGGTATATTGACTGCTGAAGAAGTAATTTCGGTTGTTAAAAAATATTACACAAATGAAATTATCAAAGATGTCATCTGGGATATCTCAATAGGGTCATTAGGGTCAATAACTGAAGACGGCTATAAAGAAATAGCTCGTGCTACCAAAGACACAATATCAAGTGGTTCACGTAAGAGTGGTAAAACAGCCTTCGTTGGGCATGATAACATTGAATGTGGCTTACTAAAAATGTACACAGCTATCGCAATAGAGACAGGAGTACCAACAAAATATCATGTCTTTAGGACTATTGGGAAAGCCAGAGATTGGATATCAAAGTAGTGATATACTGCACGGGATGGTGACTATGAACAGGATTCTCGCAATCAATGGCTCATACCGGGATGATGGCATTACCGATCAAACAGTCGCTGCTTTCGCACAGGCTCTCAAGGCGGCTGGTGCCGAAGTCGAAATTATACTGCTCCGTGACTACCCTATCGATTTCTGTCTGAATTGCCGTGCATGTACCCAACTACCAGGTGTGGCACCAGCGGAATGTGTACATCATGACGGTATGAAAGAATTGATTGAAAAGATTGAACGGGCAGATTGTTATATTCTCGCTACACCGACAAATATGGGTTCAGTAACAGCGATCTTTAAACGCTTTATGGAGCGGTTGGTTGTGTATGCCTATTGGTCGTGGGACATGAATGGACCACAGTTCAGAAAAGCTCAGGCGACAAAGAAAAAAGCTCTGCTGGTATCCTCCTCTGCTGCTCCGGGAATTATGGGACGGTGGCTTTTTGGAACCAATAAGCAACTCAAAATGACGGCAAAAACAATCGGTGCCGAAGTAGTTGGTACACTCTTTACAGGCATGATTGCCAAGGAGCAGCATCCGATGCTGCCGGATAGAGTAAAGGCCAAGATCAAAACTTTGGCGGGAAGACTGGTTTGATGAATGAAGAAAAAGATAGCTATACTTTTCGGGGTTGGGCTGAGCGCACTAATCATTCTGTTTTTTCTGGGACCCACTGCCAAAATTGATCCACAATTAAAACGGTTTATTCTGCCACAAGATCTGGATCAATACTTACAACAATCCGAAGCTCGCTTTTCAGACATCGTGCCCGGAGCTGAGAAAACTATTATTTGGGCGAATGCTGCGAAAACCAGGACGCCACTGTCTATTGTCTATTTACATGGCTATTCTGCTACCCGGCAGGAGACTGCCCCGCTGAGTGATCAAGTTGCTGCGCGGCTGGGAGCGAATCTCGTATATACCCGTCTGACGGGGCATGGGCGAGGCGGAATGGCTATGGCTGAGCCGACCGTAAATGACTGGCTCAATGATGCGGTGGAGGCATTGGCAATCGGCAAACGGCTTGGTGATAAAGTGATTATAATCGGAACTTCTACCGGCGGCACTCTGGCTACCTGGCTGGCGGAACAGCCGAACACGGAAGCGGTTATGGCGTACGTATTGATTTCCCCGAATTATGCACCCAAAGAGGTGTTGTCCGAGCTTCTTGCCTGGCCCTGGGGCGAACAGTTGGCGGCGCTTTTAGTTGGGCCGGAGTTCAGCTGGACACCCGCCAATGAACTGCAGGCCAGGTATTGGACGTGCCGCTATCCTTTGAAAGGGCTTGTGCCGATGATGGGATTGGTGAAATTCGTCCGCGAATCAAGACTGGAGAATATCCGCACTCCGGCTTTAGTTATCTATTCTCCGCATGACACTGTTATCAATGTTAAAAAAGTTGAGCAGGCGTATGCACGGTTCGGGTCACCCATGAAGGCGATAAAACGTATCACACACAACGTGAATCATACAAATCATGTCCTGGCGGGGGATATTCTGGCACCAGGGAATACGGCTTTGGTGGCTAAGCTTATATTGGATTTTGTATCTCAACTGGAAACTCAAGCAGGCAATTAATTGATAACTGAGCCTCTTGCAAAAGTCTTAGAAATTGGCTCCCCCTCCCTTGACGGGAGGGGGTTGGGGGGTGGGTGAAGCTGCAACCGGCTGATTTCATGGCAACCTCCCCCCCACCCTAACCCTCCCCCGCCAGGGGGGAGGGGACTTTTTGGACTTTTGCAAGAGGCTCAACTAATTAACTTAAAAGGAATTGTTATGAAGCTATATTTTGCCTATGGCTCAAATATGCTGCAAGATCAGATGAAAGAGCGATGCCCTGGCCATAAATATTTTGGACACGGCATCCTGAAAGGGTTTCGCTGGATTATTACGACCCGTGGGTATGCAAATATCATAAAGTCAGAAAAAGATGAAATTCATGGCGTGGTATATCGGATCAATGCAGAGGACGAATCAACCCTGGACAAGGCGGAAGGTGTTCATAGTGGTTCATATTGGAAAGAAACTTTGAGAGTCGAGGTGGAAAAGACCTGTTATCCATGTCTTGTATATGTTGACCCTATCGAAGTCGAAGGTCGCCCAAAGGATGAATATATTGGCCGGATCAATAGGGGTGTTTCAGATGCAGAACTAAATCCGGAATATGTGGAACGCTACATACGGAAATTCATACCGCTACAGTGATCCCGACCACATGCATATATGGAGCCTCAAGGTAAGTGAAAGCCCAATTCATATGGGTTGCTGAGGGTCTTAAACGGTTCTCTGTCTTACATTATCTGATGTTATTACGCGTGCCTTGTCCAAAATCAACAGTATGCTGAAAGTAGATCGCCCCGCATAAAAAGATTAGTACCACAACGACACCGATATAAAAGTACATGCATTTTCTCCCTTCTTACCGCCACATCATATCATAGTCGCCTCCCTCAAAAAGTTACTTTCACGTAGCGAATGTGACGAATTCGTTACGTATTATTGTTGTTATATTGACTATTATGTTTATTATAAGTATAACACTTTATGAGAGGCGTTTGCGGTGTCCTTTGTTTATTGTTCGCATGGGGAGATATCACTAAAACAGACGTTTTGATGTAATTTAGTAACGCTAACAATTCTGACCAAGAGGAGAGAATCATGAAAAAAGAAAAAACGAAACTGAGCGAAAATGAAGTTACAGACACGGTCAATGAACAGGCCGCTGAAAAAAAAGCATCAGTGAAAAAAATAAAAAAAATCAAACCGGTTGATGAAACACCTGTTGCAGTACCCAGGGCAAAAAAAGCAATAGCAGAAAAGAGTGTCAAGGAGACGGTCGAGCCAAAGCCTCAAAAGGCTCCAAAAGATGACAAGATGACCAAGTTTCTCGTCAGCATGAAAAAGTCACTGCGTAAGAGTGTCAAGAAAGAGGCAGCCGAGGCTGGCGTCAGCATGAATGAGTATATTGTACGCGCTGTGGAAGAAACGTTGCATACGGCTTCTCTTAAGTAACCAATGCTCAATAGGCACGCTAAATCATGAAAATTATCTCTTCCTACAGTATCAAGGGTGGCGTTGGAAAAACGGCACTTGCAGTAAATCTGGCGTTTGCGCTTTGCGAGGCCGGACACCGTACCCTCCTTATTGACCTGGACCCACAAGGGGCGGCATCCTTTTATTTTCGCGTCGGTAGCGCAGAAAAGTTCAAGATGCGTGACTCCCGATCAATGGCTGAAGGACTGCGCAGGAACATCCGGGAGTCAGATTTTCCGGGACTTGATATCATCCCATCAAACCTTGGCTACCGACATTTCGATATTTTACTCGATGGCATGGCCAAGAGCCGGAAGCAGTTCAGGAAGGTATTGGAGGAATTCAGGCCCGATTACGATGTAATTATTCTGGATTGCCCGCCGAACATAACACTCCTCTCGGAAAACGTTTTTCGGGCATCAGATGCTATTCTGGTGCCGGTCATACCGACAGTGCTCTCGCGGAGAACTTTCGAGCAGTTGACCGGTTTCTTCAAGGACGAGGAGTTACCAGGCAAGGTACTTCGCCCGTTTTTCTCTATGGTGCAGAAGAGGAGTAAAATGCATCGGGAGATTATGGCTGAACTTCCGGAATCATATCCGGGCTTTTTAAAAACGGTGATCCCATTTGCTGCGGATGTTGAAAAAATGGGTCTGCACAGAATGCCGCTACTGGCATATTCTCATGCGTGCGAGGCGGCTCAAGCCTATCGAGCTCTCTGTGACGAAATCCTCTCCACGCTCAATCCACAGCCCATTAGCTCACATTCGTAACCACATCGATCTCAAAATGTTTCCTCAAATAGTTCAGCTGCACCTCATTTAGCCTGGTAACTTCGAAGAAATAAAGGTCCGCGCCATTTTGGTACATGGTAACTAAATTATCCTGTACCTCTGTCATCAATTCCATCAGTATTCCCAGGTTTTTAGTATACACTGAAATTATTCCATTAAATAAGTTGAACATACAACCTCCTCAGAATTGAAATTAACCATTTATTTATATAGCAAGAGACCACGTATCTGAAGAATAAGCAAGTTAACTTTATGTAACTATCATGTGCCGATTTGATTGCTAACTATTTGTTACAACTGCATTCCAGTTATGATAAATGTTTGTGAACTGACTCTTTGTGACTTGTAAAGTTATTGGCCTTGCTGTAATCAAGTTACCAATGACGAAACAAGGAGCAGCATGAATTCGGCAAAAGCTACGGAACTCGGTGTAGCAGCCGGGATCGAACCGGAGAGTATCAGAAAAATTTTTGCCCGGCTGGGGGTCTCGTTTGCATCACGGGAAGAGCTGGCAGAGACGCTGCCGTTCTCGATGAATGATGTCACCGCCGGTTCGGAGAGTGAACTCCAGGCTGTTGTGTGCGGCGAACAATCTGATGTTGACCTGCCGTTGATTATTGAGCAGTCCAACTTCTTTGCCAATATTATGAAACGCGCGGCAGCTGGTGAAACACCCAAAAGAACGGTGATTGACCTTGAACGCTTTCTGGCAGACAACGAGTCAAAAGTCTGGGAAAACAGTTGGCTCCGTTTTCCGCGCCGCACCCTTTGCCGCTTTGCGCAAAGTGTCTTGAATCAAGATCTGCTGGCCGATAAAAAGAACCCCGCCGCCGGCCTGCGCAGCGACGCAGCCGCATTTACGTTCCGTGACGGCTCAGGTGATGAGATGTTGCGGCTGCCGATCAGTTACCTGATCAAGCTGGCTTTGGCTGACGTGATCGGCTCCCAGCAGATACTCCCCGACATGATCCGCCAGACCGGCATCCGTCTCATGGATCACTATCTGAATGACAACACCTCACCGGAAACATTCTCCTTCAACGTCGTCCCACTTTCACCCGCCACCGCTATGGGGCAGGGTATTGCGAAGGAAACCGCCATCCGTTTCCTGATGACCCAGTTGCTGCTGATGTACGCCAATCTGGCTTTTGGCCTCGCCGAGCGCGGCCAGCAGGCAATGACCTATTTTGCCCCGCATCCCCCGGTACGTCAGAAAGAGTTGAACGACCACGTTTCGGACAGCTTCTACCGCGACCTGTTCATGAGCCCCTGCCTGTCCGGGTGGGACAAGGGGGAAGATAAATTTCGTTATATGCATCTCTGTCATCAGGTACTCTCGCGCAGCCAGCTTAATGCTGTCGCCAAACTGCGTGACGCCGGTATTATCCAGACCAATCTGGTGGTGCTGCCCAATCTCTCCAATGTCAGCCTGGCCAATAATGGCACTCATATCAGTATCGGCAGCCGCCGTTTGACTCAGGCGCTGGCCGACAGCAGTTCCGGCTTCACAGCGACTCACGAGAAGCATTTCGGCGATCTGGCCATCAAGATCAGCGAACACTTCCTGCCGCTTTTTGTGGGCACCTACAGTTCCGCACCGTATCGATTGGCATTCACTGATTTTCACCCTGAAAAAGCGCTTGGCTTCCTCGCCCACGAACTTGACTACACCCACCTGCGCATGATCTGGCGGCGCTGGAAAAAGAAGGCTGATCTCTCTATTTTCGGCCAACCGCTGACCCCATTCGGACCGCACGTGCTGGACAGGGCTGTGGGATCACTGTTCCGGCTGCAGGGCGACTTTGTCCCTGATTATCGTCTGGTTGATTATCTGGTCTGCCTGATGTCAACTGAGCACAGTCCCGGTCTGGACGGCAAAACCGGCAACAGTGACCGGCTGCGCCGCGACCTGGCAGATATGGGTGTCTTTGATGAACAGATGTCGGTCTACCTGCTCTACAAACAGCGTGAATATGCCAAAATGGGTTTCTCCGGTTTTGAAGGTCGCTATTACAGCCTCTTTGAAAACTTTGGCGATGACATGGGAAAGGCTGCCGACCTGCAGACCCTGATTACTGCACTGGCCTACAAGTACATGGCGCTCGGCACGTCCCATACACACATTCCGGATGCCCCGTCGCTCGAGAGTGAACGGCGGCAGATCTTTTTCGGCGCGGCCATCGGCCTGCCGACGTTTTTTGTCCGCAAGAACAGCAGCAACGCTTTTTTGGAAAAAATCCTCAAGAAAACAGGCGGTACCCGCCCAAGCCGCCGTTATCCGGGCTATCTGCGGGTTAAACTCGATGAGTATCGCCGGGCGCTGTTGCAGGTGATACGTGAGGATGCGGCTGATCTGATCGAACTGATGGGGTTGCATGACACGCTGAACGATCTGGAAATGCGCCTCAGAGAACCGGCTCAGTATTCCGCCGCCGGACGCTTGACTGCCGGCATTCTCAGCGAGGTGAACGCATCGTCACCGCTGCGCGTCAATGCCCGTGAATTTAATGCCGGTGCCGAGCAGTATTACCGCACCACCCTGCGTCGTCGACATATTCAAGAGGGCCTCCAGTATCTGCAGCAGGAGTGCAGCGAGCTTGTCCGGGAACCTGATGAGCCGTTGCGCTCGGCGCTCCAGGCGGTTATGCAGGGCCACGATGCTGCCCATTTTGTTACGGTTGCCACAGGTGATGTCCTGTCTGAGCAGGCTGATGTCTCAACGCTCAAACGCCTGATGAACCTTCTTCTGTTGACCGTTCATCACGGCCAGGTCAGCAGCACGCAGGTTTCTGAAAATCCAAGGAGCGTACAGAATGATACAGCACCAGTTTATCGAACGGGATAGCGGCAGAGTCGTTACAGAACGTCTGCTCGGAGACCGGATGGTCCGACTGCTCTATCATGGTCTGCGCGAAAATACTGCCGCCCTGTTCAGGGTATTAACGAGCAGCTGGTCGTCGCATATTCTGGGGATGGTCAATTTTGACCGCCCGGTACGTTCTAAAAGTGATTTTCTGGCCAGGTGCGGCATCGACCTGAGCGAATGTCTCGATCCGCCCGGAGAGTTGAATACGCCCCGCAAGATTTTTGAACGGAGGATTCGCTACTCCGAGTGCCGGCCAATGCCGACGGAATCCGGCGTGGTTGTTTCTCCTGCCGATGCGCGGGTTCTGGTGGGATCGCTCCACAAGGCCTCGCTGGTATTTCTGAAAGAGAAATTTTTCTCCTTTGAGGAGTTGCTCGGATGCGGAAATACGATCTGGCATGGCGCTTTTGCCGGTGGGGATTTTGCCGTCTTTCGCCTGACACCTGATAAATACCACTACAATCACACTCCGGTGGCCGGACAGGTAATCGATTTCTATGCTATCGACGGAGACTATCATTCCTGCAATCCGACAGCCGTCATTGCTGTTGCTACGCCTTATTCAAAAAACAAGCGGGTAGTGACGATTATTGACACGGATGTGTCGGGTGGCACCGGCGTCGGGCTGGTGGCGATGATCGAGGTCGTGGCTCTGATGATCGGAGACATCGTACAGGCCTATAGCGCGGAAGGATATGACGCCCCTCAACAGATAGCGCGCGGCATGTTTCTGCAGAAAGGACAGCCGAAAAGCCTCTACCGGCCCGGAAGCAGCACCGACATACTTATCTTTCAGGAAGGGCGGATTTCGTTTGCCGGGGACCTTCTCGACAACATGCGCCGGACCGACGTGGTCAGCCGCTTCACGCAAGGATTTCAGAAACCGCTGGTGGAAACGGATATCCGGCTCAGGTCACTGCTTGGTACGGCGCGAGCATATTCGGAATCAGGGAGGCCACAATGATCGTTACCATGATCCTGCTTGCTGCAGTTATTACTCTGAGTGCCTACTTCTGGTGGGGTTTCAGGGTCCTTCCGGGTGAGAGGTGGCAGGTTGTCGCCTCGATGCCGGTAGCAAAAACAGAACAGGGCTGCTGGCAGGGGGTCAATTTCACCTGGTACGGACTGTTGACCGCCAATGCCTATCTGGTGGCGGTGACGGTACTCCTGGTACTGCTTGGGTCAGTCGGCGTTCCGCCGCTCGGTACGGCCATTCTGGCGGCAGCCATGCTCTGCTGCTGCGTACCGGCATCGCGCCTCGTGGCACGGATTGTGGAAAAGAAGTCGCATACCTTCACGGTTGGCGGGGCGGTATTCGTTGGCATTATCATTACACCGTTCGTGATACTGCTGATTAATCGTACGGTCGGTGCACAACTCGCATTTCATATTCCGATACGATCTGCCTACGCTGCCATCGCCATTGCCTATGCATTTGGTGAAGGATTGGGGCGTATGGCCTGCATCAGCTTCGGCTGTTGCTATGGAAAACCGCTTGCGGACAGTTCCGCTCTGCTCAAAAAACTGTTTACAGGACGCAGCTTCGTTTTTTCCGGCAGTACCAAAAAAATAGCCTACGCCGGTGGTCTGGAGGCAACCGAGGTGATCCCCATTCAGGCAGTAACAGCGGTGCTCTATTCACTCTGCGGACTGACAGCCGCCGCTTTGTACCTCGCGTCGCATCAAACGGCTGCGTTTCTGCTGGCGACAATCGTCACCCAGGGGTGGCGCTCCTTTTCCGAAACGCTGCGGGCCGACTTTCGCGGCGAAGGGCGCATTTCCGCGTATCAGGTTATGGGCATTGCCGGGGTATTCTATGCTATTGCGGCGGCTTTTTTGCTCGCGTATGAGCCAAATGGACTGCCAGATCTTTCAGCCGGTTTGAAAAGCCTCTGGCGACCCGAGCTGATTCTGTTTCTGCAGGGCATATGGATACTGCTCTTCTTTTACACGGGGCGCAGCACGGTAACCGGCGCCACACTCAGTTTTCATGTTCATCATGACCGTATCTGACTCATCACCATCAGGGCCGTTGCGTCTGCTCTGGCTGCGGATTTCCTCTCCGCTAGTAAAGCGTTTGCAGTTAATTGTGTCCACCGGATTGACCCCGAAAAAATTAGCCCAGACCCTCTGTATCGGAACCGCGCTCGGGATTTTGCCGCTGCTGTGGGGGACTACGCTGATCTGCCTGATCGTGGCCCATACCTTGAAACTCAACCATGTCGTACTCCAGACAATCAATTATCTCTTCTATCCGCTGCAACTGGTTCTTTTGTTCCCTTTTTTCAAACTGGGAATCTGGCTGTTTCCCTGGGGGCCGCCACTACCGTCCCAGCTGCTGGCGACACTGATGCACCGTCCGTTATCATCGTTACACCTTCTGGGATGGATCACCTTCGCATCGCTGGCTGCCTGGCTGCTCACTGTCGTTCCGGTTATGATGCTCGGCTATGGAGTTCTGCGGGTCACTGCATGCAAGGATTCTTCACAGCGCTCCTGGACAGGGAATCTTGTCGACCGCGTTAAAAAATAGGAGGGTCTTGAATGCCGGGACCGTACGCACATCTTACACTGTTATATGAACTGCGCTCATCAGGGAGATTTGAAAAAATCTTCCCGGCGGCATCAGGGGCTGCCGCAGCACTGGAACAGTATTTTTCCTATTGTCTGCTGGGCGCCGTCAGCCCCGATTATCCCAATCTTGCCCCGGCAGACAGCAATGCTTCCGGGTGGGCTGATGCCATGCACTGCACACGGGCCTGCGAAATGCTGGCAAGCGGCATCAGACATGTCAGAGAGGCGGACGGCCCCACTCGTAACAAGCAGATGGCGTGGTTGCTCGGATATGCTTCTCACGTTGCTGCCGATGTGACTATCCATCCAATTGTTCAGGCCAAAGTTGGTGCCTATGCTACTAACCAGCGTCACCATCGCATCTGTGAAATGCACCAGGACAGTTTCATCTACCGCAGAATGAGTCTGGGAGAAATCGGGGAGTCGGACGAATATGCTCAGGCCGTACTGCGCTGCGGTAATGCCTATGACAGAACAGCATTGGACTACGAAATTGTAACGCTCTGGGAAGATATGCTCGAAGAAGTTCATCCCCAATTGTTCGCTGCACTCCCTCCCGATTGCAGCGCATGGCACCGGAATTTCGTCGCCACGGTTGATCAGTGTCGAGACAGCCAGGTACGGCTGTTTCCGCTTGCCGGCAGAATCTCCGAACGTGTCGGTCTGATGTATCCCGCCTACAAAAATGTTGGTCGCCAATTTGTCGCAAATCAGGTGGTACCGTCAGAAAAACCGTACCATATTGACTATGACGATGTCTTTGACCATGCAGCAGATGCTGTTGCTGAAGTTTGGAATCGTGTGGCACAGGCCGTCTGTTCACCTGGTTCTGATCATACGCCTCAATTTGGAAACTGGAATCTGGACACCGGGCATGACGGGCAGGGCAGGCTGGTGTTCTGGGAGTGACGTCTTAACTGTTGCGATTGCGTGACAGATGAGTAACAAGTTGATTTCAACCACAATTATACTTGATTCTGATTACTGATTTGTGTAGTCGAATATACATTTTAAATCTTCATGAATAACAGGAGCTTGCTATAGGAAAAATAAACTTGTTTAACAATTCGACCGACTATGAGTCATTTAAACAGGGGGAAGCAATTTTTAATGCAGGGGATGCAGGAGAATTGGCCTACGTAGTCAAAGAGGGGGAGGTTGATATTCTGGTTGCCGGGAAAGTCCTCGAGCGCGTAGTTCCTGGCGGTATTTTTGGCGAAATGGCACTGATTGACAACAAACCCCGCAGCGCCTCAGTTGTTGCAGCAACCGATTGTCAGCTTGTTCCGATCTCTGAAAACCGGTTCACGCTGCTTGTCCAGCAAACTCCTTTTTTCGCTCTTGAGGTGATGCGTGTGATGGCGGATCGTCTGCGCAGAAACGTTGAAATTATAAACAAACATTGATTGTATGACTCAATCCTTTTACATGAAGGGGAGCTTCACCAGCAACAGATAACCGTTCATGCAGAGAAAGGTACCCGTTATGGCGCATGCGATTGAAACCCAGAACACGGGACGCGATCCCGACAGGATCGAAATGGAGGCCATCACAATGGCGATCTGCAGCAACACCTCGGCATAATCAAAGTAGGGATCCTTGGCAAGTCCTGTATCCCGCTGGTCCTCCAGTTTTTTGGCATTTTGCTCGATTTCCAGTTTTTCTGAGGCATAGCGTCTTGATTCGTCAGCATAACGCTCGCGGTTATTCTCATAAAGCTCCCGCGCCTGACTGTTCATGGTTGCGCCGCGCTCCGCCAGCGACGCCTCGCTGCGCTGGGCCTCCAGTTTGTAGAGGTGTTCGCGCATAACCTTGGACTGGTAAAAAGCCCACTGGTTGGATGACTGCTGCTGCGAAAGCATCATCTCCTTGGCTGTGTTGCTGCCGCCCAGCGACGTAATCGCCAGAATCACGGCAAAAAAAGCCGTACAGAGGGCTACCCGTTTTGAGAAGGTATCTTTTTTATGCTCTTCAAGTTCTTCCGGATTAGGGAGTTCAACTTCTGACATGGTTCGTTCCCTCCTTTGTTTTAAGTTCTCGATAATTTCGGGGATAGTTTATGTATCTACCGTTCCTACATGGTTGAGCCTCTAATAGTCAAATGGTCAGAACAGTGTGCGGAATAATAAAAACTTTGTATTAGCGAATCATTGCATCATCTCATCAAGTGATTTTTTCGGGACGTGGATTTCATCGGACTCCGTCTCCCGCCACAATCTCTATTCAATTTCACCGCTGCCGAGAATTCGCTCGTCATAAGCTTTGTAAAATATAAATTGCACTATTGCAACTTTTATGTAAAATACTATTTACATAAAAGTGAGGTAAGGTAATGGAAAATTTGTTTCGTGAGCAGCAGCGGCTTATTGATTCCGTAATCCCGACACGGCGGTATCTCTACTCTCTCATTGACTGGAACAGTCGTTGTATTGGAATACTCGGGGCGCGAGGTACCGGAAAAACAACCATGCTGCTCCAGCATGTCAAGGAGATGTATCGCGAAGGCGGCACGGGGTTGTATGTCTCGGTAGACAGTCCCTATTTTCAGGCTCACAATCTGTTTGAATTTGCCAGAGAGTTTCAGCAGTTCGGCGGAAAAGCTCTTTTTATCGATGAAATCCACAAGTATCCGGACTGGTCAATTCATATAAAATCAATCTACGATTCGCTGCCGGATTTAAAGGTGGTTTTTTCCGGGTCGAGCCTGCTGCAGATTGCCAAACAGAAAGGTGATTTGAGCAGACGAGCCATCATCTACAACCTCCACGGGCTTTCATTTCGAGAATATATCAATTTCACCCATGCGACCGAGCAGTCGCCATACCCGCTTGAAACGATCATAGCCAACCACCAGCAGATCGCTAACAATCTGTGTCGGGGGTTCAAAATACTGAAAGAGTTTCGGGATTATCTGCAATTCGGCTATTATCCTTTTTTTCTCGAAGGAGAAGCGCTCTACACATTCAAGGTTCGTGAAATCATCAACCACATTCTTGAGGTAGACCTGCCCTTCGTCAATCGGATTGAGCCTCGACAGATATCCAAGATCAAGAAGCTGCTCTATCTGTTGGCTACCAGCGTGCCGTTTGTTCCCAACATTGCCAAACTGGCGGAAGCTACCGAAATTTCCCGTCCTTCGCTGTACGAGTATCTTGAAAAACTTCAGGATGCAAAGTTACTTAATCTCGTACGCTCCCAAGGGAGAGGGTATGAGGTGCTGAACAAGCCCGAAAAGATTCTACTGGAAAACAGTAACGTGATGTACGCCATTGCCGACCAGATAAATACCGGTACGCTCCGGGAGCTTTTTTTCGTTAATCAGCTGCGTAATGCACAGAGTATCCATCCGAATATGCTGGATAATACTGTCGAGCTTGCCGGTAGCGGTGATTTTATAGTCAATGGTCAGCATACTTTTGAAGTAGGGGGCAAAAAGAAAGGTTTCAAACAGATTAGCGGGGTAGCAGATGCCTTTGTGGTGGCAGATGATATCGAGGTCGGTTTCAAGAACAAGCTACCTCTCTGGATCTTCGGATTTTTGTATTGATTTGAATACCGCAGGTATGATCCCCAGGTGTTGCGTTTACCGTCAGCCCACCATCATATTACACAGCATTCAAGTTAAGATGTATTAATTACAGCAAAACGTAACACAACTTTTACATAGTGGACGCATGTCCGTTACAATCTTCGGTTAGAATTGTCCGAGCACTCAATCGTGCCAACATAACATCGACAGCAGAAACCGCCCGCTTAAGGAATTAATATGATGGATTCAGATGACTTTTTAAAAAATGAAATTTCTCCTGACCATATCCGCAACCACATCGAGGCGCTGGAAGGGGTGCGGCATCCGCTGGCGGCACCAAAGGCTTTAGAACTGGCTGCCGATTACATATCTGACGTATTCCGCTCGCTTGACTACGATGTTGCTGATCACAGCTTCCCGGATAACGGTCGCCTTTTCCGGAACGTTATTGCCACAAAGCGAGGCTGTCACATTCCCCACGAGAGGGTTGTCGTCCTTGCTCACTACGATACGGTGGCCGGATCGCCGGGTGCTGATGATAATGCCAGCGGGGTGGCAGTGATGCTGGAGATCGCCCGGGTACTGGCACGGTTCACGTTTGAGCGGACACTCCATTTTATCGGCGTAAGTCTCGAAGAAAATGAACATGACAACAAGCCCTGTTCCGGAACGCGGGGAAGTCGGGCTCTGGCACTTCATGCACGTGAAAACGGCTGGGACATCGAAGGCGTGCTGGTGCTCGAATCGGTTGCCTATGCCGGAGAGAATGTCGTACAGACCAAACCTGCCGGGGTGCCGGTGTTAATTCCCGAGGTTGGTAATTTTATCGCGATAGTGGGGAACGAGCGATCAAAGAAACTGATAGATGGTTTTGCACTGGCAGTGGAGCGTTATGGGGTCGATCTTCCTTTTGCAGAGTTGGCAGTACCCGGCAATGGCGAACTACTTCCGGACAGTCGCCGCTCGGATCATGCCCCCTTTTGGGACGAAGGGTTCAAAGCGATTATGGTAACTGATACCACCAATTTCCGCAGTCCACATTATCACCGTCCAACCGACACGCTGGATACTTTGAATATGGAATTCGCCGCAAAAGTATGTTGCGCCTGTGCGGGACTAACCCTTGATATGGCGCGGGTTGCGCTGTAAAGAAGAGCTATATCACTGTTCAGAGAAGTCATGTATGCCGATAATTGAACAGCCGGTACTTGAGTACGACAGCGATCACCTCTATGCGTATCGGCTCAATCATCACTTTACGCCTGGTCTTCGTGGGAAATTGCGACTGCTCGCGGCACTCATTCCAACTGCAACCGGTATCGGCTCCCTCTTTCAGGCTATAGCCACGCTTGATGATCAGTGCTCCTATCGACCTCCCGGCAGAGTTATTGATTGCAATGGCTGTCAAATGCATCTCCAGACGGCCGGCACTGGCGGTCCCACGGTTGTTCTTGAAGCGGGGCTTGGCGGGATGTCGGCGGCGTGGGGCTGGATTCAGCCGGAAACGGCTCATTTCTGCCGCGTTGTTTCATACGACCGGGGCGGCCTCGGCTGGAGCGGGCCGGACAGTGCGCCAAAGTCGGCAATCTTGGCAGCGCAGCGACTGCATACAATTCTTGTCTGCGCGGATATTCCACCACCGTATGTACTTGTCGGCCACTCGATGGGCGGTCTTTTCATCAGAGTATTCGCAGACCTCTATCCTCATGAGGTTGCCGGAATGGTTCTGCTTGATGCCGTTCACCCCGATCAACATCTGCGCAGCACCGCAATCAGCACCCACATGCGCACCGGCTTTTGCTTTCTTGAAACTATTCCGCTGCTCACCCTGCTGGGCTATGTCCGCGTCGCCGGAATATTCAATGTCTGGGCGGAGGGGTTACCCGAGCAACAGGCAGCGGAGGCACGGTCATTTCTCTCTACCTATCAGCATCTCAAGACAACTCGTGATGAATCACGTGCCTGGGAAACTATCTGCGGCGAAGTTCGCGGGTCAAGGAAACAATTTAATTTCCCTGTGGCGGTAGTGACTGCGGCCATGGGTGCCTTGCCCGGTCACCCTGAACTGCAAAGAGAGCTCGCCTTCCTGTCGGACGACAGCGCTCATTTTGCCGTCAGCGGCGCCGATCATGTGACACTTGTCACCCGGAAGGAATATGCTCTCTGCGCCGTTGCTGCGATTCGTTATGTGGTGGAAAAGGTGAATACCCGGTAAAAAGCTACCATTTTGCAGGGTTGTGATGTAATTTAGCGCAAGGGATGACTCATGCTACTTAAAACAGTTCAGGAATTGTTAGCCAAACATCGGCTCGTCGAGGAAATGGTCAATAAACAGGCCATGCCGCGCCACGACCTGGTGGAAACCATGGTGCAGAAACAGCATCTGGCTGAATTGCAGGTGCTGTTTGCCCGGCTTGATTCTTCAGAGATTGCTCAGATCATCGATGGTCTTTCTCCGGAAGACCTTCTGCTTGTCTGGGGCCAGATAAACGACGAGCGACGTGACGAGATTCTTGATGAGGTTTCTGACGCGACACGGGATACCCTTGCCAGTCGTAGTAGTTACCTTGGTTCTGTGTGTGTCGTAAATGCCTTCGAATTGGCGCAGGGACGTTTGAGCCAGACCACCGTTGAATCGGTTGAGGATTTGAATGAAATCAAACCGATCTGGGTCGATCTGGTTGGAACCACCAAGGCGGATCGTCGTAAAATTGGCCACTATTTCGGGCTGGAGCTGCCAGATCCGGAAGACCTGACTGATATTGAGTCAAGTGCCCGCTTTTATGTTGGAGAAAAAGGCGAAATTCATTTGCATTCAGATTTTCTCCTTGACCGCGAGGGCGATTCCCGCAACGTTCCCGTAGCCTTTATTCTGTTTCACGATATCCTCTTCTCGGTTCGCGGAGAAGAGCTTCCGGTTTTTCGACTCCAGCGATTACGAGCGCGTATCCAGGCCGGTTACGTCTCAGACGGCATGGGTATGCTGCTTGACCTCTATGCGGCTGATGCCGAATATTCGGCTGACTCTTTGGAAGAAATTTATTCAGCTCTTGGTGAGGTTGGTAAGCAGGTGTTGAAAAAAGCCATGACCGATGAGGATGCGGCCAAAATACTTGCAGGTATTGCCGAAGAAGAGGATCTGAACGGACGAATTCGCCGGAATGTTCTCGATACGCGCCGGGCAGTCACCTTCCTGATTCGCAGGAAACTCCTCTCCCCGGATCAACTGGAAGATTCACAGCAGATTCTGCGTGACATCGAATCGCTTGATGGCCATACCGCCTTTCTGTTCGACAAGATCAACTTTCTGATGGACGCAACGGTCGGTTTCATTAACATTAACCAAAACAGGGTAATTTACCGACTGACGATTTTAAGCGTCATCTTTATGCCGCTTAACATAATTGCCGGCATTGGCGGCATGTCCGAGTTTTCGATGATGACTAATAAAATCCCCTGGCCTGTTTCGTATGGGGTCTTTACGGTTGGATTACTGATAGTCGCCTGGATCACGTTCGTCCTTCTGCGCTTCTTCGAAAAACGGGGAATGCAGCGGTAGGTGAGGGTTCACAAAGTCGAAAACACTCAGATTTGTTACAATTGCGTTACAACTATATATTTTTCTTGAAACTTTTCTATTCACACGTATAGTTTCCCTTATAACATAAAAAAAGGAGGAAATTATGGGCAAAAAAGATAATGCAGCTTTTGCTTTAGCAGAAAATTTTCACGCAGTGACAGCTTTGATCAAACAGCTGGAAACTTTTGTTAAAATCCACAAAGAGATAGCTGCAGGATATCAAAAATATCGGAAAAATGGTGGTGAGGCTATTTCCGGTGTAGAGAAGTATGTAGGCATTAAAAAAGAAGAGGTCGCAGTTGCAAAAAAGGCAAAGGGGCTGGAAGCTCCGGTGAAAGAAGCAAACGCAGCGAAAAAAAAGGTTGAATCAAAAAAAGGAAAAAATAAAGTTAAAGCGTAACGATTTTTCTCAGACTCCGGGTGCCTGATTCTTTTTTCAGGCACTTCTGGATGATCCCATTAGACGCTTGACACCCTTTTCAGATTGGCCGCCTCCCCTCTCCTGAACAGAAACACTGAAAAACGAGACTCCCCTCACCCATTGTCCTCCGCTCATCCCGCAAATTTATGAACAAAGGATCACAGTTGACCCTGCTCAAACTGGTGCTCCTCCCTTTCCCGGAAAAACGTCCTGTTTGCCGGAGAGCTCTCTCAATTCGTCCCGCGTGACATACTATTTTCCACCTTGGGACACCACTGTAACGGTATTTCTGCTAGATTATTTTTATGCAAGGAAGCGTTAACAGGGGAGGGAATATGAACTGTCCAAAGTGTAAGGCAAAAATAGGTATAATGAAGCATGAAATTATTCTTGATTCAGGTATCATTCATTGTCTGCGCTGCGTATTGTGCGGGTATTGGTCGCAACCGCACCCGACATATAAACATCAGAATTTCGGTGCCAAACAGGAACAGGCAATAATGTAACAAGAAAATTTCCTATCTGGAACATTCCTGTAACAATAGTGGTATATAGTGTGCAAAATTGACTCAGGCGTCACTTGGTTCTGATAATGGGGCGTTATGGCCTGAAGGATTGAGCGTGCTGAAAAAAAATGAGCGGTAATAAAACGTTCACGCGGGAACCGATGGAATTATTTACTTTCAAAGCTTTTGCCTTTGGCGGCGAACTGGATTTGAACCGCCTGGCAGTCAAGCTGGGCATCACGCGAAAATATCGATGGGAAGAGCCGATGAAGCTCAACCCGGTGACATTTTCACTCGCTACGGGCAGTGATGAAGAGCGTGTCTACCTGTATTACTTCGGCGGTGTGGTCTTTCTCAATTGTTCCGGCGATATCATCGTTCGCTTTCTGGACAGTATTCCCCAGTATGCCGAGTCTTTAAAGGGGCAAATTCAGTTACCCTATCGAGAAGAATACCGACTGGAAATTGATCCGGAACGTGAACCTGCCATAACCAACGATTGCGCCGTGATGCCTCACTACAATCTGGCTTTCCTGGACATCATCTGCTTTGTGATTGCCAAATCGGTGGCTCTGGAGCGGATTGAAGAACGGATTGACGTGGTCTTTGATGAAGTGGAAGGCTTGATCGCCAACCTTGGGCGCGGGAAGCTGGAAATTCCCGATCGTGATATGGCGCGTCTTGCTTCATCAATCCTGGGATTCAAATTCACATCCATTGCTCACATCATGGTGCTGGATAAACCTGAAATCACCTGGGACAATCCGGAAGCAGACCGTCTGTATCTCACTATGGCAAGTCTGTTCGAGTTGAACCAGCGCTATCAGGAGATCAAGCACAAATCAGAAACTTTGCTGGATATGACTGACGTTTTTACCGGCCTCTCCCATGCCCGCCGCGCGGCACGCCTGGAATGGATTATCATCATCCTGATTGCCATTGAGATTGTGATTTACGTGATGCAGCTCTATCGGGGTCACTGAGTCATGTTCTGTATGAAACTCCGGTAAATTTGACACGTATCAGAGAAAACCCTGAGGGTATACCATCATGAGCACAATCCGCCCTCAATGTTTATATGCGGTATGCCCCCACTCATTTCCGGAAGGATCATTGGCCGGTGGCAGGCTCCGCATGTGGTTCCGCTCTGCATTTTAGTCCACAGCACCAGATTTTCTGAATCACACCAGTCACAGCACCAGAAGTAATAGTCGTCATTTAAGCGCAATTTCATCTTCTATTTCCCCCTCTCGTTTTTTTCATAATACATGACTAATATTACAAACGTGTGGAGATCAGATAAATTCTTTGTGAATTTTTAAGTACCGGCTGGCAAGGTCAAATTTCTACATAATCTTTATCTGATCGCAACATGGTTGTAACAAATCTATGTTAGTAATAAGTTATTAAGATGAATGTTCACGTATCGTAACCGATTCCGGGGTGGGGGAGTGATATGAAAAATGTTTTAATTATCGAAGATGAAAAAGATCTGGCCGAACTTCTTGCCTTTAATCTTGAGAAGGAAGGTTTCAACGCATCCTGTGTTCATGATGGTAAGCTCGGCCTCGAACAGGCATGTACAGATCTTCCCGATTTGATTCTCCTGGATCTCATGTTACCGGGAATTTTAGGAACGGAAATTTGCAAGGTACTGCGTAAGGATAAAAAAACCGCCCACATTCCGATTATCATGATAACGGCAAAAAGTGATGAAATCGACCGAGTAGTGGGCTTTGAGGTCGGCGCTGACGATTACATTGTCAAGCCGTTTTCCATGCGAGAAGTCCTCCTGCGGGTCAAGGCGGTCATGCGGCGTCAGGAGCAGGAAATTAAATCGGAACCGACTCCGGATATACTCACCCTTGGTGATATAACAATCGACAAACAGCGCCATTCGGTTATAAGCGCGGGGCACGAAATCGAATTGACCAGCACAGAGTTTAAACTGCTTCTCTTCCTCGCAATAAAACGAGGCTATGTGCAAAGCCGAGAAAAACTTCTGGAAAATGTCTGGAGCTACAACAATGCCGGTGACACCAGAACGGTTGATACCCATGTTACCCGATTGCGTGGCAAACTGGGTGCTCCCGGTGATATTATTAAGACCGTGCGCGGCTTCGGCTACAAGATCGAGGAGTAACCTATGGGTTTCCGTACCAAACTGGTCCTGTCCTACCTCTTCCTGATCGTTCTGATTACCGGCAGTTTCTACCTTTATTTTAATCACATCCTGCACAAAGAACTGATAGAAGAGAGTCGGGGCAACCTTGCCAGCCAAACACAGTTGGCACGCCTGCTGGTGGTCAGCGACAAACAGGTATCCCCGCCTCAGCAGCTCGCCGAAGCCATCGGTGCGGTCATCACGGCTCGCGTCACATTTATTGCCCTGAACGGCACAGTAGTCGGTGATTCGGATGTCGGTAGGGCACAATTGGCACAGATGGAAAATCACCTGCAACGACCCGAAGTGCAGGAAGCGCTTAAAAACGGCAGCGGTAGTGCCCTGCGCTATTCGGACACACTCCACACCGACATGCTCTATTCAGCCATACGATACGGCAGTGGCAGCACCGGTGGTGTTATTCGCCTGGCCATGCCATTGGAATACCTCTCGGCTGCCCGGAATAATCTGCACGGCCTTGTTGGCGGGGCGTCTCTGGCGGCCATCCTGATTGGACTGCTATTCAGTTATATCCTCTCGAATCTTACTTCCAAACCGCTGCGCGACATGGCTGATGCCGCTGCCGGTATCGGTCAGGGAGGGAATAGCGTAAAAATTCCGGTCGTCTCAAGGGATGAAATCGGCAAACTCGCAACGGTACTCAATACCATGTCAGACCGTATTGAAGATCAGGTCAAGAGCCTCTCCGCCGAAAAACAGCGATTGGACACCATTCTGAACAGCATGGGCGAAGGGGTCATGGTAACCGCCTCAGACGGGTTAATTTCTTTGGTTAATCCTGCTTTTAACCGATTATTTTCCATCGTCGGCACTGTTGAAGGCAAACGTCTCATTGAGATTTCGCGCCATCCGGATCTGATGGAAGCCTTCACCGAAATGGGCAAGCCGGATGTCCATGAGCTGGTGAGAGAAATAACCCTCCAGCAGGGAGACATGACTCTCTTGACGCACTGGGTTCCCCTGAACGTTGATGGCGTCAAGCAGGGCATTGTCGCGGTTTTACATGACATCAGCGATTTAAAGAAGGCCGAAAACATGCGCCGCGATTTTGTTGCCAACGTATCTCATGAGCTGCGCACACCGGTCACGGTTATCAAAGGGTACGCCGAAACGTTACTGGACGGTGCCCTTGAATCAGACCCGATTCGCTCCCGCCGTTTTGTTGACATCATTGCCAGCCACTCGGAACGGCTTACCAACCTGATCAACGACATTTTGACTCTTTCCAGTCTGGAAACAAAAGAAGCGCACCTTGAACTTAACGCGATGGACGCGTCAGGAACCATTGCCAAGGCCTGTACACTGCTTCAGGAGGGTGCCGCGCACAAAAAAATTACCATCATCAATGAAACAAGCGGGTCTGCTCTGCCACGCATTATGGCTGATCAGGGGCGTCTTGAACAAGTCGTGGTTAACCTGCTCGAAAATGCCATTAAATATACCCCGGAAGGTGGTTCGGTGCGCCTGTTTTGTGAAGAGAACGGGCAATTCGTCAAGGTCTCGATTGCTGACACCGGTATCGGTATCCCCTTCAAAGATCTGCCGCGTATCTTCGAGCGTTTTTACCGGGTGGATGAAGCTCGAACCCGTGAGCAGGGGGGCACCGGACTTGGTCTGGCCATTGTCAAGCATATCATTCAGTTGCATGGCGGCACCGTATCTGTGACAAGCGAGCCGGGTAAAGGCTCCATATTCTCATTCACCCTTAAAAAAGCTTAAACAGAAATGAACATTTAACGCACTCTTTTCCTGGCTGTAACGTGGATGTAACAATAGTCTGATATATATCACATACTACTTAATTCAGGACAAAACCCAAGGAGGAAATACCCCATGTTCAAGAAGTCAATCCTGACCGCCGCGCTGCTGATGGTCACCGTCGTAGCCGCTCACGCCGAAAAAGTGACCGTAGACGCTAAAATCAAGAAGTACACCTCTGCCCCCGGCGTTGCCGGCAACCTCGGCAGCATCGGCTCCGACAGTCTCAACAACCTGATGACCTACTGGGCGGAAGGATTCAAAAAGAAATACCCCAACGTCAACATTCAGATCG
>DUZS01000026.1 GCA_013349405.1 Desulfuromonadales bacterium | reverse complement strand
TTTCGGTACTGGTTCTCTTCGCAACAGAACAATACCACAAGACACCTTGAAGCTCAATTATTACAACATGTTATGCGTAAAATAAATCGCATTCAAATCCTTGCATATACTTTTGCAAGAGGCTCAATGGTAAGCGGATTATCTATAGTACTGACCCGATGCTGATCGGCAAACTTGATGAAAAAAACCGGCGCCTCAATAATGCGCTGGCAGGAAACGTCGATGCTAAAATGGTCACCAAGGATAAGGCTGTAGACCTTGCTGAAGAAGAACTGAGAGATGTCGACGTTGTCGAAACATATGTACCGATCTTCGGTGAAGATAAGAAGGTTCTCGGCTGTTTTGAAGTCTACATTAACATTACCGGATATCGTGAGATGATTCGTGAGGGAGCCATTGTAATGACTTCTTTTCTGACGATCGTGCTTATTGCCGTGTTCGGCTTTGCGTATCTGCTGATCCGCGGTGGTACTATTCAGCTTAAGGAAGCACAGAATAAGCTCGAAACGATGGCAGTTACCGATGAGCTGACCGCTCTCTCGAACAGGAGGTATCTCCTGTCGCGAGGTGAAGAGGAGTTTGAGCGGATCAGGCGCAACCGCATGAGAGGTTTGCGCCCGGCGGATATGGGTTGTATCATGATCGACATTGACCATTTCAAAAAAGTAAACGATACCTATGGTCATCTTGCCGGTGATGATGTCTTGAAGGAAGTTGCGCGGCGCCTGTCACTGAGTATCCGCCCCTACGATGTCATCGGGCGCTATGGTGGCGAGGAGTTTGTCGTGATACTGCCGGATACATTAGTAGAGCAATGTCGTGTTGTCGCCGAACGCATCAGAGTCACTATCCGTGCCGAAGCTATAGAGGCTGAGGGGAAGAAGCTCTTTATAACAGTCAGTATCGGAGTTACCGGTTCAAGCGAGAATGATACTCGTCTGAACGATGTTCTCAAACGAGCGGATGAGGCGATGTATAAGGCAAAGGCTGCTGGCCGTGATCAGGTGGATCAGATCAACGGGTAACCGGAAACAATACAATGTCTGCAGCAATTACCAATATTTTTTCGGCGGTTCCGTTGTACCGAGATGGGTAATCTCTCCATCGATAATTTTGAACATATCACCAATTTCGGTAGTCCAGGCGTCACCTTCTTCCGGAGGATTGGGAAAAGAGCGCTGCCCGAGAAACATTTCCACCTCGCCAATATAGCCGAACCATTCCAGCGAACCGGTCATCCAGATTCTCGTATTGATTGACATCTGTTTTCCTTGGAGGGGCGACCGTTCCGGTTGCCCTTTCTATGATAATGTGCTTTTGAAGTCTTTATAACCAAAACTGCGCACGACCGTCAGCACCCCTGTCTCAGGCTCGAAGGTGCAGATGTGCGGGTGCTGAATGCCGTTGAATGTCGTGGTCTTGACCATCGTATAGTGTGCCATCTCTTCAAATGCAACTCTGCTGCCGGGGTGAAGCGGCTTCTCAAACGACCAGTCGCCGATGATGTCGCCTGCGAGGCATGATGGCCCCCCCAGACGGTAGGTGTGTTTCTTTTCGCCTGCGGCATACCCATTGGTGATGTCGGGGCGGTAGGGCATCTCCAGGATATCCGGCATATGGCAGGTGGCTGAAACATCGAGAATGGCGATATCCATGCCGTTGTTGACGATATCCAGCACCTCACCCACGAGAATTCCGCTGCCGATGGCGACCGCTTCCCCCGGTTCAAGGTAGACTTGCAGATCATATTTCCCCTTGAAATACTTCACCAGCTCCACCAGTCCGTCAAGGTCATAGCCTTCCCGGGTGATGTGATGCCCGCCACCCAGGTTGAGCCACTTCATCTGCGGCAGAAATGTACCAAATTTTTCTTCAAAGACTTTTGCCGTCCGCTCGAGAGGCTCAAAAAGCTGCTCGCAGAGGGTGTGGAAATGCAGCCCTTCGACTCCGTTCAGGGTGCGCCCTTCAAATTCTTTACGGGGGATGCCAAGACGTGAATTGACCGCACAGGGATCATACATCTCCGTATGCCCTTCGGAATGTTCGGGGTTGACCCGTAATCCAATTGAAACACGCCCCTGCTCCTTCTCCCACAACGGGCGGAACCGTTCCAGTTGACCAAATGAGTTGAATACCAGATGGTTGGAAATTTCAAGGAGTTCGACAACGTCGCTCTCTTTGAATGCGGCAGAAAAGCTGTGTACTTCGCGGCCAAACTCTTCCCGCCCCAGTCGTGCTTCCCAGGGGGAGCTGGCACAGACACCGTGGAGCGTTTTCCGGATGAGCGGAAAGACGCTCCACATGGAGAACGCCTTCATGGCGAGTAATATTTTTGCACCACTTCGCTGCTGTACCGAGTCCAGAATGGCCAGATTGTGTCGCAACCGCCCGAGGTCTACGACATAAGCAGGGGAGGGGGCGAGCGTGATGATTTTGTCGATGTCGATGTTGGTCAACGCTTAAACCTTTTTTCACCGCAGAGCACGCAGAGGTGTGAATCTGAATTTCTTTAACGCAAAGACGCCAAGATGCAAGGACGCAAAGCGAAAAACGGAATCATTTGATGGCTAAATCCAATTATCACAGCTTTTCCTTGCACCTTTGCGCCCTGGCACCTTTGCGTTAAGGCAGTTGTTTACTACAGCTCTGGCCACGTACCGCCATCAACAACGACGGTCGGTAAGCCCATCGGTCCGAGCACATCGAGAAACAACTCCGGATCGAACTGTTCCATGTTGAATACCCCCGGAGCGTGCCACTGTTTTGTCAGCATCATGATTGCGCCGACAACGGCCGGGACTCCGGTGGTGTAGCTGATCGCCTGCGATTGAACCTCTTTGTAGCAGGCTTCGTGGTCACAGATATTATAGATATATACCTGTCTGCGTTGTCCGTCTTTTGTTCCCCGGGCAATAACGCCGATGCAGGTTTTTCCTTTGGTCAACGGGCCAAGCGATCCCGGATCGGGGAGCAGCGCCTTCAGGAACTGGATCGGCACAATTTTCTGGCCGCCAAATTCCACTGCATCAATGCGGGTCATGCCGACGTTCTGCAATACTTCAAGGTGCTTGAGATAGTTATCCGAGAAGGTCATCCAGAACTGAGCCTTTTTGATGGTCGGGATATGCTTGACGAGCGATTCCATCTCCTCATGGTAGAGGCGGAAGCAGTTCATCGGGCCGATCCCTTCGGGAAAGTCGAAGACCCGTTTGGTGGAGAGGGCCGGGGACTCCACAAACCGGCCATCCTCCCAGTGACGGCAGGTCGCGGTTACTTCGCGAATGTTGATCTCCGGATTGAAGTTGGTGGCAAACGGCTGACCATGGCTGCCGGCGTTGGCGTCGATGATGTCGAGCTCTTCCACCACATCAAGATACTTTTTGGCCGCAAGGGCGGTGTAGACATTGGTCACACCCGGATCAAAGCCGGAACCGAGCAGGGCCATAAGGCCCTTCTCTTTGAAGCGCTCCTGATAGGCCCACTGCCATGAATACTCGAATTTTGCCGTGTCGAGCGGTTCGTAGTTGGCGGTGTCGAGGTAATCGACGCCGGTTTCGAGGCAGGCGTCCATGATGTGCAGATCCTGATACGGAAGGGCTACGTTGATGACGAGCTTCGGCTGCAGCTGTCTGATCAGGGTTACCAGTTCCGGCACATTATCGGCGTCAACCTGTGCGGTGTTGATGTCCCCCCCCAACTGGGCGGCAATGGCATCACATTTGGATTTAGTACGTGAGGCGAGCGTAATCTCGCTGAAAATGTCGCGCCGCTGGGCGCATTTGTGCGTAACAACCTGGCCGACGCCACCGGCACCGATAATAAGGACTTTGCTCATGGTTTTATTCTCCCAGATAGGTATAGCCAAGTAATGTTCTGTCGAGCAGCTCGATAAAATGACTGCTCTCCTCGATGGAAATTTTCTTCATCACAACGCTTTTTTCCAGATTGTCCCTTACCAGCTTCAGGATCTCCGGCCCTTTATACTGGACATATTTCAATGTTTCCCAGGTGGCGTCGCCGTTGATGACGGTATCGATCATATAGCCGGTTTTTTTGTTAAAAGTGATATGGACGGCGTTGGTGTCGCCGAACAGGTTATGCAGATCTCCGAGGATCTCCTGGTAGGCGCCGATCAGGAAGAAGCCGATGTAATAATCCTCGTCCTTTTTGATTTTGTGCAGCGGCAGGTACTTGGTGCGCCCGTTTTCACCGACAAAGCTGGTTATTTCACCATCGGAATCACAGGTGATGTCAGCAATGGAGGCGATCACATCCGGTTTCTGGTTAAGTCGCTGCAGCGGCATGATCGGAAAGAGCTGGTCGATCGCCCAGGAGTCAGGAATTGACTGAAAGAGTGAAAAATTGGCGAAATAGGTCTGGCGCATGGAGAGCTGGAAGTTTTGCAACTCCTCCGGAACCGGCTTGATCTTTTCGACGATGCTGTTGATCTTCTTAATTATCTTCGAGTAGAGCCACTCGGCAATGGCCCGGTCATTGAGGTTCAGGTAGCCGAGATTGAAGAGGCTGACCGCCTCATTGATCAGCTGCAGGGTGTCGTGGTAATCCTCACGCAGAGAGTAGCGGTCGATGCTCTTGTAGATATCCTGAAGTTTTCTGACCGTGGGGGCAACTTTTTCCGTTTGCGCCAGAATCTCCTCAAAATCGGGCATTAAATGCTGGGTATTGGTGTTGAGGACGTTGGTTATCAGCACCGAATAATGCGCAACCGTTGCCCGTCCCGATTCGGAGATGATATTGGGACATTCGACCCCTGCTTCGTCACAGATATTTTTTATCTGGTAGATGACATCGTTGGCGTACTCTTCGATGGTGTAGTTGACACTGGAAAAGTAGCTCGATTTGGAACCGTCATAATCGACTCCCAATCCCCCGCCGATATCAAGGAATTCGATGCCGACTCCCAATTTACGCATCTCGGTATAGACCCGGGCGACTTCAATCAGTGCCGTCTTGATTTTGTCGATCTTGGTGATCTGGCTGCCGATGTGTGAGTGCAGCAGTTTGACTGAATCAAGCATTCCCTGATCTTCAAGCATCCGGATGGCGGCAATTATTTCCGACATGCGCAGCCCGAACTTTGCGTCTTCACCACCGGAGGTGGCCCATTTGCCGGTGCCCTTGGAGGAGAGTTTGACGCGGATCCCCAGCTTCGGAGTTATGCCGGTCTTTTTGGAAATCTCAATAATTTTTTCCAGTTCGAAGAGCTTCTCGACGACCATGGTAATATCGAAGCCAATTTTTGTGGCATACAGGACGGTTTCAATGTATTCGGCATCTTTATAGCCGTTGCAGATGATCGGCAGGTTGTTGCCGCTGGAAATCGAAATCCCTGCCACCAGTTCCGGTTTTGAACCGACTTCGAGACCGATATTATAGCGCTTTCCATAGGCGGCAATGGCTTCGACAACCTGGCGCTGCTGGTTCACCTTTATCGGGTAGAAGGTCTGGTATTTAGCGGGATAATCATTCTCATGGATGGCGTTTTTAAAAACCCGGTTGATCGAGGCGATGCGCCCCTGCAGCACGTCCATGAAGCGGAGCAGGATGGGGGGCTTTATTTTACGCTTGATCAGGTCATCAACAAGCTCACGCAGGTCGATGGAGTGTTTCGAATTTGAAGAAGGGTGAACACAGATATTGCCCTTTTTATTGATCGAGAAAAGATCAGCTCCCCAGTTATCGATATTGTAAATCTTGGCAGATTCACTGATGGACCATTTTTCCATGAGCTGTTCTCCATATTCCGGTTAGTCATACACAAACAAAAGTACTTTTTTATTGTATAGTCCGGCCAAAGTCAAATTTATTTATGCGCCGTCTGAATCCTGCAATGGCAAAACGTCTGCCTTGACTTTGCCGGAACGAATGGTTACCTTCGCACTATTCCAGACTTTCCGGTACATCATCCCACTCGCAGGTGCCGATATGCCACGTTTTTCAGGCAGGAAACCGTTTACGCAGGATATATTCAACCGGCATGTGGACGAGATGCGCAGTCTGCTCCATGCCCTTGAATTACGCGATTCTTTTGAAGTCGATGAGACTCGTCCGAAGATGGATATCTATGAAACCGGCCCCGATATAATTATTGAGTTTGACCTGCCCGGTTGTGAACTGGAGGCGATTTCATTAAAGATGAGCGGTTTGACGCTGATCCTTGACGCAAGCAAACCGAGAGAAATAAACGATGGTAAATTTATCTGTGTGGAGCGGAGCCATGGCCACTTTAACCATACCGTGCATATACCGGGCAATGTTGACCCGGGAAAGGTTCGAGCGGAGTACCGTCGAGGAGTGCTTCGGGTTATCTGTCCGAAGAGCGGTGAACGGCAGGTGCCGATACAGGAGCTGCCCTGATAATTTTTGACGGCTATAGTCATGTTCAGCCCAAAGGAGATTTAGTTTGATAGATATAGTAAGCGATATTGTAGAAAATTCAGAAGAGCTGAAAATTCCCGAGATACTGCCTCTGTTACCGATCAGGGATGTGGTTGTGTACCCGTTTATGATCATACCGCTCTTTGTTGGGCGGGAAATGTCGGTACAGGCGGTTGACAGCGCACTGGCGGGTGATCGGATGATTCTGCTCTCCACACAGCATGATGTTGGCGACGAGGATCCGCCTGCCGATAAAATCTATGAGGTCGGCACGGTCGCCATGATCATGCGGATGCTCAAGCTGCCGGACGGTCGCGTTAAAATTCTTGTGCAGGGGCTGGCAAAAGCCCGCATTACCGAGTTTGTCTCAGACAAGCCGTTTTATATGGTGCGGGTTGAACGTCAGCACGATACCGTGGTAGCTGAAGTTTCACTAGAAACAGAGGCATTGATCCGTACCGTTCGGGAACAATTGGCCAAAGTTATGGAACTGGGCAAACAGGTGTCGCCGGAGGTGATGGTTATACTTGAAAATGTCCAGGATCCGGGAAGTATGGCTGATCTGGTCTCCAGCAATATCGGCCTGAAGGTGGCTGATGCTCAGACGTTGCTGGAAATAAATGACCCTATTGTCCGCCTGACCAAGGTTAATGAGTTTTTGAACCGCGAGATTGAGCTGCTGAGTGTGCAGGCCAAGATACAGAACGCCGCCCGTGAGGAGATGGGCAAGAATCATAAGGAGTATTATCTGCGCGAGCAGATGAAAGCCATCCAGAGTGAACTTGGTGACAACGCAGGAAAAGAGGACCTTGCTGATATCAGGAAGGCAATTGAAGCGGCCAAAATGCCTGAACCGGTAAAAAAAGAAGCACTCAAACAGTTGGGGCGTCTTGAAAACATGCATCCTGATGGCGGAGAAGCCAGTATTGTCAGAACATACCTGGACTGGATGATTGAGCTCCCCTGGGGCAAGGCCACCCGTGACAGTCTTGACATCATCCGTGCCAGGAAAATTCTTGATGATGACCACTTCTACCTCGAAAAAATAAAAGATCGCATCCTTGAATTTCTTGCGGTGCGCAAGCTGAAGAAAAAAATGAAGGGGCCGATCCTCTGTTTTGTCGGCCCTCCCGGAGTCGGTAAAACATCACTGGGCAAATCGATAGCCCGTGCCATGAATCGCAAATTTGTCCGCATTTCCTTGGGCGGTGTGCGTGACGAGGCAGAAATTCGCGGGCATCGTCGTACCTACATCGGCGCGCTGCCGGGGCGCATCCTGCAGGGCTTGAAGCAGGCCGGCGCCAACAATCCGGTGTTCATGCTCGATGAGCTGGACAAGCTCGGCTATGATTACAAAGGTGACCCATCATCGGCTCTTCTGGAGGTTCTTGATCCGGAACAGAACAACTCCTTCTCCGATCATTATATCAACCAGCCGTTCGACCTCTCGAATGTGATGTTTGTGGCGACCGCCAACCAGATGGATCCGATTCCTTCAGCGCTGCGCGACAGGATGGAGGTAATCAATCTGTCCGGGTATACCGAAGAGGAAAAGCTCGAAATTGCCAAGCGCTATCTGGTCCCGCGTCAGATCAAGGAAAATGGACTGAAAGATAAACATATCAGTTTTGATGATGCAGCAATCAGTGAGATTGTCTCCAAATACACGCGTGAAGCCGGTTTGCGTAATCTGGAGCGGGAAATAGGCAAAGTGTGCCGCAAGGTGGCCCGAAAGGTGGCGGAAGGGAACAAGCGCACCGTTCAGGTAACGACCAAGGTGTTGCATACCTATCTGGGCGCTGAAAAATACATTCGCGAGGAAGATCTCGACAAGAATGAGATCGGTGTTGTCAACGGGCTTGCATGGACTCCCGTGGGTGGCGAGGTTCTTCATATCGAGGCCAGTCTGATGAATGGCAAGCCGGCATTGACATTGACCGGACAGCTGGGCGATGTGATGAAGGAGTCGGTACAGGCGGCCCACTCATACGTGCGGGCTCATTCCGGGGCGCTGCATCTTAAGCCGAATATTTTTGAAGAACATGAGATTCACGTCCACGTTCCGGCCGGCGGTATTCCGAAAGACGGCCCTTCAGCGGGGGTTGCCATGACGGTGGCGCTGGTCTCGATCCTCTGCCATATTCCGGTAAAAAAAGATGTTGCCATGACCGGCGAGGTGACTCTGCGGGGAAAAGTGCTGCCGATCGGCGGCCTCAAGGAAAAAATTCTGGCGGCGGTCCGCTCACGGATGCGGCTGGTAATCATACCCGAGCAGAACAAAAAAGATCTTGAGGATATCCCTGCCACAATTTTGAAAAAAGTGAAGATTGTAGCGGTCTCGGAAGTTGAAGAGGCTCTCAAGCTGGCGCTGGAAAAGTATCCGCCGCCTGCCCCTGCTACCGACAAGAAGCCTGAGAAAGCTGGCAAGACCGGTGCGGTTACTGCGCGCAAGGCTCGTGCTGGAGTGGCGGCGTCTGCCTGAACTGATTATTCGTTATTCAGAGGTGATTCATGTCGAAAGAGGTCATCTACTCCGCTTCCTGGTTACTCAATCCGAATGCCCCGCCGCTTGCAGGCGGGGCATTGCTCGTCTGCAATGGCACTGTTGTTGAAACCGGCACACTGGCCGCCCTGCGCAGCAGCCACGCTGCACCGGTAGTTGACTTCCCGGACTCTGCATTGATACCCGGATTTGTCAACGCCCATACGCACCTCGAACTAACCCATTTCCCCTCCTGGCTGCACAAGTCACCGGTTGACTACGCCCCGCGCCGTTTTGCCGATTGGATTATTCAGCTGATCAAAATCAAGCGCGGCCTGACTGATAATGATTACTACTCCTCAATCGGGGAGGGCGCGAGAATGTGCCTGGAGTCGGGAACGACGGCGATTGGCGATATTGTCAGCAACCCGGCCATGGCAGCACAGTATTACCGCACTCCTCTTGCCGGTCGCCTTTATTTTGAGCTATTGGGACAGGAAAGCGGGCTTTTTCAGAATAAACTTGCTGCAGCAATGACTGCTGTGCTGTGTGACAATGAAAAAACCATCCCTTCTGGCCTCTCTCCCCACGCCCCCTATACTATTGCGGAGAAACATCTGGCTACAATCAGAACCACAGTGGCGGCGCACAGGCTGCCGCTCGCCATCCATGTCTCAGAATCCCGTTCCGAAGTCGACTTTGTTTTTGACGGCAGCGGTGACCTGGCTTCTACCTTTTTTCCCTTTGTCGGCTGGGAGCAATTTCTGGGGAATCCTCCCCGCTGCAGTTCCACAGAACTCCTGCATCGCCACGGACTATTGACGTCAGCGACAGTAGCCGTTCATTGCGTTCACGTTTCCGAGTCCGATACCATCATTCTTAAAAAGAGCGGCGTACATATCGCGCTCTGCCCCCGTAGTAACGATCTGCTTGATGTCGGACGCGTCCCGGTGGCTCTTCTTAAAAGAGCAGGCATCCCGTTAGCTCTCGGCACCGATTCGCTGGCGAGCAATAATTCCCTGTCGATGTGGGATGAGTTGCGCTTTGCTCTGGAGACCTTTCCGGACGATCTTGCCGAGCAGGATCTCTTCGCTATGGCCACGACAGGAGGTGCCGCTGCTCTCGGCATCTCAACAACATCAGGCTCGCTGGAAGTTGGTAAGCGGGCCGATTTTCAGGTGGTCGGGAATTTCGGCAGTGATGATAAAAATGTTGTGGAGCGGGTTATGCGGGAGGGGAGGGTGCAGGAGGTATTCGTGAGCGGGCTGCGCTATGAAGGAAATACTCAGATGTAACGTCACGGTAAATTGTTTCAGCCCGCCTGTTTTTTCAGCCGCTTCTCCTCCAGCAGCATATCAATCGCCAACAGAAAAACTCCGACGCAGATCAGAGAGTCGGCGACGTTGAAGGCCGGCCAGTGGTGGCGGTACCAGTGTGCGTCGAGAAAATCAATGACCTCTCCCAAACGGATCCGATCGATGAGATTGCCGACTGCACCGGAAAAAATCAGCGCCAGCGACGTGTGCGCCAGTTTCTGATCGTCACGCATTTTCTGAAAGGCGACCAGGATCACGATCGCGGCAATCAGTGATACGGAGATAAAAAACGGCAGTCGCCACGATGCGTTGGAGAGGAAGCTGAAGGCGGCACCCCTGTTTCTGACGTAGGTAAGGTGAAAGAAGTGTTCAATAATCGGGATCGAGTCAAACAGCTGCATGGTGCGATCAACCGCGATTTTGGTGGTCTGGTCGATGAGTATGCCGACGATGGCGATCCCTGCAAACAGGGTGTAACGAGGTTTCATGTAATATAATCCTATATGACGGCTGCCGTGCATTTCGGGCAGATAGTCGGATGTACTGCGTTGGAACCCAGCTCTTCACTGTAATACCAGCAGCGCTCGCATTTTACCCCCGGAGCTGCAGTCACCTGTACCTTCAGCCCTTCCAGGTTTTCCGATGCCCAGTATTCCCCTGTCAACTCCGCTGCCAGAGTCGCTTTCGAGACGATAAAAATGCTGTTCAGTTCGGCTGCATACCCCTCAAGGAAGGCGAACAGTTCCGGCGGTGCGGCAATGGCGACGGCGGCGTCGAGTGAATGGCCGATGGTCTTGGCGACGCGCGCCAGTTCCAGCGCTTTTGATACATCCGAGCGCACTTTGATGATCCGTTCCCAACGGGCGGCAAGAACATCGTCGCGCCATTCCGGATTGCGTGCGGGGAATTCAGCGAGATGCACACTCTCCTCGCGCTCTCCCGGCATGAACTGCCAGACTTCATCTGCGGTGAATGAGAGTACCGGAGCGAGTGTCCGCACCAGGGTTTCGAGGATCTGATACATGACCGTCTGGGCGCTCCACCGCTCCAGGCCGTCGGCCTTGCTGGTGTACATACGGTCCTTGAGGATATCGAGGTAAAATGAACTCATCTCCACCGTGCAGAAGGCGTTGATGTCCTGATAGATGACGTGGAATTCAAGATTCTGATACGCCGCAAGAACCTTCTCTTTCAGCAGTTCCAACTGGTGCAGTGCCCACCGGTCTATTTCCGGCATGTCCGAAAAAGCAATGGTTTCTGTCTGCGGGTCAAAGTCGTGAATATTACCGAGAATGTAGCGGCAGGTGTTGCGAATGCGGCGATACGCCTCGGCAACACGGGTCAGGATCTCTTCGGAAATACGGTTGTCGTCGCGGTAATCCTGGGCGGAAACCCAGAGGCGCAGGACATCGGCGCCGAATTTTTTGATGACATCCTCGGGCGCAACGACGTTACCCATCGATTTACTCATCTTGTGACCCTTGCCATCAAGTACGAAGCCGTGGGTCAACACGCTTTTATACGGTGCGACTCCCCGGGTGCCGACGCTCTCCAGCAGGGAGGAATGGAACCAGCCGCGATGCTGGTCGCTCCCCTCCAGGTACATGTCGGCAGGTGAGCTGAGCTTGGGATTTGGTTCCAGCACCGCTGCGTGGGATACGCCCGAATCGAACCAGACGTCGAGAATATCGTTTTCCTTCTCGAAGGAAGCCGCGCCGCATTTGGGGCAGACCGTCCCGGCGGGGAGCAGCTGCTCAGGGCTCCAGTCGAACCAGACATCGGAGCTCTCCTTTTTGAAAATGGCGGCGATGTGATCCATGATGGCGCCATCGGCGACGTATTCACCACAGACGGTACAGGAGAATGCGGTAATCGGGACTCCCCAGGAACGCTGGCGGGAGACACACCAGTCGGGGCGATTCTCGATCATGCCGTAGATCCGTTCACGTCCCCATTTCGGAATCCACTGTACCTGGTCGATCGCTTGCAGCGCCTTGTCGCGCAGATCATTCGCCTTCATGCTTATAAACCACTGCTCTGTCGCGCGGAAGATGATCGGCTTTTTACAGCGCCAGCAGTGCGGGTAGGAGTGGACAATCGGCGCGGCATGAAGCAGTGCCTCAACTTCAATCAGCTTGTCGATGACGCTCTTGTTGGCCGGAAACACCTGCTGGCCGCCGAAAAACTCGACATCAGCGAGGTATTTGCCATGGTTGTCAACCGGATTGTAGATCTGCAGCCCCTCTTTGAGTCCCAGCTCATAATCATCCTGACCATGGCCGGGGGCGGTGTGAACGCAGCCGGTACCGGCTTCGAGGGTAACATGCTCGCCGAGCAGTACGATTGAATCGCGCTCATAGAAGGGGTGTTTGCAGAGCTTGCGCTCCAGTACACCGGCCTTGAAGGTGGCGATGACCGCACCGGTCAGGCCGACGGTTGCCAGGAACGAATCTTTCAGTCCTTCGGCGACGATCAGGACGCCTTTCTCCGTATCCAGGGCCACATAGTCAAACTCCGGATGGAGCGCGACGGCGAGGTTGGCCGGAATCGTCCAGGGGGTTGTTGTCCAGATGACAACATATGCCTGTTTCCCGGCCAGTGCAGGTATTGCTGTCGACAGGTCGCCCTGCAGGGCGAAGCGGACATAGATGGAAGGGGAGGTGTGGTCGGCGTGCTCGACTTCCGCCTCGGCCAGTGCGGTAACGCATGAGGAACACCAGTGTACCGGTTTACGGCCGCGATAGAGTCCGCCGTTGTGGGCAAAGCGCGCCAGTTCTGCGGCTGTCAGCCCTTCATATTCATAATTCATCGTCAGGTAGGGATTCTCCCAGTCACCAAGGATGCCGAGGCGCTTGAACTCCTCTTTCTGAATGGCGACAAACTTGGCGGCGTAGGTCCGGCATTCGCGGCGCATCTCCAGTTTGCTCATGGTATGTTTCTTCGACCCGAGGTTCTTTTCCACCTGCAGTTCTATCGGCAGGCCGTGACAGTCCCACCCCGGAACGTACGGGGCATGGAACCCTTCCATACGCTTAACCTTGAGCACGATATCCTTGAGAGTCTTGTTGAGTGCATGGCCGATATGGATATGGCCGTTGGCGTACGGGGGGCCGTCATGGAGGATGTACAGCGGTTTATCGGTGCCGCCCGCTTCCAGCTTGGCGTAGAGACCGGTCTGCTCCCATTTGGCAAGCATTTCCGGCTCGCGTTGATTCAGGTTGGCCTTCATGGCGAAAGCGGTTTGCGGCAGGTTGAGGGTGTCTTTATATTCCATGTAGGTGCTGTCTCCGTGATGTGAGTCGTTAAAACTGCATCAAACTACAGATATAAAGCTGCAATGTCAAGGATTCGGGGAGCAAAATCAGGTCGCTGCCAATTGCAAAGGTATAGCGAAAAGCTGTAAAAAAAGAGTTCAAGCCCGATGCCATGCACGTATGTCGAAAAAGTTTACACTGACGGCAATGCCACATATAAAATACTTTAAAAGCGTAATAATATCAAATATATGTAAAGTTGGCCCGCAGTATGCATTAAAATAAATGAACGAAAAATTTCACAAAATGAGCCTAGGTAAGGGAGTTCATCATGAAGAAAATGCTCAAAATTTTTATGGGGACAGTTTTATTGGCCTTGTCTTTTGCTGTAAGTGCTTTGGCATTACCGTACCCGGTTGTGCAAGGTAATAGTGTCACAATGCTTAGCAATGACACCGCTGCTCAGTATGAAGGCCATTACCAGTATAAAGTTGGTTCCGGAAGTACGGTATTTGGTGCTTTCTGTTTAGAGCTGAATGAGTATTTTACCCCGGGCAGCAGTTACAAAGTAAGCAATATTGCATCATACGCTGAAAATGGCGGTGTTGGTGGAGCGGTAAATGGGAGAGATGATCTTAGTGATGCCACCAAATGGCTCTTCTATCATTTTTTGAATAAAGACATTCTTGCCGTGACCGGAAATGCCGAGAACGATTATTCTCTCCAGCTGGCTTTCTGGAAACTTGAGGGCGAGCTTGAAACGGCATCGTCTTATCGGACTGATTTTATGAAGAATACTGTTGCACAGGATTATTATAATGATGCATTAGCCTCCGGATCTGCCGGAGCTTCTTATGATGTAATGGCAATGAATCTGGTGGATAGGAATGGTAAATTTGCGCAATCACAATTAGTGGGTGCAGCTCCGGTACCAGAACCCGGAACTATGATGCTGCTTGGTTTCGGAATGCTTGGTTTGGCGGTCTACGGCAAGCGCCGCATGAACAAATAAGCCTGAAAAACGGTTTCACCAATAGCTCCACAAGAAAAGGCGCCGCATTTGCAGCGCCTTTTCTTGTGGAGTAAACATGATGTTTCACATCCCTGCTCATACTTTGCTCTCTGTGTACAATGAATTTTTACTGTAACTAATTTCGACATTAAAGAGGATCTTTATTTTCGCCTTATCCTCGCCGACTGCAAAATCAGCTTTCCCTGAGAGCATCGACAATGCTGATTCTGCCGGCGCGCAGCGCCGGGATAAGGCCGCCGGCCAGCCCCATGAACAGGGAGAAAACGATTGATACAAGAGCGGTGACTGGGGTGAGGCTGAACGAAAAGGAGAGTTCGGAAAAGGTCTGCCAGTTCATGGTGGAAATGGTGATCAGCTGCAGGAACGAGGCGCAGAACACTCCGGCCAGGCCGCCGATCAGGCCGAGAATCAATGCTTCAGCGAGGAAGGCGGCCAGGATGCTGGAACGGCGGAAACCGAGTGCACGGAGGGTGCCGATCTCTCCGACGCGGTTTGCTACGGAGGCATACATGGTAATCATGGCGCCGATGATCGCCCCGAGAGAAAATATTATGGTCAACGTCATGCCGAGGATGTTGAGAAATTTGGCCATCGCTTCGGACTGGTCCAGATAGTAGCGCGGCTCGCGCTTTGCCTCCAGTGTCAGTCGCGGATCACTCTCGACCAGCTCTTTGAACCGATCAAAACGGCTGCTGTCAGCCAGCCTGAACAGCATTGACGAGTAGACCGGTCTGCGGAATGCCTGCATCAGCTGGTCAACATCCCCCCAGACCTCCGAGTTGAAGCCGGTTGTTCCCCCGTCAAATATCCCGACAACAGTCCAGTCGCGCATCCCGAAGCGGAGATGCTCTCCGATGCCGGTTCCCTGGAAGCGGCGGGCGATGCCGGAGCCGGTCATGATTTCGGAAGAGCCTGAGCGCGGCATCCTCCCTTCGACAAGTCGAACCTGCGGCCGCAACGCCAGCGAGGCGGGAGACGTCCCGCGAATGACCACATTTGAGGGCTTATTACTCCCCCGCTTGGGGAGATTGATCAGTACCACCAGCTCCTTGGCGAGCAGGCGGCTGCCGTCGGAACCGATGGCGATTCCGGGGAGGCTCTCGACAAGATTTGCCTGCTGTCGCTCTACTCCGCTCTGTACCTCAGTTTGAGCGCCCTTGCGAATGACAATGACGTTATCCGGTGACCCGGTCGCCACCAGTGTCTTCTGCAAACCATCGGTCAACATCAGTGTGGCGGCAAAGACCATGACCACGAGCGCCATCCCGGATGCGGTAAGCAGCGTGGTCATCCGCCGCGTCAACAGGTTGCGCATGCTGTATGAAAGGGGGATTTTCATGCTGTCAGCCGATGCGCCGCAGGCCGTCGGCGATCCTGATTGTTGCGGCACGCCAGGTCGGGAAGATCGCAGCGGTGGTGCCGACCAGAACGGCGGCAGTCATCTGCAGCACAATCGTGGTGGCTGTGACCTGAAACGAGGGGAAAAATTGTGAGAGCTCCGTTTCGATTACGCCGGCAGCGGGAAAGGTGCCGAAAATCCCGGCAATTCCACCGAGGGCGGCAATGAACAGCGACTCACCGAACACTGCGCCAGCGACATGATACCACTGGAAACCGAGCGTTTTCAGGGTGGCGTACTCTGCAATGCGCTCACGGGCGGTCATGGCCATGGTATTGGCCGCTACAACCATGATAATGACAATGACCACGTAAGAGACGATCTTGATGGCAATCATGATCGCTTCGGTCATGGAGACAAAGCTGAGCTGGAAGGCCTTTTCCGTTTCGGTCATGGTCTCGGCGAGAGAGTTTTTGAACGTGAGGTCGATCGCCTGCGCCACCTCGGCGGCCTTTTCCGGCTTGGATACGCCGATTATGTAGATTCCGGTCTGGTCGGCGCGTCGCGGGATGGTGCGGCGGAGGGTTTCATTCAAGTAATCCCAGTTGAAGAAAAACTGGGTTTCGTCGGTGCTGCGCTGAGCGCCCCGATAAATGCCCCGGATAACGAAATCCCACTGTCCCGGATAAATGGTGCCTTTTAAAATGACCCGGTCGCCGAGTTTCCACCCCTGCTTGGCTGCCAGCTTGCGGCCGACAACGGCGCCCTGCCGGTCGAGCAGGAAACCCTTCTGCTCCTCGGGAGAGAGCAGAAATTCCGGATACAGATCAAGAAAAGCCTGCGGCTCGATGGCGAAATTGGGAAAGAAATTCTTCTCCGAGATGTAGATGCCGCCGAACCAGCTCATGGCACCGGCTTTGGTGACTCCGGGAATCTGGCGGATGCGCTCCTTGTATGAAATCGGCAGGGAAAAAACCAGAGAAATGGCGTTGCGGGCGACCAAACGGGTCGACGATGACGACTCCACGCCGAGATACCAGAGTCCGACGAGGGTGCGCAGCAATCCGAAGGCGAGGATGGCTATCGCCACCCCGGTTACCGTCAGCAGGGCGCGGAGTTTGTGACGGAACGCGTTGCGCAGGATGTATTTTACCATGAACATGCTGATACCTTGGTTTTCATGAATTCCCGTGCATAACCCCTCTAAATCTCCCCTTACCTAAGGGGAGACTTTAAGGCTTCCCCCCTGATAAAGGGGGGACTGAGGGGGGTTAGATTTTAATGTTGCAGGATACTAGCCGTCCGTAAGGAGCCCTTTTTCCAGGTGCCGGATACTATGGGCCTTTTCGGCGGCACGCGGATCATGGGTGACCATGATAATGGTCTTGTGGAAATCCTGCACGAGATGATCCATCAGGGATAAAATCTCTCCTGCAGAGACGCGGTCGAGATCCCCGGTCGGCTCGTCTGCCACCAGGATGGCGGGGTCAGTGACAATCGCCCGCGCTACCGCCACCCGCTGCTGCTGGCCGCCGGAAAGCTGGGAGGGGCGGTGATCCATCCGGTCGGTCAGACTCACGATTTCCAGGGCGGCTTCAACATGCTCGCGCCGTTCACGGCGGGAAAGCCTGGTGAGCAGCAACGGCAGTTCGACATTTTCGTATGCCGTAAGCACCGGAATAAGGTTGTAAAACTGGAAGACAAAACCGACATTTACAGCTCGCCACCCGGCCAATTCCGTCTCGTTCAGGGTCGTGATCTCGCAACCGCCGATGATGATACTGCCGCTGTCAACCTTGTCGATCCCGGCGATCAGATTGAGCAGCGTACTCTTGCCCGACCCGGACGGCCCCATCAGCGCGAGGAACTCGCCGGAGTGGATGTCGAAACTGATATCCTCCAGTACCGGTACGAGCTGATTGCCGCGCCGGTAAGATTTTGTCACGTTTCTGATGGTGACGATGTCGGAGGTCGCAGCCATCTATTTGTCCGCCACGCTGATATTTTTACCGTCCTTCAACTTGTCCAGGGGGCGCAGGGCCACCTTGTCACCTGCTTTGACCCCGCTGATCTCAACCTGATCGCCAAAGCGTGCGCCGAGCGTTACCGGTACAGTCCGGACATGATCTTTGTCAAGCAGGTAAACCGCATCCCTGCCGTTTGCCTTGATCAGTGCCGCAGGGTTGACCACGGTTTTTGCCTGTTGATCAACAGCAGTTGCCGGGCGGGAGAGGATAGCCACCTTGGCGCTCATCTCGGGGAGAATGCGGCTGTCACTCTCCAGGAAGCGAACCTTCACCATAACAGATGCCTTTGTCCGGTCGGCGGTCGGCACAATGGTCTGCAAGACCCCTCTGAAGCGGGAGTGCGGCAGGGCATCGAGGGTAATCTCACATGGCTGACCGGTCTTGATCTTTTCCAGGTTTGATTCGGAGACATCCGCCTCAACCTGCAAAGAGGCGAGGTCGGCGATGGTTACTACGGCGGCCTTGGCATTGGCGGCTGCGCCGAGCGGGGTGATGATGTCTCCGACATCGGCATTTTTGGTCAGGACGACCGCATCAAAAGGAGCGCGTATCAGTGAGTAGTCATAGGATACCCGCGCTCCCTGCAGCGATGACTCCGCAACGCGTACCGCCGCTTCGGCTGCGGCAACGGCAGCTTTGCTCCGCTTGAAGCGCGATTCGGCGCTGTCAAAGTCAGCACGGGAAACTATCCCCTGGCCGCTCAACTCCTTCAGCCGTTCATACGCTAGCTTCGCATCATCAAGCTCGGCCCGTGCCTGGTCAACAGTAGCCCCGGCATTCTGAACAGCGGCTATTCCCTGGTTGACGACGGCATCGCTGTCGCGATTCTCCAGTCGGGCGATAATCTGCCCGCTGCTGACGCGGTTTCCTTCCATGACGCCGATCCACTCAAGTCGTCCGGTTATTTTTGCAGCTACCGCCGCCTTGCGCTGGGCGACGACGTAGCCGCTTGCATTCAGCAGGGTGAATGCTTGCGTTGGATATATCTGGGAGACCGTCGCCGTTTCAATAGCGACGCCTCTCCGTTCAAGGCCCCAGGCTGCGGCGATAATCACGGGCAGCAGCGTTGCCGTAATGATGATCCAGCGTTTTCTGCCGCCGCTGCTGCGCTGGAAATTTATCTTGTCTATTTTTAATTTCCCTATGGATTCAAGGCTCATGGTGGTTGCTCCTCCTGCCGCATGAATGGTGCAGGTTCACTATATACTCCATTTACGGATGTTATTGCTATTGGAACTCGAAATTGAAATAAACGAAGACACGTCCGGTTTTGTCATACCTCTTGCATAGTCCCTCTGTACAGGGGGAAACAACCATGGGTAAATCGATACTTATTTGTGATGATGAACCACTTATCCGCTTGAATCTAATGAACATGCTGGCTGATCTCGGCTTCGATGAAATCGTAGAGTGCGGAGACGGCGCAAAAGCGGTGGAACTGGCGATGGCATGCTTTCCGGATCTGGCAATTCTCGATGTTTCCATGCCGGGTATGGATGGTATAACCGCCGCGGTTGAGATCAAGAAAAAATTGAAAATCCCGATTATGCTCCTGACAAGTGCCTGTGACAGAGCGACTGTAAAACGTGCAGCATCAAGTGGAATTGCCGCTTTTTTAACCAAGCCTCTCCGCCAGCAGGATCTGCTCCCCGCCATAGAAATTGCGCTGCAGCATGTTGAAGAGGTTGAAAACCTCAAAGAGAAGATTGATGATCTGCGCGAAGTTATCGAAAACCGCAAGATTATCGAAAAAGCCAAAGGTGTTCTCATGACGAAGAATCTCGTTTCTGAGGCGGAAGCGTACCGTATTATGCAGAAAAGTGCGATGGATAAACGGAAAACACTGCTGCAGGTCGCGAATAGTATTTTGAAAGAAGGATAAAAGTTGTTTCTCGCAGCCGGAAGTAGGCGCCTTTAGGCGAGGACGCAGAGGACGCAGAGAAAGTCTAATTCAACGAGCTTTCGTTTAACAAAAAACCTTGGACATTTTTATTGTGTATCTCTGCGTTCTCTCTGCTCTCTGCGTGAGGCCGCTTTTCTTTTGCCTTTCAATAATTCCTCCCCACGGGACTCTCGGATATCAACCGTTCAACAGCGATCTCAATCTCTGAAATTACCTTGCTATCCATCTTTTTCAGCCACCGCTTCGGTATGGCATCCATGCCGTAATACGCTCCGGCCAGCATTCCGCAGATGGCGCCGGTTGTGTCGGCATCTGCTCCCTGATTGACCGTGCCGACCAGGCACTCCTCAAAACTCTTACCCCGGAAAAACCAGTGAAACACGGTCTGCATGGTATCGACGACATATCCGGTCGCCAGCCCGCGGTACGGCTCAAATTGAAACGTGGGAAACCGGGCAGTAAGAGCGTCAACATGGCGGCGCAGGCGGCTTTTTTCAGCTCCGCAGAGCGCCATATGCAGAAGCTGTCCAAGGCACAGACAAGCCGCGTCCGATACCGGATTGTTATGGGTAATGTGCGCCTGTTCGAGCACGTATCTTTTGAGCAGTTCGCCATCCGGGAGTGAAAAGAGCGCCGCCGGCAGGAGACGCATGGCGGCGCCGTTGCCCGCATCCCATTCATTTGGCGGCGCTTCGAGACGGCCATGCAGGAGGTATGCGCGAATCCCCTTGCGGCAGGTATCACCGCAGTCAACCGGACGTGATTTGAGCCACGCGGCAAAATTATCAGCTACCGCTTCCAGCGACCACCCCTGGTTTTTTATAATCGCCCGGGCGATGCAGAGTGCCATTTCGGTGTCATCGGTTACCTGGCCAGGCTTCAGGCGCAGCCACCCCCCCCCGATGATATCCCGGAAGGTGCCGTATTTTGAGGCAATCTCTGAAGCGGTCATGAACTCGACTGTAGCACCGAGGGCGTCACCAACTGCCATGCCGATGAAGGCGGCACGGGCGCGATCGCGGATTTCTTCGAGGTTGTATTGGTTGAACATTGATAATCCTTTTATTGAAACACAGAGCAACGAAGCAACTGAGAAAATCTGACATGCAAGTTATAATCCGACAGCGATGTGATTAAACAATATGCAAATAAAATTTTGGAGGCCATCAGAACCTGATTAACAAAGGAGCTGTTTGGGATGTTACTTTTTAGATTCTATCTCCGTTGCTCCATGTTTCAAAGGGTTTGTAGTGCTGTTACTATAATTGGCACATTCTATGCTTTAACTCTTTCAGTACCGGCAACGACGCCCGAGGGGATTTTTCCTGTGGGCGTTTTTATTTTGAAAGGAGCTACCCATGGCAACTGCATGTGAAATGAAAGACAGGATTCAGGGGCATCCCTGCTTTGGCGGAAACCACAAAAAGAATGGACGTATGCATCTGGCAGTGGCACCGCAATGTAATATCAAATGTGGCTACTGTTCGCGGAAACATGACTGTGCCAACGAATCGCGCCCCGGCGTTACCAGCCGCATTATGACTCCTCAGGAAGCGATCGAAAAAGTGAGGGAAGTCATGGCCAGTCCGATAGCCGGACCGATTGTCAAAGTTGTCGGCATTGCCGGTCCCGGTGACCCGTTGGCCAATGAGGAGACCTTTGCAACCTTTGCCATGGTAAAAAAGGAATTCCCGCATCTGATGCTCTGCCTCAGCACCAACGGCCTGCTGCTGCCGGAATCGATCGATCGCCTCTATGAGATGGGGCTGCACAGTCTGACCGTGACGATCAACGCTGTCGACCCGGAAATCGGCGCCCAGATTTATCGCCATGTTATGTATCACGGCAGACATTATACCGGTGTTGACGGGGCCAAAATCCTCATCGCCAATCAGTTTGAAGGGCTCAAACGGGCCGGAGAGCTCGGCCTGACCATCAAGGTGAATTCAGTTCTGATACCGGGTGTGAACGACGATCAGCTGCCGTTGATCGCTGCACGGGTCAAGGCGCTGGGTGCCTTCGTCATGAACATTATGCCGATCATCCCTCAGGCGGAGCTGGCACACATCATCCCCCCCAGCGAGGAGCGGGTGGCAGCGCTCCGGAAGGCAAACGAGGGTATTATCGGCCAGTTCGCACACTGCAAACAGTGCCGTGCCGATGCCATCGGCCTCATCGGCCAGGATCTGAATGTGACGATAGCAGAGGCCGCCTGTCCGGCACCATGAATATCGAGCCGTTCCACAGCGACGATATCGGCACCTTTCTTGCGATGGCTGCGGAGGAAAACTGGGTGGCAGAGCTGTGGGAGTTTACGTTCCTGTTGTCAACATTCCCTCAGGGATGTTTTGCGGCACGCTCGGAGAACGGGGAAACGCTCGGATTTGTAACCTCTCTCTGTCATGACCGGAGCGGCTGGATCGGTAATCTCATCGTCACGCCGAAGCAGAGGGGGAGGGGAATCGGCGCAACGCTTTTTACTACGGCCCTTGGAGCGTTGCGGAGTGCCGGTGCCGTTACATTCTGGCTGACCGCTTCGTCTTCAGGAGCGCCGCTGTATGAAAAACATGGGTTTACGGATATTGACAGAATCATCCGCTGGGTTGGAGAGGGGCGGCAGCGACACGCGCCCGGTGACCTTTCTCTTGACAGGAGTGAGCTCGGTTCTTCTGCAATCGATATGGACTTCCGTGCCTGGGGTGATCGAAGGAGTGGACTGTTGGCGGTAACCACCGGTCGTGGGCGGCTGCTTCATGATGAGTCCGGTTTTATCTCGCTGCAACCGTGCGGAGATTCCGTGCAGTTCGGTCCGTTTTCCGCGCTTGCGTCCGGTGGTGCTGAACGGCTTTTTGATGTCGCATTGGAAAACGTTGCTTGGGGTACAAAGGTTATTATCGACGCCCCCGCTTCGAACCGTGCGGCTCTCCGCATGCTTAATCGAAAAAGAATGAAGATTGCCGGCAGCAATCTGTTGATGTATGCGGGCGCAAAACCTGTGTACCGGCCGGAATTAATCTATGGATTGGCAACGATGGGGAGTTGCGGGTGAACGGAAATGAAGCTGTCAAGTCGATTAATGGGCGGGTCGCGAGTAAAAGCAGTCCCGTCTTCTCTCCGATGGAAGTTCCGTTTTTCTGCTAAAAATCCCAGGCATCTTTGTACTGATTGGTAACCTTTTCAACCTGTTTGTGGGCAGTTTCCTCGTGTATTTCAACACTATTGACGTGAGAGTCGGAATAGTCACGGCACTGCGCCATACTGAGAAAAATCTCGCCTTGCGATCCCGGTTGGTCACTGGTATGAGCCATGGCGTCAGCTGTCGATACTATTTCAACCAGGCTTCTGTTTATTGTCGCATTATCAGGTGAATGGTGATAGCGGATGCATTCCTGTATATCCTCCCCAAAGTTCCACTTTTTCGCAAGCAAATAGCCAATTTCAGTATGGTAGTCCTTTATTACCCTGGCTCGAAGCTCGGGTGAAAGCATATAATCGTTCAGCATACCAAGCATGATGGTTTTGCCGATATCATGCAGCAGCCCGCTTATAAACGCCTGTTCAAAATTACCGCGCAAGTCATAGGCAATCTGACGGGAAATTATCCCGCAGGCCAGGCTATGTTTCAGTACCTTCCTGACTTCATCAGCGTTTTGAGGGCTGAAACTGCTGAGCGCATGAACGGCGACGATACTCATTAAAGACTTGAGACCGATATGCACTACGGCTTCTTTTATGGAATATATTGTGGTGGTAGTCCGGTAATGAGGTGAATTACAGATTCTGAGAATATTGGCAACGAGTATCTGGTCTGTGATGCAGTCGACAATCTTCTCGATAGATGCATACGGATCTTCAATTCTGTCTTGAATCTGCTGAATGACATCCGGGATTGGCGGGAGGTCTATAGTGCCGTTCATAATATTATTTTTAAGTTCATCGGCAATGAGATGTGTGTCTACGCTATTACCCAGGCGGTAATCATCGAATGTAACGGCTGATTCCATGAGCAGCAGGGTTGAATCAAGCTCTATCGGACCATTCAGTACAAAGCCGGGAAGCTCGTCGGTAAACTCAAATTCACCGGACGGCCATTTCATAACTTCAGTCACGGCAGAACGCGCAATCTGGAGGATTATTTTCTCCATAATTTCTTTACTGATAATATTTTCCGTTATTAAATAGCCGATAAATGGTAGTCCTAACGTATCAGACACGGATTTTTTTTCATGAATTTCCTGCTGACTCAACGTTGATTCAAGCAACAGAAAGTCAATAATCCGTTCATTCTCGCTTTCCGAACCGATAAAAGTTACCTTGCCATCCTGAAAATAAAGTTTTTTGTCCTGCCCGTCATAAGAGAGTACAAGTGTGCCGGAACGTTTGCTGTTGCCAGCCCACTGGACGAGATCGACGAGCGAAATAAGAGTGAGACTTCCGTGCATGGTTCGCAAAATACACCTACCGCATAAATTTTTGTCAATATATTATACTAAATCTAATAATACCATTTTTTTATTGGCACAATTGCTGCTCTCGTATTAATCTCACCAGCCACCTACGGTTCAGCTGCAAGCAGAGGAGTGCAATGCGTGTTGCCCATACCAGAAAAAATTATTGAATCAATCGAAGCGATTCATCTTCCGACCATGCCGCAGACGCTATTGCGCTTTATGCAGATGGCTGATGATGAAAACGTCTCCATTGCCGATTTGACGACCCTTGCAGGTCGGGATCCGGCTCTGACGGCACAGGTTCTCACCGTTGCCAATTCTGCGTTACTGAGGGGCAGAGGCGAGTCAAAGGATCTGGCTCACAGCCTGGCCGGAATCGGCACACGTCTCACACGTCTCATGGCAGCATGTCTGGTAATACAACATGTGTTCTCTCAGCCGTGCGACAATCAGGAATATGATTTTGGCGGTTTCTGGGGGCATTCCTTACGGGTTGCTGAAGTTTCCCGGGCCATAGCGGTTGAAATCAGATATCAAAATATCGAGGAAGCCTATTGTGCCGGCCTTTTGCACAATATAGGTCAGTTGCTGTTGCTGGGGGGAATGAAAGAACGTTACGGATTATTACTGGCAGCAAGTTCAGACGAGTCAGCTCTTCGAGCACAAGAGATGAAGGAACTCGGCACCAACCACTCTGCAGTTGGAGCATGGCTGATCGATAAATGGGCTTTTTCATCATTCATGGCGGATGCAGTTCTGTTCCATCAAAGTGCTGCTGATGAAATCGTGGCTGCCGACACGTTAAGCCAAATTATATGGTCCGCTCATAAAATCTGTCATCACTACAGAGAGTCAGACCCTCTCCAGCATGAACAGGATGCCGATTTTACTGCAGTTCATGCAATGTTGGGAGTTAACGCCACGGCTGTTTTTACTCTTTTCCAGTACAGTGCCCTCCGTGTTGCCCGGAGTGCAGCAGCCTTGGGGATTACTGAAGCCGGCGACGCCAGGACTTTTCCGTTTGCGTCTGCTATTTCCCCCCTGATTATGCGCCACACCTCGAAAAATAATAACTCCGCGTATATGCAGATGGCTGAGATAGTTCACGATCTGGCCATGCTGCAGCCTCTGCAGCGACTGTTTGCATCGTTACAGAGCGAAGACGAAATGCTCCTTTCCATACGTGAAGCGGCGTGGCTCCTCTTCGGCCCGGGACCGCTCGCCTTTCTCATGCTGCAGCCTGAAAAAACGGTATTGTCAGGAGCCCGTTTCAGTGGTCAGCCCGTGTTACTGGAGCAGATCAAAATCATGCTTGATTCAGATCAAAGCCTGGCGGTTGATGTGGCTCTCGGAAAAAAACCGCATGCAGCAACTTTTGCGCTGGATTGTTCGGCTCCCATCTCTCTGGCAGACGTACAAATTGCACGTATACTGCGCTGTGAGGGGCTGCTGTACGTTCCGTTAAAAAACCGCGCCGGGACTATTGGTCTCATGGTTTACGGCGCAAGCGCTTCTCGCTACGCCCGGCTTACAAAGAGTCTGCGCTTGATGACACGTTTTGCTGAAATGGCTGCAACGAGCCTGGAAGATTGGCGAAAAAAGCAGGAGTATGAACAGTCGGTGACGGCAAAACTCACGCAAAATTTTGCACGTCACGCACGCACGCTTATTGATGAAGCGGCTAATCCTCTTGGCATAGTGAAGAACTATCTTGAAATTGTGCGCAAAAGAGTGCCGGATCAAGGCACGACATGGCATGAAATAGATATTATCGGTGAGGAAATCTCCAGAGTTACGGAGATTATCGGGCGGATAAGTGATGGTGTCGATGAAAAAACCGTGGTGGGTGGCCTGGATATCAATAATCTGATAGAGGGGATGTTCGTGCTTCATGGTGACTCCCTTTTTAGCAGCCGTGGCATTAAAGTCGAGAAAAATCTTGAAGCCGGGCTTTCGGCCGTGGCCTGTGATCGTGACAGAATCAGGCAGATTCTTTATTATCTGTGGAAAAACGCCTCGGAAGCAACTGCTGCAGGAGGCTATTTTGCCATCTCTACGCACGATAACATTAACCAGGATGGACGCTTTTATATCGAGATCCGTATGAGCGATACCGGTCCCGGCCTGCCTGCCGAGGTCATGCTGCACCTGTTCCGGACGACGGCACCTGATAATGGCCGTTCCGGGCAGGTCGGCCTCGGATTAACCATCGTTGCGGCACTGGTCAAGCAGATTGACGGGCGTATCATGTGCCAGAGCAAAACAGGGCGGGGTACGAGGTACTCAATTCTGATTCCAAAAAACGGAACTGATTAATAATAAAAAAAAATTCTGTTTCGCTTGACGGGCAACCGCAGGTGTATTATTCTAACACGACAAAAGAAGTCCTGTTATCTTGAGGAGTGTATCAATGACGAAAATTACCTTTGGAACATCCGGCTGGCGTGGAATACTCTGTGAGGATTTCACCTTTGACAATGTGAAGGTGGTCGTTCAGGCCATCGCCGATACCATTAAAGCAGCGGGCGAAGGTGATAAAGGTGTCGTTATCGGCTGCGATACCCGTTTCATGGGGCAGCGCTTTGTTGAAGCTTCAGCCCGTGTTCTTGCCGGAGCAGGAATCAAAGCGTATATCTGCGAGCGGGATACTCCGACACCGGTTATATCGTATGAAATTTTGCGGCGCGGCGCGGCCGGTGGCATCAACTTTACCGCAAGTCACAACCCCCCCGAATACAACGGCGTCAAATTTTCTCCCTCGTCCGGTGGTCCAGCGCTCCCGGAAACCACCAATGAGATCGAGCGCCGCGCCAATGCTTCCGTTGGTACGCTATGCTACAGAGAGCTGACTCTTGAACAAGCCAATAAAGAAGGGCTGGCGGAGACAATCAATCCGCATGATGAGTACCTGAAGTCTCTGGAGGAAAAGGTTGACTTTGATGCCATCGGCAGGCTCGGTCTGGTTGCGCTCAATCCCCTCTACGGAACGGGGCGCGGATATCTGGACGATCCGCTCCGCGTGCGCGGCATTCCGTACACAATGATCAATGGCCGCCCCGATCCGTACTTTGGCGGACATCCTCCCGAGCCGTCGGAAGCGCACATCCCTGATTTTATCGCGCTGGTTAAAAATGATCCCGCTATCCGGCTCGGTCTTGCCACTGATGGCGATGCCGACCGTTTTGGTATTCTTGATGCGGATGGCAGCTATATCGAACCGAATTATATTATCGCCCTGCTGCTCGATTATCTCATTCGGGTGCGCAAGCTTGAAGGTGGTGTGGCACGCAGTGTCGCGACCTCCCACCTCATTGATGCCGTAGCCAGGAAACATGGCGTCCCTGTCTATGAAACACCGGTCGGCTTCAAATATATCGGTGAGTTGATCAGCCAGGATAAACTGGTTATCGGCGGGGAGGAGAGCGCCGGATTGACAATCAAGGGGCACGTTCCGGAAAAGGACGGTATCCTCGCCTGTTTCCTGGTGGCAGAAATGGTTGCTCGTGAAGGCAAGAGCATTCGTGAGCTTCTTGACCGGCTCTATGGTGAGGTGGGACGATTTGTCACCCGTCGTGACAACCTCAAATTGTCACCGGAGCTGGAAATTGCCTATAAAAACAAGATCAATGCCGTACCGGCTGAAATTGCCGGAACGAAGGTTACTGAGATCGTCAAAGTTGACGGTACCAAATTGCTGCTCGATGACGGCAGCTGGATGCTGTTCCGTAAATCGGGCACGGAGCCGGTTGTCCGGTTGTATGGTGAGGCGAGCAGTGACGCCCGTCTTGCCGAAGTAATGGCCGCCGGCCGAAATTTTATTTTGAATTAAATACCTCATTTTTAAGGAGTTACACCATGTGGGATTACACGCCAATCGTTAAGGACCATTTTTTGAACCCGCGTAATGTCGGAGAAATTCCGAATGCCGATGCAATCGGCGAAGTCGGCAGTCTCGCCTGCGGTGATGCGCTGAAACTGTATCTCAAGCTGGATGACAATAAAGACAAGATTGTTGATGCCAAATTTCAAACATTCGGTTGTGCCAGTGCCATCGCTTCCTCTTCAGCCCTGACAGAGATGGTTAAGGGCAAAAACCTTGATGAAGCCCTGGCGATCAGCAATCAGGAAATTGCCGATTTTCTCGGCGGCCTGCCGGAAGAGAAGATGCACTGTTCGGTTATGGGGCAGGAAGCGCTGGAGGTTGCCATATTCAAGTATCGCGGTATTGAGATGCCGCAGCACGACAGTGAACATGACCACGGTCCGGCGTACCCTGATTATGAGGGGGAGATTGTCTGCAAATGCTTTGGTATTACGGATGCCTTTCTGAAAAAGGTTATTGAGACCAACAGTCTGACCACCGCCGAGCAGGTGACAAACTTCACCAAAGCGGGTGGGGCGTGTGGCGGCTGTATTCCCAAGATTAAAGATCTGATTGCTCAGGTGCTTGGTGAGGCGGCAGCCCAGACCCGGGTCCGCCCGGAAAAACTCTCCAATATGAAAAAGATGCAGCTGATCCAGGAAGTGCTTGAGCGCGACATCCGCCCGCTGCTCTGGGCTGATGGCGGCGATCTCGAATTGATCGACATCGATGGCGCAAAAGTGCAGGTTGCTTTCCGTAAAGCCTGTGCCGGGTGTGCGTCGTCCGGCAACACTGCCCGCATGGTTGAAGCCAAGCTGCGTGATCTGGTTGCCGAGGATATTGTCGTAGAGGAGGTTTCCGCATGAAAGAAATCTATCTCGATAATAATGCGACGACCAAGGTTGATGAAGCGGTCTTTGAGGAGATGCGCCCCTATTTCTGCGAACTGTATGGCAACCCCAGTTCGATGCACTTTTTCGGCGGTCAGGTGCAGAGTAAGGTGACTGAAGCCAGGGTGAGGGTAGCGGAGCTTTTGGGAGCATCACCGGACGAAATTATCTTCACCGCGTGCGGTACCGAAAGTGATAATGCCGCAATCCGCTCGGCGCTGGAAGTTTTTCCCGACCGGCGCCACATCATTACCAGCCGCGTTGAACACCCCGCTGTCCTGACCCAGTGCCGCAATCTGCGCCAGAAAGGGTATCGGGTCACCGAGATCGGTGTTGACGGTGCCGGTCGTCTTGATCTGGAAGAGCTGAAAACTGTCATTGATGACGATACGGCGATTGTGTCACTCATGTGGGCCAACAATGAGACCGGTGTTATTTTTCCGGTGGAGGAAGCGGCTAAAATCGCCAAGTCGAAGGGCGCGCTTTTTCACAGCGACGCCGTTCAGGCCATCGGCAAGATTCCGATCAACATGGCCGCCTCGCATATCGATATGCTCTCCCTTTCCGGTCACAAGCTGCATGCCCCCAAAGGGATCGGCGTGTTGTATCTCCGCAAGGGGACGCCGTTCAGGCCGTTACTGGTTGGCGGCCATCAGGAGAAAAGCCGCCGGGCCGGCACTGAAAACGCCGCAGCCATCATTGCTCTCGGCAAGGCGTGCCAGTTGGCCGGTCAGCATATGGACGCTGAAAATACCGTTGTCAAAGGGATGCGTGACCGGCTGCAGGATTCCCTGATGTCGGCAATTCCGCATGCCCGCATCAATGGCGGTGGTGCAGAGCGCTTGCCCAACACGACTTCAATCGCCTTTGAATTCGTCGAAGGCGAGGCCATTCTGCTGCTGCTGTCCGAGTTCGGTATCTGCGCATCGTCTGGAAGCGCCTGTACTTCAGGTTCTCTGGAGCCATCGCATGTGCTCCGCGCCATGGGGGTGCCGTTCACCTGTGCCCACGGTTCGATCCGTTTTTCGCTGTCACGCTACACGACCGACGCGGAGATCGACACGGTTATCCGCGAGTTACCGCCGATCATAGCGCGCCTCCGGATGATGTCCCCTTTTGGCAGAGAGCACCTGCAAGGCAAGGTATAGCAGATTTTTATATTGTTTCAGGAAGGGCGGCCACTCTATGGTTGCCCTTTTTTTATGGACCCTCCCACTCTTGGTGCATTCTGCGTGCAAATGCCTCCAGATCCTGCTCAAATATGCAGCAGAGTGTTTCATTGTCATTCTACATAAAAATATAATTAGCTAAATTAAAAGGATAAATTACTTCTGGTTCTTGGCATGCGTAATGTAAAACCGTACATATCATATTTCTTAGAGGTGTACTAATTTATGGCATTCATAGTCTATTATACCAAGCTCGGCTGCCTGACTTCTGCAAAGCAGGTTGATCTTTTGCGACAATCCGGGCATGAAGTAGAAGTTCGTGACCTGTTGGCTCATCCTTGGCTACCGGCAGAATTAACCTCCTACTTTGGCGACAAGCCGGTACAGCTCTGGTTCAACCCCAATTCGCCCCGGGTCAAATCGGGTGAAATTGATCCGACTGCCTACACCAGTGCAGCGGCGCTGAGCCTAATGCTGGAAGATCATCTGCTGATTCGCCGCCCTTTGATGGAATCAGGCGGCCAGAGGGTGTGCGGTTTTGAGCCGGCCACTGTGCATGCGTGGGTCGGTCTCGCTTCACCTGAAGAAGCAATTGCCGACAGCGCACATTTTCAAGTATGCTCACAGAACTCTACAGCCGCAAAGGGGGATGCATCGGATGAAAAATGTCATTAAGGCACTGACCACTCTTTCCTGTCTGTTCCTTTTGGCGGCATCGGTACTGGCGGGTGAGATCAATCTCTCAGTTGCAGCCAGTTTGAAAGAGGCCACCAATGAATTGGCCGACAGCTTTGCCAAATCTCATTCCGGAGTAAAGTTCCTCAAAAATTATGGGGCATCCGGTGCTCTGGCCAAACAGATTGAGAGCGGAGCTCCTTCTGATATCTTCATAACTGCCAATCTGGAGTGGATGGAATACGCGAAGAACAGGAAACTGATTGATAGCGCCACTATTGGCACCTTTGCCTATAACACTCTGGTGTTTGCCGGAACACCAGGCAAGGCAACTTCCATGCAGGATCTCATCAAACTGGAACGCATTGCTATCGGCAGTCCCAAGAGTGTTCCAGCGGGGGAATATGCCACTGAAGCATTCAAAAAAGCCGGCATCGACAAACAACTTGAAAAGAAACTCGTCATGGCCAAAGATGTGCGCGAATGCCTGATGTATGCCGAGCGCGGTGAAGTTGACGGGGCCTTTGTGTACAGGACAGATGCACTGCTGGCGAAGCAGACGAGGATACTCTTTATGGTTCCTCAAGAGCTCTATCCGCGGGTAACGTACCCGATGGCTTTAACTGTCGCGGGTGCGAAAAACAGGGATGCCGCCGCCTTTTTTTCTTATCTGCGCAGTGATGAGGCGAAAACAGTACTGACAAAATATGGCTTTGCGGTTCGATGAAGTTTGCGGTTAGCCACTGATTAATGATATAACGCAGGTGATGATTCCTTTAGCCCCCTCAGATTATGATGCCATCCGGCTCTCGCTCCAGGTCGCACTCGCAGCGACGGTGCTGTCCATCCCCTTCGGTTTTGGCGTTGCCTATCTGATTACTTTCGTGAAATTTCGCGGTAAGATGGTGCTGGAGGTGTTTGTAAATCTGCCTTTGACCCTGCCGCCGGTGGTTGTGGGGTATTTTCTCCTGCTGCTGCTTGGAAAGCATGGCTGGCTTGGCTCCCTGCTTAATGATGCCGGCATTCGTCTGATCTTCACCCTTAAAGCAGCAGTTATCGCTTCTGCCGTCGTTGGCTTTCCCCTTTTGGTGCGCTCGTTGCGGGTCGGTATGGAGGGCATCGACCGGCAACTTATTAACGCCTCCCGAACTCTCGGAGCAGCATGGTATGACACTCTGCTGACCGTTATTCTGCCACTCTCGGCCCCTGGACTGCTTGCCGGTTCATCACTTATGTTTGCCCGCAGTCTCGGCGAATTCGGCGCAACCATCATCGTCGCAGGTAATATCCCCGGTGTGACCCAGACCATTCCCCTTGCCATTTACGAATATGCCAGTTCGCCGACAAGCGAGACAATGGCTCTGGCTCTCTGTCTGGTATCCGTGGTCATTTCCCTGGTGGTGTTGTTTATGCACGAGCTGCTGGCGCGAAAAATGGCACGGAGGGACTGAGATGCAAATCTCCATGAACGTTAAAAAAAGTTTTGGCCACTTTACGCTGTCCACTGATATCACTTTCAGTGGCGACAGAATCGGGATTTTCGGCAAGTCAGGCAGCGGTAAATCGACTCTGGTCAGCATGCTGGCAGGGTTGGTTGACCCTGATGATGGCGATATTGTCCTCGATGGTGTCTGTTTCTTCAGCAGTAGAAAAAGAATCAACCTCCGTCCCGAACAACGGCGTATTGCCATGGTTTTCCAGCAGCACTGCCTGTTTCCGCATCTGAACGTCAAACATAACCTGCTCTACGGTTTCAAACGCTGCCCGTTAAAATACCGCACCATTGACTTCAACGCACTTGTTGATGTGCTGAAGCTCGAAGAACTTCTTGGTCGCGGTGTCACCAATCTGTCGGGAGGCGAAAAACAACGCGTTGCGCTCGGCCGTGCGATTCTTGCCAATCCCCGCCTGTTGCTGATGGATGAGCCGCTCTCTGCCCTCGACGATACGCTCCGCTTTCAAATTATTCCCTATTTGAAAAGTGTCAGTGAGCAGTTCGGCATTCCCTATCTGTTTATCTCCCACTCCCTGGTCGAAATGCGCCTCATGACTGATACGGTTCTGGCTTTTGAAAAGGGTGTCATGGTTGGACAGTCCAGCAGCGAACAACTGGCACGAAATCGGATGGGGAGCAGTCAGGTCGGCTATATTAATCTCCTGAAACTGGGTCGCCCGTCTGATGACGGCAGTCTCTACGCTTATCCGTGGGGAGCCTCACGCCTGCTGCTTTCGGCCGGTTCCGACCGGGACAGCTCCATGGCCGAGCTCTCTTCCAAAGACATTATTCTTTTCAAACAGCATCCTGAAGCGATCAGTGCCCGTAATCTTTTGCACTGCACGGTTCGCTCACTGTTCAATTCAGAGAGGAGAATCGGTGTGGAACTCGACTGTGCCGGAAATACATTGATCTCTGAGGTCGTTCAGGACGCGGTCAGCGAGTTGGGCATCGTCCCGGGGAGCACCGTATTTGCCGCTGTGAAGGCTTCGGCGTTTCGCATTCTGCCCGGCTGATTATTTTTTCAGCATCTGCCTCACATGCCGGCTCTTTGCCCACCCGGTAAGGCCCACTTTTCCCCGCCGCAATTATACGCATTCCAAGTCAACATACTGTTTTTAATTAGTTTACAAAACTTGGCACGGCATATGCTTTAGAGAGATCAGCATCACGAAACAGATCACTCAAAATCATATGTACGTACCCGGGCAAAGGCGCCTCCATTCAACGTAATGGGGCGCCTTTTTTTGTTGCCCCGACCACACCCCCACAGGCTCACGGATTGGTGAGCAAAAGGAGAGTAACATGAGACAGATAGCAATCTACGGCAAAGGCGGCATCGGCAAATCAACCACAACCCAGAACACGGTGGCCGGACTGGCCTCTCTCGGCAAGAAGGTCATGATCGTCGGCTGTGACCCTAAAGCTGATTCAACCCGTCTGATTCTGCACGCCAAGGCACAGAATACGGTTATGGATCTGGTACGCGAACTGGGAACCGTTGAGGACCTCGAATTAGAGGACGTCATGAAGATCGGTTACGGCGATATCAAATGTGTTGAGTCCGGCGGGCCAGAGCCGGGTGTCGGCTGTGCCGGCCGCGGTGTTATTACCGCCATCAACTTCCTCGAAGAAAACGGCGCCTACACTCCTGACCTCGACTTTGTTTTCTACGACGTTCTCGGTGACGTTGTCTGCGGCGGCTTCGCCATGCCGATTCGTGAAGGCAAAGCGGAAGAGATTTACATTGTTACCTCCGGTGAGATGATGGCCATGTACGCCGCCAACAATATCTCCAAAGGTATTCTCAAATACGCATCTTCGGGTAAGGTTCGTCTGGCCGGCCTGATCTGCAATGCCAGAAAAACAGACATGGAGTTCGAACTGATTTCAGAACTGGCCCGTCGTCTCGGCACCCAGATGATCCACTTCGTTCCCCGCGACAATCAGGTACAGAGAGCAGAACTGCGCAGAATGACCGTCATCGAGTATTCTCCTGAGCATCCGCAGGCAAAAGAGTATCTGACCCTGGCTCAGAAGATTGCCGACAACAAGATGCTGGTAATTCCAACTCCACTGGAAATGGAAGAGCTGGAAGAGCTGCTGATGAAGTTCGGCATCATGGAAGAGGAAGATGAGGCAATCGTTGGAGTGGCTGAGGCAGCATAAAGAATTTCAAAAATCTAACCCCCCTCGTTCCCCCCTTGTCAGGGGGGATGATTTGGCTCCTCCCCTGATAAGGGGAGGCGGGGGAGGGGTTTACAAAAGGAGATTTCCCATGTCAGATAAAATACGAACAGTTGAAGGTATCACCAAAGAATCCACTCAGGCCATGATAGATGATGCCCTGTCAGTGTATCCTGAAAAAGCCAGAAAGAAGCGCACTCCGCACCTGGCACCGAATGATGCCGCTTCCGGTTGCGCCAGCGTCAAGTCCAACAAAAAAACCGTCCCCGGTGTCATGAGTGCCCGTGGCTGTGCCTATGCGGGAGCCAAGGGTGTTGTCTGGGGACCGATCCGCGATATGGTGCATGTTTCCCACGGCCCGGTCGGCTGCGGCTGGTACTCCTGGGGTACCCGCCGTAACCTGATGACCGGCATCAACGGCGTCACCCAGTTCGGAATGCAGTTCACCTCCGACTTCCAGGAAAAAGATATCGTCTACGGCGGCGACAAGAAACTGAAAACGCTGCTTCATGAAGCGCATGATCTGTTTCCGCTCGCCAAAGGTATCTCGGTGTTGTCGGAATGTCCGGTCGGTCTCATCGGTGACGATATCAACTCCGTTACCAAGACAGTTTCAAAGGAACTCGATATTCCGATCATCCCGTGCAACTGTGAGGGTTTCCGTGGCGTTTCCCAGTCACTTGGCCATCACATTTCCAATGACTCAATCCGCGACTATATTATCGAGACCCGCGAATTTGCTGAACCGTCAACCCCGTATGATATTGCCCTCATCGGTGATTACAATATCGGTGGCGACGTCTGGTCGGCCAAATCACTGCTGGAAGAGATCGGCCTCAATGTTAAATCGGTCTGGACCGGCGACGGCGAACTGGAAAAAATTGCCGCGACCCATACCGTCAAGCTCAATCTGATCCACTGCTACCGCTCCATGAACTATATGTGCAAGGTTATGGAAGAGAAATACGGCATCCCCTGGCTGGAGTTCAACTTCTTCGGCCCGACCAAGATCAGGGAGAGCCTCCGGGCAATCGCCGAACGGTTTGACGATGTAATCAAGGAAAAGGTTGAGTTGGCAATTGCCAAGTACGAACCGATCATGCAGGCCATTATTGACGAGTACAAACCGCGGCTGGACAAAAAGAAAGTCATGCTGCTGGTCGGTGGCCTTCGTCCCCGCCACACCATCGGAGCATACGAAGACCTCGGTATGGATTGCGTCGGTGCCGGTTACGAGTTTGCCCATGGCGATGACTACGATCGTACCGCCCCGGAAATGCCCGATGCCACAGTGGTATACGATGATCCGTCCGAGTATGAGTTCGAGAAGTTTGCTCACGCCTTGAAACCGGACCTCATCGGTTCCGGCATCAAGGAAAAATACGTCTTCCAGAAAATGGGTATCCCGTTCCGCCAGATGCACAGCTGGGATTATTCAGGTCCCTACCACGGCTATCAGGGTTTTGAAATCTTTGCCCGTGATGTCGACATGGCGGTTAATAGCCCAACCTGGAAGCTGGTAAAGGCACCATTCTAACGACTCTCGCTTTTACGCCATCTCGGCGGCGGATTTCAGATTATCGTTGTGCGACGTAGCGATGCTACGTCTCCGCCGAAATCCTCATCCGCCACCGACCTGACGAAAAATCGAAAGCCGAATGGTAAAGTCAAAAAAATACAAAATGGTGGTGTAACAGATTGGTTGCCCGCCAAAGGAGATATACCATGGCTAATTTATTAGGACTGGAAGTCAAAAAAGTTACCGAAACCCCGCCGGAAGAGGTGGAGCGCGTTCAGAACTGGATTAACAGTGAAGAGTATAAAGAGAAGAACTTTGCCCGTCAGGCGCTGGTCATCAATCCCGCTCACGCCTGTCAGCCACTCGGCGCGCAGCTCTGTGCCCACGGTTTTGAAGGGACGCTGCCGTTCGTGCATGGTGCACAGGGGTGTGCTTCCTACTACCGCTCGACTCTTAACCGCCATTTCCGTGAACCGGCACCGGCCGTTTCCGATTCGATGACCGAGGACGGTGCGGTATTCGGCGGGCAGAACAATCTGCATGAAGGCCTGGAAAATGCCCATGCCCTCTACAAACCGAAGATGATTGCCGTATTCACTTCCTGCATGCCGGAAGTCATCGGCGATGACCTGACCGCCTTCATTAAGAACGCCAAGCAGAAATCTTGCATTCCCAAGGATCTGCCGGTGCCGTACGCCAACACCCCCAGTTTCAACGGTACCCATATCCATGGCTATGATTCCATGCTCTACTCCATTCTGCATACCCTGACAGAAGGAAAACAGATTGAAGGACGCTGCACCGGCAAGTTGAACCTGATAGCCGGCTGCGACTTCAACACCGGTGACTACCGCGAATACAAGCGCATTCTGAAAGAGTTCGGAATTCCGTACACGCTGCTGGCCGATATTGGCGATACCTTCGAGTCTCCCTGCGACGGCACCTATCATATCTATGCCGGTGGCACAAAGCTGGAAGATGCCGCTGATTCGATCAACGGCAAGGCCACCATTGCGATAGGGCCCTACGCCACTCCAAAAACGTTTGGTTGGATCAAGGAGGCCTATTCCGGCAAGCATGTCACCATGCCGATGCCGATGGGCATTGAAAAAACCGATGCCTTTATCATGAAGGTGGCTGAGCTGTTCGGCAAGGAAGTCCCGGCATCACTCAAAAACGAGCGAGGTCGCGCGGTAGACGCTATGACCGATTCACAGCAGTACATGCACGGCAAGAAGTTTGCCGTCTACGGTGACCCGGATTACCTGATGGGCTATGTCTCCTTCCTCCTCGAAATGGGAGCCCGTCCGTATCACATCCTCTGTAGTCGCGGCAGCAAGAAGGCGGAAAAAGAGCTGCAGGCGCTGCTGGACGGTTCCATGTACGGTGCCGGCTGCAAAATTCATATGAACAAGGATCTCTGGCATCTGCGCAGCCTGGTAATGACTGATCCTGTTGATGCCATCATCGGTGACACCCACGGCAAATTTGCCGCCCGCGATGCCAAGGTACCGCTGTTCCGCTTCGGTTTCCCGATCTTCGACCGGGTCAACAAGCATCGCTACCCACTCATCGGCTATCAGGGTGTGGTCAATATGGTCACGGAAATCTGTAACAAGTTTATCGACATTAAGGATGAGACCTGCGAGGACCGTTTCTTCGAAATGATGCGGTAACCTGGCATAAACTGTACACTGCTTATGAGAAAGGGACTCGAAAGGGTCCCTTTTTCCACTGTTGAAAAATAGCACAGCTCTTAATAGAGTTTTTCAAACTTATACCCCACGCCATACACAGAGTGAATCAACTCATCTTCATTTCCGACCACATTGATTTTCTTGCGGAGATTTTTTATATAATTGTCAATGGCGCGATCATTCAAAGCACGTTCATCGGGGTAGATATTATTCAGAAGCTGCTGGCGGTTGTAGACCCGTCCCGGGTGAGCAGCCAAATAATTGAGCAACCTAAATTCAGCCGCTGTCAGTTGCAGGTCATGCCCGCTCAGAGTGGCGCGGTAGCACGACTCATCCAGAAGAAGCCCTTCCTCCATCGGTGTCGGCGCATTGCCAACTCTTCGCAGAACCGTCTTAACTCGCGCCACGACTTCACGCGGACTGTACGGCTTGCAGATATAATCGTCGGCCCCCAGCTCCAATCCCAGCAGACGGTCGATTTCTTCTACCCGTGCCGTGGTCATGATGATCGGCACTGATGAGAACGAACGAATCTCTTTGCAGATATCCAGCCCGCTTTTTCCCGGCAGCATCAGGTCGAGCAGGACCAAAGCCGGTTTATGCTCGCGCACCCAGTTGACAACCGGCAGGCCGTCTGCCATCAGATGGGTTGTATAGCTCTCCAGACGGAGATAATCCTCCAGAATTTCTGCAGTGGCAACCTCATCCTCGACTATCACTATCACTTCATTCATCAGACGCTCCCGTAACTGGGTAGCTCAACCTGTATCCACACCCCGCCGAGCGGTGATGGTTTCGCAATGATATTGCCTTCATGCGCTATGACGATGTTGCGACATATTGCCAGACCAAGTCCGGCACCTCCCGTTGCCCTGCTGCGAGAAGATTCCACACGATAGAGGCGCTCGAACAATCTTTCCAGTTCTTCGTCAGCTACACCGGGAGCAGAATCCTGAACGTCGATCAGAACCTTGTCGCCTTCTTTCCTTATTTTGATACGTAACTCGCCGCCAAGGTCGGTATATTTCAACGAGTTGTCGAGCAGGTTGCCGAACAGTTGCCGCAAACGTTCTGCATCGCCGAAGACGGTGTGGTTATCTGCTGCTTCATACTGCACTGTTATATTCTTTGCCGAAAATTCCGGGCTGATTATGGAGAGCGCTTGCTGAATAACCCCGGATACAGCCACTTCATTCTTGCGATAGCTCTGTGCGCCGACATCAGACAGAGACAACTGATAAAGATCATCTACCAGTCGAGTAAACCGCATGATTTCATTGTGGATAGCACTGATTGATTCGGGTGTCGGCTGACGTACCCCGTCCAGTAGTGCCTCAGTCTGGCTCCGCAAAAAGGTGAGCGGCGTCCGCAGCTCATGGGAAATGTCGGCAACCCATCTACGCCTGGTCTCCTCGTTATGTGCCATCGCCAGGGCCAGCGCATTGAAGTCGGTTGCCAGCTGTCCCAGCTCATCTCTTGATTTTACCGGCACACGGACTGAATAATCGCCATGCGCCAGTACATGAGTCGCCTCGGTAATGTTTTTAAGCGGCCGTACCAAGCGTGTTGCCAGCAGCAGTGCAAGGCCGGCTGATAGCAACAGGACAACGGTGGCAATAACGATAAAGGCGTATCTCTGCTCATGCAGAAAGCCTTTATGCAGCAGGTTGTCAAACGTGGTCTGCGGGCGGAGCCCCAGGTAACCGATAATTATGCCTTGATGGTGCAGTTGAATTATCTCGGCATCCGCTGGCACAGACTCCGGCCCGATCAGCGTAGTTTTTTGTGCATCCAGCAAAAACAGGCGTCGACTGAACTGGTGGGCAAGATGTGGCGGGAGAATATCCCGAGGTTGCGAAGCATTGTGCTCTGACCTGTCAGGTGGACGTACCCACGCTGTCGGGGGCGGTGGTGGCTTTAATTCCGGGAAAGACGCATCAACCATCTGCCGCCACTTCATCGGATCACGAAGAATTGAGTCCCATCCGGTGCCCGGGAGGTATTCATTTTCCAGCCTGGTAGCCAGGCGAGAGATACCGTTCTTTTCCATGTCATTGATGAGTCGCAAAAACCCCCGGTTGAGATTCCACTGCATAATCAGCGCAGAGCAGACTACTGCAAGGCTTGCCGCCAGAAATATCGCGAAAAACAGTTTGCCGGTGATGTTCAGTTTCATTGTCCCACCTCGTTGTTACAAAATGCTTGAATCAATTTTTACCACAACCTCCAAGTGAGAAAATACCCAAAATCCACATTATTTATCCGTGACCTTCAAAAAATACATTTACTACACAATTTATAGCGGCTTTTTGGTCGTAAAACCTGCAATGTGAAGTGTTAACGGTGTTGTTTTATTCGATTTTCTGGTATGTAATTGCTTATGCTACGGCGTAGCAATGTTATTGTAAGTGCGGAGAATAATGCGAACTACGATCTGTTCGAATATAGTCGAAGCAAAGAAAATACGAATGGTTACAGGAGTGTTTTCAGGATATACACAAAATATGACGACGAATGGTTTTGCCAAAAAAACGGGATTACTTATGTGGATGGTGTGGAATACCTTCATGGGAGAAAATCGACTTCTGATGATTGTATAGATGGCAGTTTATCTACTTTTGAAAAATTAAGAGATGTTTGGCAAACTTTAAAGATGTATGACCCGAAAATATCCGGCGACTACAGAAATTGGCTCGATTATAAAAATCACCCTGTTTCTGTAGATGTTATATCAGATCTTTTGTCTCCAAAATTTATATCATCACCGTACGGTGTTGATCTTCTGAAAATCTCGGACACAAGTCCAATTGCAAATGAGGATCAAAAAGAATACCTGCGTGATATCGAACTTGCTTGGAGCCACGTCAAGTTCTATCAGGATCGGGAAAAAGAGACTATTGAGGCTATTGCACGATTAACTTATTACAAAAATCCACTGCCAGAACCTCTATGTCTTTATGCTGACTTTAACTATGACCGCGAAGCGCGCTTATTGCTTGTTACGCTTGATGTGCCTGATTTCGCCCGCATTAAAATCACCAAAACGGCAAAGAACTTCAAAACAACGGAAGTATCGGCAATTGAGAAGAAAAAACAGTGTGGGAGGTTGTTGTATTCTCTCTGTATCCGTGCTGCGTACCTCGTTGCTAAATCTGATTCCGCCGATATGTATGATATGGTTGCAATTAATGCGAATCAAAAATGGTTCGACAGTGCGTCAGGCCAACCGGAAGAGGGGATTATTGCCTCCCTACTGACCCGTAAAGAAGATCTGATTCGCTTACAATTTGACCATATAGATCCCAAGGCATGCTTCCGCCACTTAAAAGGTATTGCAACCCCATCGACTGAATATGTATCCAAAATTCGACCAATTGTCACCTTTGATAAAAATGACCGCCGAATTATTGAAAGCAGAGATGTTGATGAAAGCCTAATTCCTGATACTAACCTTGCAGCAATGCCTTGGGATGATTTTGAGCATCTTGTGAGGCAGCTCTTTGAGTGGGAATTTGGGCAAAACGGTGTTGAAGTAAAAGTCACACAGGCATCAAGAGACAGAGGAGTTGATGCGATAATGTTTGACCCGGATCCCTTTAGAGGCGGCAAGTACGTTTTTCAAGCGAAGAGGTATACTCGAACTGTTGATGTCTCCTCTGTGAGAGATTTGTATGGGACAGTTGTAAACGAGGGAGCCAATCGTGGGGTTCTCGTAACTACAAGTGGTTTTGGACCAGACTCTTATGAATTCGCCAAAGATAAGCCGATATCTTTGGTAGACGGACCAGCTCTCGTTCAACTACTGCGGAAACATGGCCGCATGTATCGCATAAATCTGGAGGAGGCTCGAATTATTAATGAATCTTTCCAGAGAACAGACTAAACCATGTTTTGCTTTCCACCGCGGAATTACATCTTGATCAACAAATGACCTACTCTGCCGATATAATGCTATTCTTACTCCCCTTGCATGACGACCAGATCGTCGGCGAACTGCAAAACGATACCCCCGACTTTAATGGAGACTCCTCATGACTGCCAGACAGAAAAAAGAGAAGGCAACGACAACTACGCCAGCTCCATACCTTGGTCAGCCACTATTGACGGAACTGCGCGACCTTATTATTTCTGCCCGTCAGCAGGTAGCACAAACTGTCAACGCCGGGCTGACACTGCTTTACTGGCAGGTTGGCAATCGTATTCGGCGGGAAACTTTGAAGGAAAAGCGGGCCGAATATGGAGCGGAGATTGTGCAATCGCTGTCTGCACAATTGGAGTTAGAATTCGGGCGTGGTTTTGGTCGCCGGAATATTTTCCGAATGATTCGTTTTGCTGAAGTTTTTCCTGATTCGGCAATTGTGACAACACTGTTGACACAATTGAGCTGGTCGCATTTTCTGCATATAATCAGGCTTGACGATCCGCTCAAGCGTGACTTCTATGCTGAATTATGCCGCTTGGAAAACTGGGACACACGTACGCTGAACAGGAAGATCCAATCCATGCTGTACGAGCGTTCGGCACTTTCCCGCAAGCCAGACGAGTTGATTGAAGTGGAATTGAAAGAGCTTCGTGAGGAAGACAAACTAACCCCTGCTCTTGTCTTTCGCGACCCGTACTTCCTCGATTTCCTCGGCCTCAAAGATTCCTACGCAGAAAAAGATCTGGAAGCCGCCATATTGCGCGAAATGGAGTCGTTCATTCTGGAATTGGGGGTAGGTTTTGCTTTTATGGAACGGCAGAAGAGGATCACCATTGATGGTATTGACCATTATCTTGACCTCTTGTTTTACCATCGAAATCTTGGTCGTCTGGTTGCTATTGAATTAAAAATCGGCGAATTCAGGGCGGCGCATAAAGGGCAGATGGAGCTGTATCTGGCTTGGCTGAATCGATACGAGCGCAAAACGGGTGAGGAATCTCCTCTTGGCTTGATTCTTTGTGCGGGGAAAAAACACGAAACTGTTGAATTGCTCGATCTTGAACGGAGCGGAATTCAGGTCTCGTCATATTGGACTGATGCGTTGCCAAAAGCCGAAATGGAGCGAAAGCTACATGAAGCAGTTATTCTTGCGCGTGCAAGATTGGAAAGCGGAAAGAACGGGGAGAAATAGTCATGTCACGTACAAATGAACTTATAGCAGCTTTTGACGTAGTTTCCAGTAAATATCTGCGTGATGAGATGGAAGAAGCAGTCTCATTGCAGGAGGAAATCACGCCGCTGTTGATAAACATACTTGAAGGGATTTCTGCCGATCCGGCGCGATATGTTGATGAAGGGCATACTGCCGAACTATACGCTGTTGCCCTGCTTGCTCACTTCCGCGAAACAAAAGCGCATCTCCCGATAATCCGGGCATTTTCCATTCCTGATGAACAGCGAGATTACATCTGGTGTGACATGCTCACCGAAACGCTACCGGCGCTTCTCTGTCGAACCGCCGGGGGTGACTATTCCGCCGTAATGGAAATAATCAGAAATCGTGATGCCTACGAATACCTACGCACATCTGCGATGGAGGCATTAAAACTGGGCATAGCCTCCGGCGATCTACCGCGTGACAAGGGGATGGCGCTGTTTGCAACCCTGTTTGACGAGTCGCTTGCCGACCCGGAGGAGTATTTCTGGGCTTCGCTGGTTATGGATCTGCTCGATCTGTATCCGGAGGAACTGATTTCGGAAATTCGCGATCTGTTTGCGAGAGGGTTGGTTTTCCAGGGGGAAGTGTCTCTCAAGAATGTTGAAGATGAAATGGCTGAAGGGCGTGACAAGGCGATGGAAAAGCTGAATCAGCTGCTTGAGTGGTCTCTTCCGGATGATGTCCATGAGTATATTTCAGGGTTTGCCTGTTTCAGAGAACGTGAAGAGAAAACGCCGGTCAGACACGGTTCGCCTGCCAATGCTCAGAAAAAGCAGAAGCAAAAAGAACGGAGCAACCGGAAGAAAGCTAAAGTGTCAAAGCGGAAGAACCGGAAGTAGGAATTACAAGCAGGAAACCGGAATGATCCCAAACCGCGAGCAGGGCTTGCAAAACCAGTACATTACGCAACCTGAGCTGCGTAACGAGAAAAAAAGGCAGGAAGTCCGGTTCGTTACCAAGCTCCAGCTTGGTAACGAACCGGCCCGACAGGCTCTGCTTGGTAAAACCATCCACCCCTTGACACATCTTTTTTCACTTCCCCATCTCAAAAAATACATTTCCCACACAATTCCAATACATTTGCCTGGTATCTCTACAATCAAGAACAACACACATCCATGCGATGTGAACAACTTGAAAGCGAGGTACATACCAATGAGAAGGAAACTGGTGATTACGGTAGCAATGGTGGCAGCTATGATTTGTGTTAGTACAAGCGCAGTTTTGGCGGAACGGGGACCAATGCCCGGTTTTGGCGGGCCACCTCCGGGGATGGAACGAGGTGCGGATAATTTTGAGGCACGGATGGCAAAAATTCTCAAACTGACAGATTCACAGAAAACTCAGATCAAGGCGCTCCTCGATGCCGAGCGGGAATCTGCCCGGCCGCTCCGGGAGAAGATGCACCAAAGCAGAGAACAGCTGAAGTCTTTAGCAGATGCGACCGTGTTTGACGAGACCGCTGTGCGGGCACTTGCCGTTGCACAGAGTCAGATTGAAGTGGAATTGATCGTGTCACATACCAGAACGCTTAGCAAACTCAATGCGTTATTGACGGCTGATCAGCGGGAACTGCTGGAAAATCTTATGCCGGAACTGCGATGAGTGACAAGTAAAAGTTATTTCTTTCATTTTTTCAATACCGACCGACTGTAACCGGCTGTTCAGACTCGATCTCCTTCAACCGGTTACAGTAGGCTTGCAACTCGGCAGTACGTTCTTCCTGGTTCTTGTGAGCCGGGGCATAAAATATCTGCGGCAGCAACACCTCAAAGCCGACAAACTCAAGCATACCGCGATGTATTGGCCGAAGAATGCCATTGATGTCTCCATTGAAACCATCCGGTTGATAAGAGTCCAAGGGCCCTCCTGTAGTCAGGGAAAGCATGGCCTTTTTCCCCTGCATAACACCTGTTTCGTAGATGTGACCATTGCCGTAGAAGCGCCCCATGGCAAAGACCCGGTCGAACCATCCCTTGAGAATGGCGGGAACGCTGAACCACCAGAGTGGGAAATGCCATATCATCAGATCACACCACTCGACCTTGCACATTTCAGCTTCGAGATCGGGTGCAAACCCTCCTGCTTCGCTGGCGTACATCTCCTCTATCTGTGGTTTCAGGTAGTCCGGGTTCTTGATGGTCGTATAGTTTCTTCTGTCAGAAATTGGATCGAACTCCATCGTATAAAGGTTGGATGTCTGAATCTGGTGGTCGGCTAGTTCCAGAGTTGTAACTGCAGAATGAAATAGTGAAGAGCAGAAACTTTGCGGTTCAGGATGGGCATTGATAATAAGAATCTTCATAGAGACCTCCGTAACTTGGAATGCATGAATATTGAATTGACGGTAAATGGCTGGTTGCGCTTATTTCGTGCTGGATGATTTCAACCTGTCGAGAAGTTGGCTGATAATCGGGCGTTCATCGCCCCGTCGCCATGCTGCAGTAAAACGTATCGGCTCAAGTTTTTCCCTGATTGGAACGAATACCGAATCCGGGTGCGGCAGACTGGCTACATCAGCAGGCATCAGACAGACACCGGTGCCGGCACCGATCATCGCCAGCACTTCAACCAGACTGTTCGCCTGATATTTCAAGTGCGGCTTAAAACCCGCCACCTTGCAGGCAGTTATAATTGTCTGGTTCCTGCCGGGAAAACTGTCCTCTCTGTAGCCGATGAACTCCTCCTCGTGCAAATCCTTCAGACTGATTCGCTTCCATCCGGCAAAGCGATGTCCGGCAGGCAACACAACTTCCAGCTCCATCTCATAAAGAACCATTGTTTCGCATTCATCATGTACAGCGCCACATGGATTGCCAATCAATGCAATATCGATCTGTCCCTTCCGCAAAGCCTTCCCCTGTTCAGCCGGTGAAAGTTCAAGAATCTTCACCGAATAATCCGGATAACTCTCGCGAAATTTTTTCAGGGCTGAGCCGAGGAATGAGCCGAGCGATGAAGCGATGAACCCGATGGCAATGTTCGGTGCTGCCGTAGGTTCATTGCGGAGTGCCCGAATTGCTTCGTTGCTCAGGTCAAGGATCTGGCGGGCATAAACCAGCAGTTTCTCCCCGGCAGGAGTGAGGGCGAGACCAAACCGTTCGCGATTGAAAAGAGTCGAGCCAAGCTCATCTTCCAGATCATGAATAAGGCGGCTCATGGCTGGCTGGGAGACATTCAGTCGACGGGAAGCCTTGCTGATGTTCAGCTCCTCGGCTGCAGCGAGAAAGTATCTATAGTGCCGTAATTCCATGCCTTATAAGCTATAACAAAAAAACATACCTGGCAACAGAAAAGAGTATGGGGTGTTTCAGAGAAAATTGATTTAAGGTTGAAACATATAAGATAAAAATAGTCCTTTAAGCTTTGAAGAGTAGAAGCTGTTTCTTCGGAGGTAGCCAATATGAAAGTTGAGAAGAATATCCCGCTGCTTGAAGTCATCCTTGGAGCACGAAGGGCTATCTTCGGTCGTGATTATGAGCCATACAGGAATCATGTGTACCGGGTCCTGAACTTCTGTTTTGCCTTTCATGAACGGGCAACAGACGAGGAGAAGGAGAAACTGATAATCGCCGGATGTTTCCATGATCTTGGCATGTGGCCCGGTGAAGTTGTTGATTATCTGGCACCTTCGATCGATCTGGCCAGACGGTATCTGATTGATCAGGGCAAGGAACAGTGGTCGCCTGAAATTGAAATGATGATCGATCTGCATCACAAGTTTCGCACGGCTTCGAACGAGAAATATCCATTGGTTGAAATTTTCCGAAAAGGGGACTGGGTTGATGCCTCAATGGGTATGAGAAGATTTGGCCTGCCGAAGCAGGTAATCAAGGAAGTTCAGGATGCTTTTCCCAATCTTGGCTTTCATAATAATCTGGTCAGACTGGCCACTAAAGAGATGTTTGTTTATCGACGCAATCCGCTACCAATGATGAAATGGTAAAACATGTGTTAAACTCTCCGTAATAATGGTGAGAAAACACTGCACGCTGAATCCTGATCCCATGACTGATGGTGTCATAGCGCATTTTAGAAAGGAGATGGTCACTCATGAACGTAACAATGTCAGCACATGAACTTAAGCAGTTGCTTTCTGCCGATTCTGTATCATTACTAGATGTTCGTCTGCCCGAGGATTTTGCCTGTCGTCGTATTAATGGTGCCGGTAACGCCTGTATCTATGAGATGGTCTTTCTGGAAAGGGTCGCCGAATGTGCGCCGAACCTGGAGCGGGTAGTGGTTGTCTATGATGACAGCGGCACGAGCCAGGCCGCCTGGAGCGCCAAAGAGAAACTTGAGCGGGCAGGCTATTGCAACGTGGCGATCCTGGCAGGTGGACTACAAAGTTGGCTTGCGGCTGGATTTGCGGTCGAACAGCTGACTCCGCCCCCGCCGCCGCTCATGGTCAGGGACGGTATTTATCCACTCGATACGGAAAAGAGTGCTGTGGAGTGGGTCGGCCGCAATATCAATAATCGCCATTATGGCCGTATCACACTCTCCGGAGGCGAAGTTGTTCTTTCCAAAGAGCTTCCCGTATCGGGAAGATTCGTTATGGAGATGGACAGTATAACAAATCTGGATCTTCAGGATGAAGGCTGGCGCGGCATGTTGCATCGACATCTGAAGTCAGATGACTTCTTTGATGTGGAACGTTATCCCACAGCGACCTTCGAGCTTAGTAATGCTGTGGCGATCGCCGGTGCCACGCTCGGCACACCCAACGTGGAGATCACCGGAATGCTGACGATCAAGGGCACAACTCTTCCACTCCGCTTTCCGGCCATGATTGCAGTGCAGGAAGATGGCACTATCAAGGCCCAGGCCGCTGTCGATATTGACCGGACCCTATGGAATGTCTGCTACGGCTCGGGTCGATTATATGAGCGGCTCGGCATGCATCTGGTCAACGACCTGATAAGCATCGAACTGTTCATCGTCACACAACAACCGACATGAGGAAGACAAAATGATACACATAAGAAAAGCAAATGAGCGCGGCCATGCCGATCATGGCTGGCTCAATACCTATCACAGTTTTTCTTTTGCCGATTATTACGACCCGAAACACATGGGTTTCAGGCAACTGAGAGTCATCAATGAAGACCGGGTTCAGCCGGGCAGAGGGTTCCCGACCCACCCCCATCGCAACATGGAAATCATTTCCTATGTTCTGGAAGGTGCCCTGGAACATAAAGACAGTATGGGAAACGGTTCGGTCATTGTTCCCGGTGAGGTGCAACGTATGAGCGCCGGCACCGGCATAACCCACAGCGAGTACAATCATTCACAAGAGGAATTGGTGCACTTTCTCCAAATCTGGATTTTACCTGATACGGACGAGATTATACCGAGTTATGAGCAGACCTATTTTCCTGATGAAGATAAAAGGGGAAAGCTGCGTCTGATCGCATCGGCAGATGGCCGGGATGGATCTGTTACCATCCACCAGGACGTTAACCTATATGCAACTCTCCTTGATGCGGGAGAAGAGATCGTATATCTCATTCCATCGGGACGACATGTCTGGATACAGGTGGCACGGGGTAAGGCAGTAGTGAATGGCCAGCACCTGGCACACGGAGACGGACTGGCGGTAACCGGGGAAACTCAGTTGATTATTTGTGGAGATGAGCACGCAGAACTGCTTCTTTTCGATCTGGTTTGACGGGTGTTCGATTCGCTAAAAGCACATAATCTATATCCTCGAACGATGCAATTTATTGCCTTGAAAATATAACTTGATATTGGTAAAAGAAACCCACAAGAAAGGAGTGAGACATTATGAAATGCTGCTGACGTCGTATTTCTCGCCACGCCATTTCAAATCAACGAAGAAGCACTCAAAGGAGTAGCTGAAGAGCTGAAGGGAAAAATTCTCATCGACTGCACAAACCCGGTTGGCCCGGGACTCACCCATGGGCTCGATAATGTTCAGTCAGGATCGGATTGGCTGGGAGGCACTCGATGTGGCAAGCGCTGCCTCTGGAACATATGACTCTTCTCTGGGTGCGCATGGTGCGGGTTAACGGTCACTCGCCCAACATGGTGTGGGCAATGCTCAAACGTTAATGTACCTCTTTTACAAGCAGGTAATATGGCCGTCGTAAACTGTTTAAGGCGCTTTTCCCGCAATAGGAGCTTTCACAATGGACACTTCACCCATCCACTTAACCAGCGAACAAAACATCCTGGATTTCTACGCCGCTTTCTCTGCGAGCGACTTTGACACCATGCAGCGCATGATGCACCCGGACTGCGTACTCGACTTTCCCGGATCCAGCTTTCCAAACCATATCGAAGGGCGTGAAGCAATCATGGAACTCTTCCGGGGCGTTCAGGCAGCCATGGGTGGAACCCTCCATTTTCACAACAAGTGGGCGATACACAAGGGTGACATGATTGCCGTACACTGGTTCACAACCGGGCGCCCCTCCCACGGCGGACGATACCTGAACAGAGGGGTGGCCTGGTACCAGCTCAAAGACGGCCTTATCCATGATTTTCAAGATTTCTTTGATACAGAAATTATTGCCACCTTCTGGCCAAATGGCACACCCTGCACCGACTTTAGTCAATGTGAAGCTGCTGTTGCACGACTGGCCACTTACGCAACGCCCGAGGCGCTGTCGCGATTCGAACAACTCAAATGACTCCACAAGAGACAGGGAGAAGCATGTTGCGTCGTTTCGTGATGAGTTTCCGCACATTCACCTGCTTTTGCCCCCCTTATAAAGTAAATGCGCTGTTGACTGTCTGATTAGCGGGAATTCCTGGCTAACCTTCTGTCGGAAGGCAGATAGAAAATCGATAATTCTTACAATCTCCCGTACACATTTCTGTTTGCATTGACAATCGGCACAAATCTTGATATTTTTCATCCATGCTAATTCAACGAACTATTCAATCTGATCTTATCCGTCTGGCTGGGCAATATCCGGTCGTCACCATAATCGGGCCAAGGCAATCCGGGAAAAGCACGCTCGCAAGAATGGCTTTCCCGGACAAGCCGTATATATCCCTCGAAAAACTTTCGCTACGGGATTTTGCTCTTTCCGATCCAGTGGGGTTTCTTAATACCCACGCCAAAGATGGAGGCATACTGGACGAGATTCAGCGAGCACCGGGTCTGTTATCCGAAATCCAGGTGAGAGTGGACGCCAGACCAGAGCTTAAAGGTGCATATATACTCACCGGCAGTCATCAACTTCTGCTGATGGAGTCGGTAACACAGTCGCTTGCAGGAAGAACGGCTATTCTTAAGCTTCTTCCGTTAACACTGGCAGAACGTTCTGAGTTTATTGAAACCTCAGATGACATTTCGCAACTTCTATTTACAGGTTTCTATCCCCGCATATTTGCAGATAATTTAGATCCTGTCGAAGCACTATCTTTTTATGTCGCAACATATGTGGAGCGGGATGTGCGGGAAATAATGGCGATCAAGGATTTAGCTGCATTTTCCCGTTTTCTGAGACTGTGCGCCGGACGCACCGGGCAAATATTGAATGCCAGTTCTCTTGCCATAGATGCTGGAATCAACCATAACACCGCCAGATCCTGGCTGTCTCTGCTGGAAGCCAGTTTTATCATCACCCTTCTGCAACCTCACTTTAACAATTTCAATAAACGTCTGATCAAAGCGCCAAAGCTATACTTTTGGGACGTCGGGCTTGCTTGTCATCTGTTGGGGATTGAGAGTTCTGGACAGATTGCATGCCATCCGCTCGTAGGATCACTTTTTGAGACATTCGTTGTAACGGAATTAATGAAACAGCGCCTGAACCGTGTGCGTGAGCCAAAGCTGTACTACTGGCGGGATAATGCGGGGCATGAGGTTGATTTACTGCATGAATCCGGTGACGGTATCATCCCGATAGAGATCAAATCGGGGGCAACAGTGCAGCGTGATGCCTGGAAAGGGTTGGAATATTATTGTTCACTTAATCCGAAAGCAACTCCGGGAATAGTCGTTTACGGTGGCAGTGAACAGCAGGAGAGAAGTAATGGTTTGCGGATAGTCGGATTTTCACAGATTGGAAACCTTATGGAAGCCTGCCGCTGATAAATTGAGCAGTAGAGTGCTCGAAACAATGACAAATGTGTATCTCTGCTAATGAAGAATACTCGACTGCAACTAATACAAACGATTCTGGAAGTTTGGATTTTTAACTCTTTACCCGGGCAGATGAATTGTGAACCGACTGCCTCCAAGCGGTGAAGCGGTGATGCTTATAGTTCTTCAATGAGATTCAACAATCTTTTTGACGATTGCCAATCCATAGCGGCCGGATTCCCTGCACCGGCTTGATTCCAGGCGAGAAAATGGTTCAAATATCAGCTCACGATCAGCTTCAGGAATTCCGGATCCGTCATCATCAACATGAATAAGACACTCATCATCTTGCTGATCCAATGTAACACTCAACCAGGCACCAACCCCAGGACAACAATTTTTCGGTCAAGATGACCTATGCGAACGCCGCAGCAGGTGCTTCGACATGCAGAGTAGGCGGCTACCGGATCTGCCTGTTTTCTGATCGCGAAAATCATTTTGCCTGTCATGAGTCTGAAATATTGTCAAAGGTCAGCACTCTGCCTATAAATTAAGCTTCACAAGACGAGCATGGCGATGCTTGATATATTAAACGTATATATTACAGACTGTTATGGCATTAGTATTACTTGGCACAGCACATGCTAGTATAAATCTACAAAAGCATAGAGTTTATTGGCAACGGCGCCATCCACAATCATCATTGATGAAGTTGGAACGCCGTTTTTCGTTACCCGCACCAGAAGACCCAGAGCACTGCAAGGATTCTAACATGGCAAAGCCCGACTGGTACGATACAGATAACTGTGAAACCCACGACAAGGGCGCGCCCAAGTTCTGCAAAAAATCTGAACCGGGCGAGGGGACCGAGCGTTCCTGTGCATATGACGGTGCGCGTGTTGTGTTGATGCCGGTCACCGACGCCATCCATCTGGTACATGGCCCGATCGGCTGCGCCGGCAACTCCTGGGATAATCGAGGTGCCCGTTCATCCGACTCCCAACTCTACCGGCGCGGCTTTACCACTGAGATGCTGGAAAACGACGTCATCTTCGGCGGCGAGAAGAAACTATACAAAGCCATTCTTGACCTGGCCGAGCGCTATAAAGATCAGGCCCGGGCCATTTTCGTCTACGCCACCTGCGTGACTGCCATGACCGGCGATGATGTGGAGGCGGTTTGTACGGCGGCATCAGAAAAAGTCACCATTCCCATTATTCCCGTGAACACGCCCGGGTTCATCGGCGACAAGAACATCGGCAATCGCCTTGCCGGAGAGATTCTTTTCAAGTATGTCATAGGCACAACCGAGCCGCCGAGCCTTGGAGAATACCCGATAAATCTCATTGGTGAGTACAACATCGCCGGTGACCTGTGGGGGATGCTGCCGCTGTTTGACCGCCTCGGGATTCAGGTTCTCTCCTGTTTCAGCGGTGATGCCAAATTTGAGGAACTGCGTTACGCTCACCGGGCCAGGCTCAACATCATCATCTGTTCCAAATCCCTGACCAACCTCGCCAAAAAGATGCAGAAAACATACGGTATGCCGTATCTTGAAGAATCATTCTACGGCATGACCGATACGGCAAAGGCGTTGCGTGACATCGCCCGAGAACTGGACAATATTGTCAACGGTCTGGAGAAACGGATCATGCAGGACCGTGTGGAGCGTCTGATCGCGGAGGAGGAGGGCAAATGCAGGGCTGCCATCGCACCGTACCGGGCCCGACTGGAAGGCAAAACTGCCGTACTGTTCACCGGAGGAGTCAAAACCTGGTCGATGGTCAACTCCCTGACCGAGCTTGGCGTGGAGGTGCTGGCGGCCGGAACGCAGAACTCCACTCTGGAGGATTTCTACCGCATGAAAGGGCTGATGCACAAGGATGCCACAATCATCGAGGATACCTC
>DUZS01000025.1 GCA_013349405.1 Desulfuromonadales bacterium | reverse complement strand
TTGATCGAGAGCACCTGATTGTACAGGAAGGTGAACTGCTTCAATACTCCAAGGTGCTGATGCCCTCACTGCCGTTTGACGCCATAGATTTGCTCATTGTGCAGGAGATCGGCAAGAATTTCAGCGGCACCGGCATGGATACGAATATAATCGGCAGAGTACGGATTCACGGCGTTCCCGAACCTGAAGAACCTTCAATCAAAAGAATCGCTGTACTTGGTCTGTCGGAGGAATCCCACGGCAATGCATCTGGTCTTGGCCTGGCTGATTTTACTACCCGGAAACTAGTGAACAGGATAGACCGTCAGGCTACGTATCTCAACTGTCTGACAAGCACCTTTGTAACACGAGCCGCGATACCGATGTATTTTGACACGGAAGAGAAACTGATGGAAGCGGCGCTGTTCAGTCTCTCCTCTATTACACCTGACAAGTTGCGCATCGTCATTATACGCAATACCCTGTTCCTGACGGAGTGCTTTGTCTCTGAAGCGCTGCTGGGTGAGCTCGAAACCCGGCCGGATTTTAAAATTGATAATTCACCTCATGCAGTAATATTTGACAATAGTGGCAGCCTGCTGCTGAAATTCCCGTGATAGAGAGCCGTTGCTGCCGTTTTAGACATGCGACCGGCTCTTGCAAAGGTAAGTAATGGCGATCCGCTGGAAAATATTCTCAGTTCTCTCCTTCCTGTACGTAATGGCGCTCTTTTTCAGGGTTTCCATGGCTGTGGTTGCCCGGGACATCTCCACTGACTTTAACCTGACGGCAACCCGGTTGGGAACACTGTCGAGCGTCTTTTTCATCGTGTACGCCCTTGCCCAGATCCCGCTCGGTGTATTACTGGACCGCTTTGGCGGCAGAATTATCGTCAGCATTCTTGGAATCGTATCTACAGCAGGAGTCATCCTGTTTGCTTTGGCTCCCGGATATTACACGGCACTTGCCGGCCGGGTTCTGCTTGGAATCGGGACCTCCTGCGTACTGATGGGAGCACTGAAAATCTTCACCAATTGGTTTACACGGGAGGAGTTTGCGACCATAGCCGGATTCATCATGGCAATCGGCAATCTGGGAAACCTTTTAGCAACCGCCCCGCTTGCCGCCGTTGTTTCAGCGTTCGGATGGAGGAGTGCACTGCTTGTCGCGGCGCTCGCTCAGATTTGTGCTACCATCCTGGTATATACTGTCGCCACCGACACTTCTGTGCAAAACAGATCAGCGGACACAGATGCACAGTATGATGACGACGCATCTGTGCGAACTTCTGCGCTTGGCGGCCTTCGTGCTGTGTTAGGATATCCATCGTTCTGGCTGCTTGGAATGCTCGGTTTTTGCTACTACGGGAATTTTATGCTGATTCAAAGCCTATGGGGTGGTCCCTATCTCATGGACGTGTTCCATGCAAGCAGGTCCTCAGCGGGAAACGTCCTGTTCTGTTCTGCAGGGGGCTTCATAGTCGGGTGTCTCTGTGTCGGGAAAATTTCGACCCATCTACTAAAATCCCGTAAAAAAACGTTATTGATCGGCCAGAGCATAGCACTTTCCCTGCTGTTGCTGCTGCTTGGTCCGGCGGAAAACTTTTCTCCGGCAACATTGAAAGTACTGTTTTCAGTTCTCGGTTTTACTGTTTCAACCGGCATAACAATATATCCCATGGTCAGGGAAATGTTTCCGCATGCTATTGCAGGGACGGCTCTGAGCACGCTTAATTTCTTTGTGGTATCAGGGGTGGCTGTTATTCAACTGCTCGTCGGCATCATCCTTGATAGGTTTCCGCATGCGTCCGGCAGTTACTCTGCAACGGCATATCACCACGCCTTCTTCTACCCGTTTTGCGGACTTGCCGGTGCTATTCTGCTTTTTACCTTTTCCAAAGACACCCTATCTGCAGATACAGGAGAGTGACATGGCTATTCTGGGTGAAAGTGACAAGGAATTTTACGCTATTGCCGACAATGAGCTTCTTCTTGATCGACAGATAAGTATGCACTGTGAAATCGGAGCTTCAGCCGATCGTTATCCAATAGCTCATGAATGACCTGCTGGATCGGTACGGCGCGTTATTACGTGAGGTGGATGTCTGGTTTCAGCGATGTCTTAGCCAGCACTCTGAACTTATTGCCTGCCGCAATGGCTGCTCAGAATGCTGCCGCGGCCTCTTTGATATCACTCTTCTGGATGCATTGTACCTCAAACGCGGCTTTAACGAGCTTCCCGAACCACTACAGGGCAGACTCGTCCGGGCCGCACTGCTGCGCCTTGAGCCGTTGTCACTCTTGAACCCCGCGTTTGTCGAACCATGGCTTTTGAATGGTATCCCCGAACGTAACTGGGATGCGCTCATGCCGGAAGAGGATGAAACTCCCTGTCTGCTGCTCTCGGAAACCGGGGGGTGTCTGGTGTACCAGTATCGCCCGATGACCTGCCGTCTAAATGGAATCCCGCTGATTGATGTCTCCGGCGAAGAGATGTTTGATGAGTGGTGTACCATGAACTTTACCGAAGAAGATCCGCGTCGCATTGCTGGACTGCGCTTTGAGTTTACCGCGTTGTTCTCACGGGAACTGCTCCTGTTCCAGAAGCTTATACACCACTTGACCGGCACCATACGAAATGAGGTTGATATGTTTATACCCGCCGCAGTTGTACTGGATTGCAATATAATTGTAGAGGCAATCAAACATCTTGACCGATAGCCGCAGGAAAGTCACTACATGAGGATGCACACTATGTCTAATTCATTGCCGTTCAATTCAACTTTGATCCAAGGTCTGTTCACGCCGCTTCCACCTGAACATGAGCCGGATACCAATCCCGGCTTCTGGGTCGTTTTGCAGGGGAACTCTCTTGTGGTGCCGACTGAGTCGCAACATCTGCTGCTTTCAGGAGTTCTGCTGCCGATAGTCAGTATTCCTGAAACAGAGCCTTTCAAAATCGGCCTTTGGCAGGGCAAGCCACTGCGGATAGTGCGGATTACCATGGATACTTCGCTCCCCCCCGGGTATGAGGCACTGCCGTTTATGGGGCCTGATACACGGCTTGACAATACATTGGCTACAATAGCTGGACGGGCCGCCCAGATTCTCCATTGGGAACGGCGCAGCCGCTTCTGCTCTCATTGTGGCGGTAAACTGGTCAGAATCCCGGCCGGTTGGGGCAAGCGCTGCTCATCATGCGGTGACGAACATTTTCCTCATATTCACCCCTGCATCATCGTTTTGGTCCGGCGCGGTGCCGAACTGCTGCTGATCCGCAATGCCGCATGGAATGTCGGCCGTTTCAGCCTTGTGGCCGGTTTTCTTGATTTTGGAGAGTCTCTGGAGGAATGTGTTCAGCGCGAAGTGCGTGAGGAGGCGGGGATAGATGTGACAAATATCCGCTATCTGGGGAGCCAGTGCTGGCCTTTTCCGAGTCAGCAGATGATCGGATTTCTGGCCGATTATGCTGGAGGAGAAGTGAGGCCTGACGGTGTGGAAGTAGTTGAAGCTCATTGGTTTTCTGAAGACGCCCTGCCGCTGTCTCCAGGCGGGAAGAGGAGCATTTCCCGTTGGATAATTGATACGTTCGGGAAGAGTATGGGGATGACCGAACGAACGCAATGAGTATACCATGAATAGTTATTAATTGAATAAAAACCGCAGCAAGCAACTACTGCTATAATTTATTCGCATTCCAATAGAGTTGATAAATTTTTCTTGCAAAATTTATTTGATAAGCAGAAAATGAAAAACAGTTATTTGTATGTTGTTTTTGGGAGGTGAGACTCATGGCAGTTGAATCGTTGGGTAGTTTTTCTAGTGCTAATCAGGTTAATTTTCAGGTAAAGACCGAAACGGTTCCGCAGGTAGCTCAAGACGCAAAAAAGTCTGTGAAATCGGCACAAGCGGATACAGTTTCGATTTCTGCTCAAGCCTTGAAGTTGGCTGATGATAAGAATGCCGCTGCCAAAGAAGAGGCAAAAAAGGCAGATGAACAGAGGATTTTACAACTGGCCAATGACAAGTCCGATGCTGCTAAAAACACTTATCAATCTACTCAGAATAGTGCAGTGAGGGCTTATGCCTCAGTTAGCGCCAATCAGTAATCTCGCGTGATGCTCACATAGCTCTAAAAGTAAAAGAGGCAACCAGTAAATGGAAGCCTCTTTTGCTTTGCATACGATTTTTTGATTTCTAAATGGTTACGCCCTAGTATCAACCAATGCTTTTGATTTTAATTCAGCTTCCTGCGACAATAGCATAAGCTTAGAAGGCACCTGATAAATCAACTCTCCGCTCGAATCAAGATACTTTGTTATCAAATCACCTTTCTGATTATAAACAAACTGAACTTTGGCTGTTGCTCCATCAGAGATTACATTACTGTCTGAGTTCCCTACAGCTTTGTTTTTTACTTCATCCTTTTTAGTTTCATCCTTTTTAGTCTCATCTTTCTTGGCTTCAGCTTTTGCTTCAATTCTCTTAACGTCAGAACTGGACTGTAGTGCTTGAAAGGAAATATTTACTGCATCAGCAGCAACCGGTTTGCTATCCAAAGCTGTACCAGCACTCGCATTGAGATTACTGGATTTAGAATCCTCCTTCCTGATTGAAGTCGAAGAAGGAGACGGAGACGGCTTCATAGTTGAAAGCTGCGGGGTAGACGACTGTGCTATGTTGGAATCAACTGTCGTTGCCACAATACACATCCCCTTTCAAAATAAAAAACAACTGCGTAATAAAACCTGTACGTATAATGAGCCGTATAAAAAAATATTTCAAGCACATTATTTGCAGTGCAATTATTTACTATTAGTACCATGTGAGGTATCCTACCGACTATGGCTCTCCCGCGTGCTGGATTGATGCATCCGGAGGAGTCATAATCTGACTGAATTTTTACATTTACCTGGAGGTGTTCTGTGCACAAAGCAATAATGTTCCACGATTTTGGCGATACTGAGGTTCTTCGCTGGGAAAATATCGAAGTTGCCGACCCGGGGCCCGGTGAGGTACGGATCCGGCACGAAGCGGTAGGAGTGAATTTTATTGATATCTATCAACGGAGTGGTCTGTACAAGGTGCCGCTTCCGACCGTTGCGGGAAATGAAGGCGCGGGAATCGTCGAAGCGGTTGGTGACGGAGTAACTCAGGTTAAACCGGGGGATCGTGTCGCATATGCCGGGCGTATTGGTTCATATTGCGAGATACGGAACATAGCTGCCGACCGTCTCTGCATCCTACCTGATGAATTGTCGTTTGAACAAGCTGCGGCGATGATGCTCAAAGGCTTGACAGTCCATTATCTCATCCGCAGAACTTACCGGGTTCAGCGAGGGGACACGGTTGTTTTTCATGCCGCTGCCGGAGGCGTAGGGACAATCGCCTGCCAATGGTTGAAATCGCTCGGGGCCAGGATTATAGGCATAGCAGGTTCAGCGGAGAAGTGTGCGGTTGCACTGCAAAATGGTGCTGACTTCTGCATCAACTACCACACAGAAGATATTGTTGCACGAGTGAGGGAGTTAACCAATGGTGAGGGGGCGCGTGTAGTCTACGATTCGGTTGGCAAAGATACGTTTGGAGTGTCGTTGAAATGCCTGCGGCCACTCGGATTGCTGGTGAGTTTCGGTAACGCATCAGGTTCGGTTCCACCGGTAGATCTGGCGCTCCTGGCGCAACATGGCTCGCTGTTCATTACCCGTCCAATCCTGGCTACCTATATTGCGGAACGCTCCGAGCTTGTGTCAGCAGCTCAGGAACTGTTTGATATGGTTACGTCCGGCACCGTCAGGATCGATATTAATCAGCGCTACCATCTTAAAGATGCTGCGCATGCTCATCGTGATCTTGAAGCACGCTCAACTACCGGGTCGAGTATATTACTACCTCAATAATCCGTTATCATCCGGCTTCAATGCCGTACTGCATCTGTGATGCATGTATGCATTAAAATAGCGAATGTCTGTATTTTTAATGTAAATGGCCACCGGTTGGTGGTTTCACCCGTTCGTCTATCCACTGCCGCACGATAAAAAGTAAAATGCGGAACAGCATTTTTTGGGACAGCGCCCTCCTCACAGGCTGCCATACTTATAAGGAAATATGATGTTGCCGATGCCACCCCTCCAATAGGGCTGAATCATCCTTTTGTCATTCAGACAAACAGAGACAAAAACTACCTTTAATTTCATGCATATATAATAGAACATGGTTTACATCCTTGAATTGTGGGTCGCTATTCAGGGTATTTTTTTGCGTGCTCGAATCAGTTTCACTCGTTGCTGGCACGACCTGTGCTAAAGCAATTGCGTCAGCGTAGAAAAGCAGTCTGATGAACGCAGCAATATTAGATCAAAGTTTCAATAAGAACAAATTGCTGTTGACACTATTACTGGATGCATTTGGAGCGAACTATGAATCTTTATGTGGGAAAAATGTTGATAGTCGATCTTGCAACTACTTCCGTTTCGACAGAACCGCTGCGGCTCGATTGGACCAAGGATTATCGTGGGGCATGGGGACTCGCTCTCCGTTACTACTGTGATGCGGTGAAACCGGAAGTAGATCCGCTGTCATCGGAAAACGTAATCGTTATTATGACCGGACCTCTTGGAGGCACCCTTGTGCCACTTGCCTCACGGCTCTGTCTTGTGTCCAAATCTCCCCATACCGGTACTATTTTTGAATCAAACATCGGTGGTGCGTTTGGCCCGGAGCTGAAATATGCCGGCTATGATGGTATCATCATCAAAGGTCGGGCTGCCGCACCGGTGTTTCTCAAAATAGCCGATGGCTGTGCGACTCTTGAAAGTGCTGAGTTGCTGATAGGACGGGGTATCTTTGAAACAGAAAAACTTCTTGAAGCGGAGATCGGTTCTCCTGATGCCAAATGTCTTGCCATCGGTCCTGCAGCAGAGAATCTGATCACCTTCAGCATGATAGGTTCTGAATCATATCGCCAGTTTGGACGTGGCGGTACCGGTGCACTGTTCGGCAGCAAAAACCTCAAAGGCATCGTCTGTCGGGGAACCGGCGCGATCTCGGTAGCTGACATGGGAGGCTTTTTAGAGCGTGTCAATCATTACAAAAATAATGATTTGATGACTGAGGACAACCTGTGGGCCAAAACCGATGGAACTCCCATTCTGGTTGAAGTCACCAATGAAATGGGAATTCATCCTACAAAAAACTACACCCGTGGTTTCAACGGCCGCAAAGAGAAACTGAACTCAGAAGCGATTCAGGCTGCCAAACTTGGCGACCGGGCCTGCTTTGCCTGCCCGATGGCCTGCGGGAAGTTTACCCGGGTAAACTCTGCCGAGATCGAAGGCCCCGAATATGAAACGCTCTGCCTCGCCGGTTCGAATTGCGAAATCAATGATCTGGAGGCGGTAATTCGTTTCAACCGCCTCTGTGATGACCTCGGACTCGACACCATGAGTTGCGGCAGCACCATCAGTCTGGCGATGGAGATGACCGAGACAGGCCGTCATGATTTTAACCTCCATTTTGGTCAGGTTGATGAATACCTCAAGGTTATCTACGAAATAGCCACCCTTTCGACGGATCGCGGTCGGGATCTTGCGATGGGCGCCAAGAAACTTGCAGCAAAATACGGCGCTGAAGATCTCTCCATGGAGGTCAAGGGACTGGAAATGCCGGCCTACGAACCGCGCGGTAATTATGGCATGGGCATCGCCTATGCCACCAGTGAACGCGGTGCCTGCCACCTGCGAGCCTTCCCGATTTTCACACCTGATCCTTTTAATATTGATGCATTGGTGACGGAAGTGGTCAATGCCCAGAATGCCAACGGGATCAAATGGTCAATGGGTTTTTGCGACTTCTGGGGTACGATGAACAGTGAAACCGAGGCTGACCTGCTTACGATCGGGCTGGGTGAAGAGGTAACGGCCGCTGAACTTGATCGCGCCGGAGAGCGAATCTGGAACCTGAGCCGGCTGTTTAACCTGCGGGCAGGTTTCACCGCTGCTGACGACACGCTGCCGAAGAAGGTCATGGAGCGCCCGCTTGAAGAAGGTGCGGCTGCTGGCAGAGTGTTTTCCCGTGAGGATTTGGCGGTGGCGATGGACTCCTACTATAGAGTACGCGGCTGGGATGAACAGGGTGTCCCTTCTCAAGAAAAACGTATCGAACTCGGCTTGGATCAACTATTAAAGGAGGACTTGTCTTGAAAAAACAACTTTTTGCCAATCCGGATAACTGTACCGGCTGTAATCGATGCACCCTGGTCTGCGCAGCTATAAAGGAAGGAGTCTTCCAGCCGGATAAAGGGCGACTCAAGATCAACAATTTTCCGCTGCGCGGCTATTCAGTGCCAAGCATCTGCTTTCAGTGCCCCAAGGCCAACTGCCTGGAAGCCTGCCCGACGGCAGCACTGTACCGCGACTCTGACGGGGTTGTGCTGGTCAACCAGGACCTCTGCACATCATGCGGAGCCTGTGTTTCCGCCTGTACCTACGGCATGGTTGAGTTGGACGGTAACGGTACCGCCTTTAAATGTGATCTATGTGGCGGCGATCCGGCTTGCGTGAAAGAGTGCCCTGCCGATGCCCTGCTATTTGAACCGGGAGATCCTGAACTGATCCGTTTGAGAGCAGCACAGATGAAATGCCGGACCATAAGCGGTTCACCAAACGACAAACGGCGCGCAATGGCCGAAATTATGATGAAAAAAGCCCGCGCCTGAAATCAGCAGCGGTTTATGAAGAGTCAGACACCATAGAAATCAATTCCCAACAGGGACTCCAAGGAGAATATCAGTTATGAGTAGAAATGTTGAGTATGCACGTACGGAAGCAAAGAGAATGATAGACCTTCTTATGACACCGGAAGACCAGGTATCGGCAGAGGACAAGGCCATTATTGAGAAGGAAACCGTAGAGAATTTTGCCAATCACATTAACAAAGGTTGGCTTAAATACCGTAAATCGATGACCGAAGCTGGCGATTTTGCCTCCGTAGAATGGACTGGACAGGGATCAACACTGACCGACACGAGGGGTCGTCAGTTTATCGATGTGCTCGGCGGCTTCGGTCTCTATTCAGCCGGAATCAAGCACCCGAAGATTGTTGCCGCCGTTAAGGCCCAGCTCGACCGCAGCCCCCAGTACAGCCAGGAAATGCTTGACCCGCTGAGGGCACATCTGGGTAAAGTCATGGCAAACATCCTTCCCGGTGACCTCCAGTACGGCTTCTTTATCAACAGCGGCACTGAAGCGGTTGATGGCGCCATGAAGCTGGCCAAGCTGTACACCGGGAAGTCCGGATTCATCTCTACAGAAAAAGCGTTTCATGGCAAGACGCTCGGGCCGCTGACTCTTATGGGCAAATCGACCTATCGTGAGCCGCTTTTGCCACTGCTCCCCAACGTCTATCACGTACCGTTCGGCAATGCCGATGCGGTCGAGCAGCTGCTCGCTTCCTGCAAGCAGGTTGGTAACGGCATTGCTGCCATGATTGTCGAGCCGATCCAGGGTGAAGCCGGTGCGATCATCCCGCCGGATGATTATTTCCCGAGACTTCGCGAAATCTGCGATCGCTACGGTATCCTGCTGATCGCTGACGAAGTTCAGACCGGCCTTGGCCGTACCGGCACTCTGTTTGGTGTTGACCATTGGGACGTGGTACCTGATATCATCTGCATGGGTAAAGCGCTCGGCGGCGGTGTCGTACCTTGCTCCGGTTTCTTTTCCACTGCTAAAATCTGGGAATGTATGGAGCCGAATCCCTTCATGCACTCAACCACTACCGGCGGCAACCCGATCGCCTGTGCGGCCGCGCTTGCCTATATTTCCGTGCTTCTTGAAGAAGATCTTGCCGGTCAGGCAAAAGCCAAGGGTGAATACATCCTCCAGAAACTGGTAACTCTGCAGGCGAAGTACCCCGGTGTGCTGGCAGAAGTGCGCGGCAAGGGTCTTCTTATCGGGATGGATTTTACCTCTGACGAGTTGGGCTGGCAGTTCGCCTCCGGGATGTTTTCGCGTCAGGTGCTGACAGCCGGAACATTTAATAATGCCCGGACGATTCGAATTGAGCCGGCACTGAATATCGGTTATGACCTCATCGACAGGATGCTGGTAATACTGGAAGAGGTTCTTGTTTCCATAGCAGCATAAGTGCGATAAAGACCATGTAGAGCGGTGCGCCCGGCGTAAGGCTTTCAGAAGGAGAATGCTTTGAATACAAACAAGGAAAAAAATCTTACCATACAGAATGTTGTCAAGACGTTTGGTAAGGTTGAAGTGCTGAAGACGGTAAATCAGGTGGTGAAGGCGGGAGAATTTTTCACTCTGCTTGGACCTTCCGGGTGTGGAAAAACAACGCTGCTCCGTATTATAGCCGGGCTGGAAATTCCGACAACCGGCAGCATTATCCTCGGTACTGATGATATTACGTCACTTCCGGCGACCAAGCGTCACGTCAACATGGTATTCCAGAGTTATGCCCTGTTCCCGCATCTGACCATTTACGAAAATATCGCCTTCGGGCTCCGGTCACGTAAAATTAACGCGGATGAAATAAAGCGCCGTGTTGCCGAAGGACTCGAAATGCTGCGCCTGGAATCGCTGCAGGATCGCATGCCGGATCAGCTCTCTGGTGGCCAGAAACAACGGGTGTCCCTTGCCCGGGCACTGGTAAATGAGCCGGACATCCTGTTGCTGGATGAACCGATGTCCGCTCTCGATGCAAAACTGCGTTCACAGGTTCAGGAAGATCTGCGCCGCCTGCAACGAAAGCTTGGCACAACTTTTATTATGGTCACCCACGATCAGGATGAAGCGCTCGTCTGCAGCGACCGGATTGCCGTTATGAATGGTGGAGTGATCGTTCAGTGCGGCACACCCGAAGAGGTTTACGATTATCCGTGCAACAAATTCGTTGCCGAATTCCTCGGGGCCGCAAACATGCTGAAGGCGAAGCGAGTCGAAGGCGGCGTAGAAACCGAGTTAGGTTTTTTCTGCCTGGAAAAAATGCCTGAATGGTCTGAGGGGTTGGTGACTATCAGGCCGGAGTGGATAAAAATTCGTGAATCCCGGCCAGAACGGAATGGAGTGTTGGCAACAGTTGATGACGTTGTCTACCGTGGTACCAACTTTGATCTGTTTCTGTCACCGGGGAATCTGCGTGTCAGGACCTCTGCGAATAAAAATTTCCGGGTTGGCGATACGATCTGGTTGGAATTGACAGCGGGCGACCTGGTCGCATTGGGAGACTGAAATGGAAAAGAAACGTATTCTCTGGCGTGGTGAGCTTACGACGCAGAGATCCCTCTCCATACGGGGTCTCTTCTGTCTCTCGAGTGGCATATCCTGGCTGATGTTTTTTCTGATGCTGCCCGGGCTCCTGTTTGTCGCCGTGAGCTTCGCCACACGCGGTGATCACGGTGAATTAGTCTGGCAGTTCTCACTGGAAAGTTATGAACGGCTGATGGGATTCAGTCTGTTCGGCTGGACGCCTGATTACCTGCTTATTCTGTGGCGGTCAGTGGAAGTCGCTTTTATCACGACCCTCATTGCGGTATTACTCTCATACCCATTAAGTTTTTTTATCGCCTCTCGGCCGGCAAAGAGCCGCTATATGTGGCTTACTCTGGTTATTGTCCCCTTCTGGACCAATATGGTAATCAGGACATACGCCTGGTTTTATCTCCTCTCACCCGATCTCCCTCTGGCAAAGCTTGCCTGTGCCCTTGGCTTCATTCCGGAGGGAACTCCGCTCTACCCGAATGTCTTTGCCGTATACCTGGGAATGGTGACGGTGTTTCTCCCCTTTGTTGTACTGCCACTCTACTCCAGTGTCGAACGGCTTGACTGGTCACTTGTTGAAGCGGCTCAGGATCTTTATTCGTCACGGATGCGGGTTTTCATGCAGGCCATTCTTCCTCAGACAGCTCCCGGTCTCGCTGTTGGAATCATATTAACATTTGTGCCGGCGATGGCGACCTTTGTCGTTCCTGACCTTCTGGGAGGAGCCAAGTACATGCTGGTCGGCAATCTGATTCAGCAGCAGTTCGGCGCCAGTCGCGACTGGCCGTTTGGTGCTGCAGTCAGCCTGGGGCTTATGATTCTGACCATGATCAGTCTTCAGATATACAGCCGCAAGGGGAAGGAGATTGAAATCGTATGAGAAAAACTCATCCCGTTGTCAAAGGTCTGGCTCTCCTGACTGTCTGGTTTCTCTATCTTCCCCTGCTGGGTGTTGCCGTCTGCTCATTCAACACTGCCAAAGACGGCTGGGTATGGAAAGGTTTCACATTTGACTGGTACGTGAAACTTTTTGACAATGACTGGATTCTGAATGCGGCCTGGAACACGCTGGTACTTGGTCTGGTCTCAACTGTTATCGCTACAGTAATCGGCACCGTTCTGGCGGTAGGCATCAATCGCTTTCCATGGGGCCGTAAAACCAATTCGTTTTTGAATACAATGCTGAATATTCCGGTAGTCATTCCGGATATAGTCATGGCCGGTTCTCTGGTTGTAGTTTTTGGCATCCTACGGGAAGTTTCCAGTATTTTCGACATGGGTATGGTAGATATGATCATCGGACATGTGACCTTTCAGATCGCCTTTGTTGCACTGGTGGTTCGGAGCAGGTTGACTCTGATCGGACAGGATGTGGAAGAGGCTGCACGGGATCTGTTTGCCAGCAACTGGTATCTCATGCGTAAAGTCATGCTTCCCCTGATGATGCCCGGCATCGTTGCCGGCGCGATGCTCGCTTTTACTCTGTCACTGGATGATTTTGTCATAAGCTTTTTCCTGTCGGGACCGGATTCCCAGACGTTACCGCTCTATATTTATGCATCGGTACGCCGGGGTGTAACCCCGCAGATACACGCATTATCAACTCTGGTTGTTTTGGTAACGGTTGTTTTGGTGGTAGGTGCCCAGTTTTTATCAAAAAAAGAAGAAGCCTGACAGAACAGTCAGGATGAATAGCCGACTTTGGTCGGATAAATACGGGAGGGGGAATTATGAAAAAGGCTCTTTTTGTTGTAATGCTGATGTTATCCCTGTTTGCACAGACAGTTTATGCGGAGGAAAAAGTATTACGGATTTTTATATGGTCCGAATATATGGACGAACGGAAAATGAGCGCCGAATTTAAAGCGGCAACCGGTATCACGGTGAAAATTGATGTGTATGAGAATAACGAGGACATGTTGGCCAAACTTCAGGCCGGCGGTGTCAATCAGTATGACATTATTGTTCCTTCTGACTATATCATGTCCACATTGCTCGCCCAGAAGTTAATCCAGCCATTGGATCATGCCAAACTCCCTAACCTCAAAAACGTAATGAACCGATTTAGCAATACTGAGTATGATCCGGGCAGCAAATACACTGCCCCGTGGCAATGGGGTTCGGTCGGTCTGATGTACCGTAAAGACAAAATCAGTCCGGATGCCGCAAAATCATGGTCGGTTATTTTTGATCCAAGTAAGCAGACCGGAACCTTCTGGTTAATGGATTCTGTGCGGGACTCCATGGCTATGGCTCTTATGTATCTGGGCTATGATATGAACAGCACAAACCCGCAGGAAATCAAAAAAGCGGCAGAACTGCTGATCACTACCAAAAACTCGAAATTCTGCAGAGGCTTCAAGCCGGGAGTCGGTGGTAAAAACGATGTTGAATCGGGAGCTGCCTCCATGGCAATCGTCTATAACGGTGATGCGATGCGCGCCGTTATGGCGGATCCGAAAAAGCTTGGCTTCGTTATTCCGAAAGAGGGTGGCGAAATCTGGGTTGATCTCATGGCTATCCCGGCAAAAGCACCGCATCCGGATGCTGCACACCAATGGATTAACTGGATTCTTGATCCCAAGGTCGGAGCAAAGCTTTCCAACTACAATCGCTATGCAACGCCAAACCAGGCGTCACTCCCGTACATACTTCCCAAGGACAAAGCTTCCGATGAAATTTATCCGGGAGAAGAAACCATGAAAAGACTTCATTTCAGTAAAGATCTGGGTAAAGCAAACCGCTTGATGGATGAAGCGTGGACCAGAATCAAGTCTCGCTGAGTAGGTGCAGTAGAGCACCGTGTACGTATGAATTGAAAATCACCTAAGGAAGATTATATGAAAAAAGTACTCGTAATAGGTGTCGGTGCGCAAGGTAGCACCATTGCCAAACACCTGAATGAACATGCAGGCATATCTGAAATAATCTGTGCCGATTATGACAGAGAGCTTGCGGAACGATTAAGCGGTTCACTATCAAAGGCAACGGCGGTACAGGTTGATGCCCGAAAATCCGAGAACATTGCAACGATTGCAGAAGGATGTGATTTCATTTTTAACGGCTTGCCGCTTGAATACAATATTCAGGTTATGGAGGCGGCGCTGGCAGTAAACGCCGGCTATATGGATCTGTCCGGTCCGATGGAAGATATCGGTTTTGTCGAAAGCTATCAATGGCTGATGACGGAATGGCATGAAAAATTCAAGTCAAAAGGACTTCTGGCACTGGTTGGGTGTGGTATCGCTCCCGGTCTGGCAAACGTACTGGTCAGGGAATCTGTTGAGAAAGTTGACTCCTGTGATTTTATCGGCATTTATTTTTATGACGGTTTCCTGACCAAACGCTTCATTCCCTTCTGGTGGTCTCCGGAAGTTGCCCTGGGTGATATGGCCTACAAAACATTCCGCTTTGAAAAGGGTGAATTTGTTACTGATGTGCCGTTCAGTCGCCCTCAGATGATGAAATTTGTCGGTATTGATAAAGAAATACGCATGGTAGACCACGAACATGACGAACCGGTAACCATGGGACTGCTTTCAAAGTCAGTGCTGAAGGGGGCAAAAGACATTGAATTCAAGTACGGCGGGCCTCAGGTGGAGCTTGCCGAATCCTTGTATAAACTGGGTCTGCTTTCAAAAGAACCGGTCCTGGTAAAAGGGAATCTAGTTGCTCCTTTCGATCTGCTGATGCGCCAGATTCCTCGGGCGCCACGATTCGAAAATGAGATACAGGAAATTATCGATGAAGGAATTATTCAGGAGGAGGGTGCTTTCCTGGTAAGAATCAGGGGAGTTAAGAATGGTAAGCCTGTCCAGATCGATAGCTATACAAATTTCCCCGGCCTTGCTGAAGCATTTGCAAAATCAAAAATGACGCATGAATCTTACTCGACCGGCCAGTGTGCGGCAGTCTTCTCAACGATGATGGTAGAAGGGCTGTTCAAAGAGGCGGGTATCTTTGTTCCGGAACAGCTTGATGCACCCTGTCGCAGTTACGTGCTTGCCGAACTGGCAAAGTTTAATATTACCGTGGATGAGTATGTAACCGCTTGATAAATATAATTAATATATATAGTTGTACTCTTTTTTGTCGAAATACTGTTGTCACAGTTTTGGAAGTACGTGTGATTATGGTCGGAATAATCAGATAATGCTGTCAGTTGTTTTTGGTATCTCAACAGCACTCTGCTGGGGCACTGCCGATTTTATCGGTGGTTCGGCCAGTCGCCGGGTCGGTGCCTACAGAATGACACTCGGCACAGTTGCCTGTGGACTGCTGTTTCTGCTGCCTGCGGCGTTCTTCATGCAGGAAGCGCCGCTCAGTTGGCACGGTTGGCTCTGGAGTATGCTTGCCGGGACATTCGATGCGGTCGGAATACTGCTGCTGTATATGTCGATGACCTCCGGGCGGTTGAGTCTGGCTGCTCCGGTTTCAGCGCTCACGTCTGCGGCGCTGCCGGTTGCCTACGGCATGGTGACGCTCGGCATACCGGAGCTGTCAGTTATTGCCGGTTTGATCCTGGCGCTCGCTTCTGTATGGCTGGTTTCGAGGGGCGAAGAGTCGGGACAGCACGGGCGAATCCGCCGTTCCGATCTGTACCTGCCGCTGCTGTCAGGCAGCTGTCTCGGGACATTTCTTGTCCTCATGCACACCAGCAGCCACACGGCAATGTTCTGGCCGATGATAGCCGTTCGCTGCGGAGGGGTTATCACACTTCTCTGTCTCTCTACTGCATTCAAGTTCCGGGTACAGAGTGCTTCAGCATTTCCCTGGCGGTTAATATTCCTGACCGGTCTGCTTGATGTCGGCGGCAACTTTTTTTACATTCTCGCCGGGCAGATGGGACGTATGGATGTGGCTGCCGTACTCAGCTCCCTGTTTCCCGGTACGACCGTATTTCTCGCCTGGCTCGTACTCAAGGAGCATATCTCCCGTCTCCAGTTAGCCGGGATTCTGCTTGCTCTCGGTGCAATCGTGCTGTTCGCCCTGTAAAACTTTCATGGACAAAAATGATCTTCCGATTGTTTACCGGTGATGCTTTCAATGCCAAGCCTCCACACTCTCGTATGTTCAACATGCTGAGCGGCCATCGGCCACTTGCCCTCGACATACTGTAGTAGAATCAGTTCCAGTCCTTTAACCTTCTGCTGGTGATCGGTCAATTCATGGATGGTGCCATGCCCGATCACACTCTGATATGAAAAGCCCCAATCGCACGGATTACTTCCTTCTGTCAGCAGTCCCACTCCAAGCTCGATTTCAAAACAGGCGATGTTTCCGGCGGCAATAAAATCTATCTTCAACCCTTCTTGTGCGGTGTGAAAATAGATGGCGTTATCGCAGTATCCGAATGAAACGGGGACGATGTAGGGGATATTGTCCTTTACAAGCCCGAGTCTGCAGACGTGACTTTTTTGCAGGATCTGATGGATGGTTTCACTGTTTTTTATTTCACAGGCGGCGCGTCTCATGTGGAGATTCCTTTACGCTTCAGTTGATAGAGATGCTGTTCTGGTACTGGCCGGCCAGCAGGTGTGAGCGGCGGTTGCGGTGAGAATTATTGCGCCTCCGGCAAGGGCGGGAATGCCGGGGTTTTCTCCCTGGAGTATCCAGGCCCAGAGTGGGTTGAGGGCCGGTTCAAGCAGGAGAATCAGTCCTGTTTCAATAGCGGTTACCTGTTTCATTGCTCTGCTGAGCAGCAGAAATACCAGTGCCACGCCGAATGTACCGAGATACAGGACCGTCAGCCAGTCTGACAGATGACTCTGATGAACCGGCAGTGCCATCGGCAGGGTAATGGCCGAGGCGATGACGCAGCCGAAGGTGACAGCAGCAGAGGCCGAATAGCCGGTGCCTTTCCCCGTATGCGCGAGCCAGCGCATGCCGATGACGGTCAGAGCCCAGAATAGACCGCTTATCAGGGCAAACAGGTTCCCCCGCGCCGGATCAGGTGCTGTGGATGTCGGCTGATAGCTGCCGAGGAAAAAGAGTGATAATCCTACTGCCAGAGCAAGCATAAACAGGGCGTCGCGGCGGCGCAGCGGCTCTTTCAGGAGCCAGATGCTTAAGAGGACAATGGTGATAGGGGAGGTGCTCTGCAGGAAGATGGCATTGGCAGAAGTGGTCAGCTTGGTGGCGAGTACAAACAGAACCGACGCGCCGGCATATGCGCCACCGACAGCTACAGTCCTGATATTGAAGCTGCGTAGCACTCCCGGAACAACAAGCAGCAGCACTGTTGCCGCTATGCCGGCACGGAAACAGGCCACCTGCCAACTGGAGAAAGAATCACATGTCTTGATGGCGGCACCGCTGGTGGACATCAGGAGTGCTGACAGCATGATCTGGAGGCGCGGTGCTGAAAGCGTCGGCATCATTACCCTCCGGAAACGAGGGGGAACAGTGCCACGGTATCCCCGTCATGCAGTTCTGCATCCAGCGATGCCGGCATTCCGTTCAGCAGCATGATTCCGGGCGGCTTGCCGGTAAAGTCAAGGGTCTGAAGCAGACCGCCGACTGAACATCCAGCAGGATAATCCCGAACCGCCTCTTTAAAGCGCCCGACGCGGTAACTGGCAAAAAGTTTTACGGTAATCTGCATGAGGCTCCGGAAATTTATTATTTTCTCTGGCCGCAGAATGGGAAAACTGCGACCAGGGAAACTGCCTGCTCCGGAAACCGTCAGCCCCGGAGTTCGTGCAGTGATTCGTCAATGATGGTCATACCGCGTTCAAGCTCTTCATCAGTGATAACCAGCGGCATCAGGGTACGGATGACATTGCCGTAGTTGCCGCAGGCAAGGATGATGAGGCCTTTTTTGTAGCAGAGACTGACCAGCTTTTTGGCCTCATCGGCTGCAGGTATTTTATTCTGCCGATCCCGGACCAGTTCGAGCGCCAGCATCGGGCCTTTGCCGCGAACTTCTCCGATGATCTCGTGGCGACTCTGCATATCTTTAAAGCGCGCCAGCATCCGCTCACCAAGAAGTACCCCGCGCTCCAGCAATCGGTCTTTTGTAAGGATTTCCAGAACCGCCATAGCAGCCCGCAGCGCCAGAGGATTCCCTCCGTACGTGCTCCCCAGGCCACCAACATGAGATGTTCCCATTATCTCGGCACGACCGGTAACGGCACTTAATGGCAGGCCGCCGGCGAGGCTTTTGGCGGTAACAACCAGATCGGGGACTACACCCCAGTGGTCTATGGCGAAGAGTGTGCCGGTGCGTCCCATACCGGTCTGTACCTCGTCAATGATCAACAGGATACCCTGTTTATCACAGATCTCGCGCAGGCGGGGGAAATACTCAGGTGGCGGTGTGATAAACCCTCCCTCACCCTGAATCGGTTCGGCAATGATTGCCGCAGTTTTTTCAGCAGCAACGTGACTGATGAAAAAGTCCTCCAGGTGGTCGGCGCAGGCAACATTGCAGGTTGGATGGGTGAGGCCGAATGGACAGCGGTAGCAGTACGCAAAAGGCATCCGATATATTTCCGGGGCAAAGGGACCAAAGCCGAATTTATATGGTTTAACTTTGCTGGTCAGAGTCATCCCCATCGTGGTGCGCCCATGAAAACCATTCTCGAATGAAATGATCGCCTGACGACCGGTGGCATGACGGGCAATCTTGACGGCATTTTCCACCGCCTCGGCGCCCGAGTTGACGAACATGGTCATTTTGTGGTGATCGCCCGGTGCAAGTTCATTAAGCTGTGCCGCCAGATCAATGTAGAGATCGTAGGGAACAACGTGAAAACAGGTATGCAGATATTTATCAGCCTGATCCTTGATCGCTGCTACGACCTTCGGATGGCAATGGCCGACATTAGTAACTCCGATGCCGCCGGCAAAGTCGATTAATTCGCGGCCATTCATATCGACAATGATCGCGCCACGAGCCTCTTTGACGAATGAGGCGGTTAAAACGGAGAGACCGGGGGGGACATGTTTGCTGCACAGCGTGGTTAACTCTTCATTCGTTCTCATTGGTTTTGAGCTCCTTGCATATTTTTCTGGGTGAGCTGTTCCCTTATCAAGGAGTGTACCAAGATGCATCTGTAAAAAGGATGATGCTGAAATACCGGCAGTAGGGTGGCATTTACGGCTTATTGCCGAGAGCTCAAAGTCGCCTTCATATAACAGACCCGCAATGAAATTAATGCCGGAATGCATCAATAATGCTCGCTTGCATTGCCGACAGGGGCGACCTGCGCAACCAGGCTTACATCATCAGGTATGTACCGTACCAATCCATGTTTAAGCGAACGCCGTTTAATTACAGAGAGTTGAAATTAATATACCGGTAGTGATGCTGCCTGAACTGTTCTGAAAAAGCTGGTGCATGGTCGAAAAATATAACGCTGGCACGTCTTGTGCTAAGGGCTTTGTAGAGAACATTGTTTTTAAATTAGAAGTTTCATTGGTGGCAAACACCAAATATCTGACAAAAGGAGAATTTAGTTATGAAAAAGAGCAGCATACTGGCAGCAGCATTGGTTGTAACTTTTGCATCAGCAGTTATGGCAGCGGAGACAACCGCCGTCGCCCCATTGGATCTCAAACTGCCCGCCACTGCGGAAGCAGGATGCTGTGCCTGCCCGGCAGATCCAACGGTAACCGGTGACGTCTATGTCGGTCCAGTCAGCAAGTATCTCTTTCGTGGTAATGATTTAAGCAAAAAACCAACCGGCAGTGATTTTGCTATTCAGGGTGGCATCGACATTTACTACAAAGCGTTCACCCTGAGCTACTGGGGCAATGCCCTGAATGGCTACTCACGAGGTAATGCAAACAACTATACTGAAACGTTTGATAATACCGGTGCGAGTACTATTGCTTTTTCCGGCTATAAAAGGGCCAAAGTCAATGAAACCGACCTGATTCTGGACTATGCCGTGCCGTTTACGATTCCCTTCCTCGATAAGCTGAAATTTAACGTCGGAACCATTTATTATGCGGTTGATGCGATTGAGGATACCAACGAGTTCTACCTCAAGGCTGCATATGACACGCTGCTCAAGCCGACATTTACCGTCTACTGGGACAATATGCTCGCAACCAAGGCAGGTCTTTTCTACTCCGGAGCCATCTCCCATAAAATCACGATCGAGCGGAATCTGTTTGCTGCCAATGTTGGAGCGCTTGTCAGTTATAACCAGAGAAATCCTAACGCTGCATGGACTGCAGAGGGTGACGGGGTATACAGCGGTTGGCACAACTATGAATTAACTGCCAGCATCGATTATACACCGACTGCCAATATAACTATTTCGCCGAGCTATATGTTTTCCAACGGCTTAAGCAACGCTGCAAAGAGCTTTGGCATTAATGCCCAGAATGCGTACGGCATCAAGGCGATGTTCGCCTTCTAGTATCATGTGAATGAACATAGGTAGTAACCATCCGAGGGGGCGCAAGCCCCCTCTTTTCGTATCTACGCCGACGCCTGGAATTCATTTCAGAGCTTTGTATAAACTTCATGAATCACTGCTTGCATATATAATGCAATTATGCATTACTGTGAGTGTGCTATCCAACTATTCATGTAAAAGGTTACCCAAATGACAGGAAAAAGAGAAATAAAAAGCGGTTCAGTGGAACCGAAGCCGGATACAACTCATCAGGAAGCGTTCAACTCAGCGCAGTATAATGCCATGGGTGACGGCATCATATCGGTAGACTCGACAGGTGTTGTCATCCTGTCTGACCGGGTCAGCAGAGAAAGCCTCAATATCTACCCGGGCAGTTCCCTGAGTGAGCATTTTCCGCTTTTGTGGAGTACCGTGGTGGAGACCATGCAGGACCGAAGGCCCCGTTTTGAGCTGTCTGTGCAGAAGGGGGATACGAGTTTTCTGGTAACGGTGAGTCCCGTGATGATCGAAGCCGGAGTAACCGGTGCTATCTGTGTGTTCGTGGAAAATACTGATCTTGAGATGCTGTCGCGCCAGTTACGCTCTTTTCAGGAGTTGACCAAGGAGCTGGTTGCCGTTATCGACTCCTCTTCGGAAGGTCTCTGGGTCTACGACGGCGAAGGAACAGTGTTACGTATAAATCCCGCCTCGGAGAGGATCAACCGGGTAAAAAAAGAGGATGTGCTCGGGCTTACTGCTCACGAACTGGTCGAAAAGGGTTTTATCGACCGTTCGGCGGCGTTGGAAGTCTTCGCCTGCAAAACAGTGGTGAACATGCTGCAATCGTGGGGTGGCCGGAAGCTGATTGTTACCGGAACCCCGGTTTTTGATGATGAGGGGAGGATTATCCGGGTTGTGATCTCTGAGCGCGATATCACGGAAATTGATAAACTTCAGCGGGAACTGGAAGATCAGGAGGCGATCAAGGGACAATTCTGGCATCACATGCTGGAACAACAACAGGTCGAGCTCGCCTCTCATACGGTAATTGCCAAAAGTCCCTGCATGCTGAAAGCGTTGCGCCAGGCCGTCAAGGTCAGCTCCGCCGATTCTTCAGTATTGATCCTTGGCGAATCCGGAGTTGGCAAAGGGTTGTTTGCCGATCTGATCCATAAAAACTCAAATCGCTCGGGAAAGCCGATGATCAAAATCAACTGCGGCGCTATTCCTGAATCCCTGATCGAATCCGAGCTGTTCGGCCATGAAAAAGGTGCCTTTACCGGCGCACAGGGTGCAAAACCCGGTTATCTGGAGTTAGCCGATGAAGGGATACTCTTTCTTGACGAGATCGCTGAACTGCCGTTGGCTTCACAAGTCAAGCTGCTACGTTTTCTGGAAGACGGGCGGGTGACGCGGCTCGGAGGAACCGCCGGCAGGACGGTCAACGTCAGGATTATTGCGGCCACACACCGGGATCTGGAAAAAATGGTGGTGGAAAAAGCGTTCCGGCTGGATTTGTACTATCGCCTGAACGTCATCCCCCTTTATATACCCTCGCTAAAGGAGCGTCAGGAGTGCCTTTTGCCGCTGGTTCGCCACTACGTTGATTATTTTGCACGTAAGAACGGCGGTCAGAAGCGCCTGGCACGAGCAGCGGCCGACGCCATGCTTGCATATTCCTATCCCGGCAACGTACGTGAGCTGATGAACCTCTGCGAACGATTGGTGGTGATGTCTGAAACGGAGGTGATCGATATTCAGGACCTGCCCGCCAATATATTCAGCTCTGTAGCAGAGCAGGTACAGCCGATGACCGGGTGGCCGCGAGAAATGAACCTGGAGCAGATTCTGGAGAGTGTGGAACGGACATTGTTAGCCGATGCCATGAAAGAGCATGGCAACCAGTACCGCATGGCAGATGCTCTCGGTGTGAACCAGTCAACGGTTGGCCGCAAGCTCAAAAAATACGGAATCTCCTGATTCCGAAAGACCATGGTGGCACGCAATGTGCTTTATGCCTATTGGTTTATACGCCACTCATGGAGGAATAATTAATGAAAACAGTAGCTAGCAACATCTCAAGTAAGGTACTTCACGCGATCAGGCAGAATTATCAGCTGTCGAATCAGAACCTGGAGTGGCTTGATGCCAATATCCACCCGTATTTTTCCATCACCATGCAAGAAGAGATCGATGCGGTAACGATTCTTGCCAGTGGCCTGCATAACCTGACCCAAAACCGCAGGATGATCCTCGCTGATCGGGACAAAATGCTCATCATGGCCGTTCTCAACCGGCCAGGCTCATTGTATGAGACCCTCAGGATGTTGCAGGAGCGGGAAATTTCATACGCCCACTTTGCCGTGTCAAACGGTCCTCTGCCCGGTTCGCAGAGCCATCTTGAGATCCAGCTTTTCGAATTTGACCGGCGCTCTTCTGCCGAGATTGCCGGGGCTGACGGAGATGTACCGTCCGGGATCAGAAAGAGTGTCGCCGAGGCAATGAAAGAGGGTTACTCTCATTTCGACCTGAAAAAATTAGATACATTGTTGAATATCCTTTGGCTCAACAATCCCCATTATGTCCGCATTTCTCCCCCGAAGCGGATTGCGCGGATCCTGTGGCTCTACCAGCAGACGATAAAAAACAGCGGGGTCTATCTCGATGTCGAGGCAAGCGAAAAAAACGGCGGAGGGAATGAATCACGCCTGCTGTTTGCTGTCGGCAATCCGCCTCAACGCGACTTTCTCCAGCAGACAATGGAGGTATTCAACCGCCTCGCGGTGAGCGTCAAACGGGCGTACTGCCTGACTATCAGTAATGAAATCCACCCCTACTTCCTCGGAACATTTTACGTTACAACTCGCGATGGTGAACCGATCAGTAAAAATTCCGAGCTGTTTCAGCGCCTCCAACGGGAACTGTACAACACCCAGATTCTCTCCACCGCATCTGTTTCGTACAAGGAACTCGTGGTAAACGGCGTCATGAGCGGCGACGATGCGCTGCTGATTAACGCGTTTATCGGCTTCTGCCACACGAACCTGGCCCACACTCATCCGGAAAGCTTCGATCTGGAAGGGATCATGCGGGCCTTTCTCAACCATCTCGATATCGCCCAGCAGCTGGTACGACTGTTCAAGGCACGCTTCGACCCGGCTGTTCCGGACCGGACATCGTTGTATGCGCAGACTCTGGAGGAGACGACCCGCATTGTTGACAGCTATAATACCGGGCACGGTTTCCTCGATGAATTCCGTCGTACGATATTTCGCTGTGCCCTGCTGTTTATCCAATATACGCTGAAGACCAATTACTACGTACTGGAAAAACATGCTCTCGCCTTCCGCATTGACCCGGCTTATATGGGCAAACTTGACCAGAAGTTTACGGCGGATCTCCCGGCCGAACGCCCGTTCCGCATCACCTATTTTTATGGTCGGTACGGATCCGGCTACCATATCGGCTTTTCCGATATAGCGCGTGGCGGCTGGCGGACCCTGATTACCAACGGCCGCGATGATTATGTGACCTGTGCCAACTCCCTGTTTCGTGAAAATTATGTGCTTGCCCATACGCAGCATCTCAAAAACAAGGATATCTACGAAGGTGGCTCCAAGATGGTGGTTGTCCTCGATGCCGCAGGTGAGAGTGATAGCGAACTGGTGACGCAACGCCTGTACAAACTTCAGTACGGCCTGATCAACGCCTTTCTCGATATCTTTGTCACCGAAAACGGGCGTGCCAAAGATCCCCGTGTGGTTGACTACTATGGCGAGGATGAACCGATCGAACTCGGACCGGACGAGAATATGCACGACGTAATGGTGGAGATGGTCGCTGCCCAGTCGGTCAAGCGCGGCTACATTCTCGGCATCGGCATCATGTCGAGCAAAAAAGTCGGCATTAATCACAAGGAGTATGGCGTCACCTCGGCCGGGGTGGTCAAATTTGTCGAAATAACCATGGCCGAACTCGGTGTCGATGTTCACCAGGATCCGTTTTCGGTCAAATTCACCGGCGGCCCTAACGGCGACGTTGCCGGTAACGCCATGCGCCTGCTGCTGGAGCGCTGCCCGAAGGTGGCGATCAAGCTGATAATTGACGGCACCGGGGCGCTTTTTGATCCCTCAGGGGCAGACCACGCAGCACTCTCCAAGGTTATTCTCACCTCTGATATTGATGCCTTCGACCCGACTGCATTGCATCCCGGCGGTGTCATGATTTATCGAACCCAGACGCGTCGTGAGGGGATGAAAGAGCTGTATCGCAAGATTATTTGTACGGACTCCGGGCTTCAGGAACTCTGGATTTCCAACGACGAATTCTATCGCGAGTACAACAGCCTCATCTTTACCGTCTCCGCCGACCTGTTTATTCCGGCCGGTGGCCGCCCCGAAACTATTGACAAAAACAACTGTCACCGCCTGTTCACGTCCGAAGGGACAGCCTTAAGTAAGGCAATCATTGAGGGTGCCAACTCCTTCATAACCCCGGAGGCACGCATCGAACTGCAGAGACGTGGCGTTGTGGTGATGCGGGATGCCTCGGCCAATAAGTGCGGGGTTATCTCATCGTCCTACGAGATCATCGCCAACCTGCTGCTGAGCGAGAAGGAGTTTCTCGACCAGAAGGAGACGTACGTAGCCGATGTTATCCAGATCCTCAACAAACGCGCCGAGGACGAGGCACGTCTGATCTTCCGCCGTTACCGCGAGGCAGGCGGCAGTCAGCTCTATACGGATATTTCCAACGCCATCAGCACCGAGATCAACGCCCACTACGCGCGGCTGTTCAGTTATTTTCAACAGCATCCGGATCTCTGTACAAAACCGCTCTATCGTAAAGCCATATTTGCCCACCTGCCCAGCCTGCTGGTCAATGAACCACGCTACCGGGTGCGGATCAAAGACCTGCCGGTTAAATACCTGTATGCCATAATGGCCAGCGAGATCGCTTCCTCGATGGTGTATAAAAACAGTCCGACGGATGGCTATCAGGAGTTGATTGAAGCCCACTTGCGGGAGATGCCGTCGGTATGAATCAGCCATCCGAGGGAATATTAATACCGGTCCTCGAAGCCCGCTCTGTATCAAAAACATACATCATAGACAACCGCATGATGACAGTCCTCGATAGCATCTCTCTCAGCGTGGCAGATGGTGAATTTCTTGTCATCAAGGGAGAAAGCGGCAGCGGGAAATCGACACTGCTTTCGCTGCTTTCGGGACTCGACCGCCCGGATGCCGGACGAATCCTTCTTCGTAATCGGGATATCACTGATCTCACGGAAGATGCTCTTGCTCCAATCAGAAACAGCACCTTCGGGTTTGTTTTTCAATCGTTCCACTTGATCCCGTCGCTTACGGCACAAGAGAACGTGATGTTTCCGGCCGAACTGAACGGAGATACCCACGCTCGGGAAAAAGCGGATCAACTCCTGGAGCGGGTAGGGCTTTCCGGCAGGGCCACCAGTTTCCCGCACCAACTCTCCGGTGGTGAGAAACAGCGCTGCGCACTCTGTCGGGCATTGATAAATGCACCGCACATCCTTTTTGCCGACGAACCGACCGGCAATCTTGATCTGGCAAACGGTAGAGCCGTTCTGGAACTGCTTCGAGAACTTCATCGCGAACAGCGAACAACCGTGATCCTTGTTACTCACAGCCAGGAGATTGCTCAGACCGCAGACCGGGTTATCACCCTCCGGGACGGCAAGATCGTCCATGAATAACGCACGACTCCTGTTCCGACAGATCCGGGGTGCTGTGCGCCAGTCAACGGTTTTCGTGCTCTGTGTGGCACTTTCAGTTGTTACCCTGGTATCTCTTGGAAGCTTTGGCAGGAGCGTCCACTCATCCCTCCTCCGGGACGCCCGGGTTCTTCACGCAGCCGATATCATCATCAAGTCCCATTCCCCTTTCTCACCGGTTCTCACCCAGGCTGTTGGCGCCAAAGAACAACGCCAGGAGATTAAAACCGCTCGTGTGTATGAGTTTTACTCCGTAGTGCGGGCTCTTGATAACGAATCATCTTTGCTTTCCGACCTGAAAATTGTCGAACCGGGCTATCCGTTCTACGGTGCCGTAACACTGGCCTCCGGACGCATTTTTAACGAAGTTCTTACTGCCGGCAGCGTCATTGTGGAACAGCAACTCCTCGACCGTCTGCATCTGCAGGTGGGGGATAAACTCCGCATCGGCAGCACCACGCTGACCATCCGGGATACTGTGTTTGCCGAACCTGACCGGCCGACAAACCTTTTTGCCCTCGGTCCGCGTGTCTTTATTGCCGCTGCGGATCTCGCTTCACTCGAACTTGTCGGCACGGGGAGCAGAGTTCACTACACAATCCTTGCCAAGGTACGTGATCAGAACAGTATCGGTCGCCTGGCCGAAGAGCTTGGCCGTTCGGCAGTTAAAGACCGGGAGCGGGTAGAAACCTATCGTACTGCCGGTTCAGCGGTTAAGCGGTTCTTCGACAACCTGTTATTTTTTCTCAACCTGATTGGTATTTTCACCCTGCTCCTCGCGGGGATCGGCATTCAGAGCACACTGACGGCTCTATTGAAAGAGCAGGAGCGCACCATCGCCATCATGAAAGCGGTGGGGGCGGGGAGCCGCTTCATTCTCAGGCACTATTTTGCCTTGACCTTTGCCCTCGGTCTGATCGGGACGCTCATCGGTCTTGCGGCAAGTGTTCTCCTCCAGGTGTTTCTCCCGGAACTGTTTCGCGGCCTGCTCCCTGCTGCAGTGGAGCTGACGATATCGGGGAGTGCGGTGACGGAAGGGCTCATTCTTGGTTTTATCGTCGTTTTTCTCTTTACCGCTCTGCCGATCTACCGACTGAGAGAGGTAAAACCTCGGGCCATCTTCGGTAAAGAAGAACAAAGCTCTCTCCGGAGCAGACCGACCTGGCTCAGCAGCGCTGTTTCCCTGTTTTTTTTGTTCGGTATGGTTGTCTGGCGGATTCGGGAGGTGAAGACCGGGATTTATTTTATACTCGGAGTGGCGCTGCTGATTCTCGTGTCTCTGATCTGTGCTGAAGGGATCATGTACCTGTTACAGAAAATACAGCTGCGAAACCTCATCATGCGTCAGGCGGTGAGAGGACTCTTCCGTCCCGGCAACGCCACGCGCGTATCAATTGTAACTCTTACCGCATCCCTTGCCGTAATCTTTTGCATAACCCTCGTCGAGAACAATCTGGACAGCGCCTTCATAACATCCTACCCGCCGAAGGCACCCAACCTCTTTTTTATCGATATCCAGCCGGGACAGAAGGCCGCGCTTGCACAATCCCTCGGAAGTGCCACGACGTTTTATCCGGTCGTCAAGGGAACGGTGATAGCCGTCAACGGTGTTCCGGTTAATCAGGAGGAAGAGCATAAAAAACGCGGCGACAATCTCGGCAGGGAGTTTAACCTCACCTACCGTGAACAGTTGCTGGACAGCGAACAGATTGTCGACGGGGATGCACTCTACCGGAAAGAGTGGCCGGGACTTCAGGTTTCAGTTCTCGATACGGTTCTGAAGATGCGGGATATGCATATCGGTGATACTATTACGTTCCGAATCCAGGGCATTCCGATGGATGTCCGTATTTCGAGCGTGCGCACGACTACCCGGGAGACACTGCAGCCCTTCTTCTACTTCGTCTTTCCGGACGATGTCCTCAAGGATGCTCCCCAAAGTCTGTTTGCTGCCGTTCGAGTGGACAAGGACAACATCGCTGCACTCCAGAACCGCATCGTAGCCGACTTCCCGAACATAACGGTTATTAACATGACAGAAACGGCAACTATTTTTGCCGGAATCATGGGGAAACTTTCGGCGATCATTCGTTTTTTTACCTTTTTTAGTGTCGTCGCCGGTGTTCTGATAATTGTCAGTTCCATCATAGCCACCCGCTACGCCCGCATACGGGAAGCCGTCTATTTTACGATTCTCGGAGCCCGGGGACGATTTGTTATAACGGTCTTCACCGCAGAGAACCTCTGTCTCGGGCTGGGAAGCGCCCTGAGCGCCCTGGTTCTTGCCCAGACGTCCAGTTGGGCCATCTGCCGCTTTGCTCTCAATGTGCCGTATCGGCCATGCACTGCTATCAGCCTCATGATGGTTTTGGCGACGTCACTGCTTATCATTGCTGTCGGATTAGGAGCCTCGTTCTCGATCCTGCGGGTAAAACCGGCAGTATTCCTGCGCGAACAGGCAGATGAATGATACGATACTCTGATAATTCAGATTTTTGTAGGGGAGTGACACGATGATACATACACTGCGGCTTCCTGCTCTGGCTGTTGTTCTCGGCTGCCTGCTGAGCGGCTGTGAGAAACAGACCACTCCTGCGCCTGCGGTCATTCCGGCGCAGACCTCTTTCGCTGGAACCATAGTCGCCGTGGGAGACAGTCTCACTGCTGGGTATGGACTCAATGAAACAGATGCCTATCCGGCTCAACTGGAAAAGAAACTGCAGGCTGCGGGGTATCGCTGGCGGGTTGTGAATGCCGGTATCAGCGGTGAGACAAGTAGCGGGACACTTTCTCGAGTTGACTGGGTTCTCAAACTAAAGCCGGATATCGTTATTCTTGAAACCGGAGCCAATGATGGACTGCGCGGAATTGATCCTCAGGTGACGAAAAAAAACATCACAGAAACTGTCCGCATACTCAAGCAAAACCGGGTCACCGTTGTCCTGGCCGGCATGCGTATGGTCACCAGCATGGGGCGTGATTTTACAGAAAAATTTGCAGCTATCTACCCGGCAGTGGCTCAGAAGCATGACCTGATACTGATTCCTTTTTTCCTGCAGGGGGTCGCCGGTAATCCCGCCCTCAACCAGGAAGACGGTATTCATCCTGGTGCTGAGGGGTACCGGATTATTACAGATATGGTTTTCCCGTATGTACTGCAGGCCGGAGTGAAGTGATACTCTATTCAAGTCCCCCTTCGGCAATCTCAATCGCTTTCATGACCGCCATACCCTTGTTGACTGTCTCCTGCCATTCGGCCGCCGGGTCAGAATCGGCAACAATCCCGGCGCCGGCCTGGAGATAAACTTTACCATCTTTGATCACCAATGTCCGTATGGTGATGGCGAGATCCATGTTGCCGTCGAACGAAAAGTAACCGACGGCACCTCCGTAGACTTCACGCCGTACCGGTTCGAGCTCGTCAATGATCTGCATCGCCCGGATCTTCGGCGCTCCGGAGAGGGTGCCTGCCGGAAAGGTGGCGCGGACAAGGTCGAAGGCATCGCGCTCACCTGCCAGCTCTCCCTGGACGTTGGATACAATGTGCATGACGTGGGAGTAGCGTTCAATGATCATCAACTCGGAGACGTTGACCGTTCCGGTGCTGCAGACCCGCCCGAGGTCATTACGGCCGAGATCAACCAGCATGACGTGTTCGGCACGTTCCTTCGGATCGGCGAGCAGCTCCTCCGCCAGCAGTTCATCAGCCTCGACAGTGGCGCCGCGGGGACGTGTGCCGGCAATGGGGCGCAGCTCGACGCGACGCCCCTCTTTACGAACCATGACTTCCGGCGATGCGCCGGCGATGACCGTGTCGTTCAGGCGGAGGAAAAACATGTAGGGTGACGGGTTGAGGGTGCGCAGGACGCGATAGATGTCAAAAGGATCCGCTGTCAGCTCTCCGCTGAAACGCTGCGAAAGGACGACCTGAATGATGTCACCGGAGCAGACGTACTCTTTGGCTTTTGTAACGGAAGTTTCGAACTCTTCCCGGGTGACATTGGAGCGAAGATCGACCGTGTTACCGGTCGGCACCGCTGCCACGGACGAAAGGGGGGTGCGGAGGAGCCTTATGAGGGCTTCGATTTTTTCCGCTGCATCCTGATATGCCTGTTCCGCTGTTTTTTTGCCATCCAGATAGGCATTTGAGACGACTTTGATTTTCTGGCTGACCGTGTCGAATATGACAATAGTATCAGTAATCAGGAAGTAGGCATCATAGGCATCAAGATCAGCCGGCTTGCTGCTGGGCAGGTGTTCAAAATGCCGTACCATGTCATAGCCAAGATACCCGACCGCACCGCCGAGAAAACGGGGGAGACCTTTTACCTCAACCGGGTTGTAGCAGGCCAGGATTGTCCGTATGCACTCCAGCGGGTCTTCAGCAGTGATTGTTGTCGTTATGCCGTTGCGGATAATTTCGACAACAGTGCCTTTGGCACGGATTATCTGCGCAGGATTGGAACCGATAAAACTGTAGCGCCCCCATTTTTCCCCCCCTTCGATACTTTCGAGCAGGAAGGAGTAGTGACCGTCGTCAAGTTTTTTGAACGCAGTGACCGGTGTGTCCATGTCGGCCATTATCTCGCGATAGACCGGAATAAGGTTGCCGTGCTGCGCGAGCGTGGTGAATGTTTCAATATCGGGTAGGTACATCTGCTGACTCCGCATATGCTGATGCTATAATTGTAAAAACAACTAGCACAGGCGCTCCGGAGAGTCAAGCGATGCCGATTTCCCTCTTGACAACACCGGTATGGCTGTGCTTTAGTGCCGTGCATGAACTCAAACCGCTTCTCCATCGCTTTCAGCTTTTACTTCTGGTTCGGCTTTTATTTCAGGCCGTCTGCCCGGGTAATGGTGTAAGCGAAGAAGCTACTACACGAAACTACAAACCGGGGCAGACGCAAGTCTCCCCGGTTTTTTACTGTCTGATAATTCAGTTCAGTCAAGGCCGGGGGAACTTCCGGCCTTGACTGTTTGTGGGAAAGGACCAGGGAATGATTATCGTAATGAAGGCAGGTGCTGTAAAGAAGGATAAGGATGAAGTGTTGCGGCGTATCAAGGAACTGGGGTACACATCGCATGTAATTCATGGCACAACGCGCGATGTTATCGGAGCCATCGGTGATGAGCGGGGCAAAGCGGCATTGCAGGCGCTGGAAAGCCTGCACGGCGTGGAAAATGTGGTGCCGATCCTGCAACCCTACAAGCTGGCTTCACTTGAAGTCAAGAAGGAGTCGAGCATGGTCAGGATCAGTGACACGGTCTCAATCGGCGGCCCGCAGATTGTCATTATGGCCGGTCCGTGTGCGGTTGAAAGTGAAGAACAGATACTTGAATCCGCCCTCGCGGTCAAAAAATCAGGGGCCCATATGCTGCGAGGCGGTGCGTTCAAGCCGCGGACGTCTCCCTACTCATTCCAGGGACTTGAGGAGGAGGGGCTGAAACTGATGGCCAAAGCGCGCGACCTGACCGGCCTCCCCTTTGTTACAGAGGTTATTAATCCTGAAACAGCCGATATGGTGGCGGATTATGCCGATATGCTGCAGATCGGTGCCCGCAATTCCCAGAATTTCGCACTGCTCAAAAAAGTCGGCCAGCTTGGCAAACCGGTCCTCTTGAAGCGCGGTATGGCGATGACAATTCAGGAATTACTGATGAGCGCCGAATACATTATGAGTGAGGGGAATCAGTCCGTTATCCTCTGCGAGCGGGGGATCCGCACCTTCGAAACCGCCACCCGCAACACTCTCGATTTATCCGCTATCCCCGTTTTAAAAGGGAAAACGCATCTCCCCGTAGTTATTGACCCGTCTCACGGTACCGGCAACCATCACTATGTGGCGCCAATGAGTTATGCAGCAGTGGCAGCGGGGGCTGACGGCCTGATCATTGAGGTGCATCCGGATCCGGAACATGCGTCGTCTGATGGCGCGCAGTCACTTAAACCGTCGAAGTTTGAAGCCATGATGCAGAAATTGCGGCTGTTTGCCGAAGCGGACGGCAGGAACTTGTAGCGGCTAAATTCGTGAAAATTCGTGCTTGACCTCTACCGACTTTGAAGGTAGAGTGTCGATGCTTGTTACATACACCACCTTTTAATCTGGTCCGAGAGACCAGCAAAGGCAATACAATGGCTCAATACGATATTCATAACAGAAGAGTCTTGCCGCTTGACGCGGGGAGGCTCTTTTTTTTATCCATAAGGAGGTTGGCGAATGGCTTATGATCATACGGTACTGATGGATGGTGCAGGAATCAAGCGTGCTCTGACGCGTATTGCCCACGAAGTTCTCGAGCGCAACAAAGGCGTAACTGACATTGTGCTGATCGGTATCCGTTCGGGCGGTGCTTTTATTGCTGACGGGATCGCTCAGCAGATTAGTGTTATTGAGGGTGGGACGGTTCCGGTGGGAGCTGTTGATATTACGCTCTACCGTGATGATTGCTCCGGCCAGTTGCCACATCAGGCGGTCGGTAGAACTGATATTCCGTTTTCTCTGGAAGGAAAGAAAGTCATTCTGGTTGACGATGTCCTGTACACCGGTCGGACGATTCGGGCTGCTATGGATGCGCTGATGGATTTCGGGCGTCCACAGTCGATTCAGCTTGCGGTCCTGATTGACCGGGGTCACCGTGAACTGCCGATTCGCGCCGATTTTGTGGGGCGCAATGTCCCAACCAGCCATAAGGAAAATGTTCAGGTTGTTTTTGACGGATTAAACCAGCCAATTGAGGTTGTACTCGAAAAATAGGGGGGTAAACAGGCATGGCCGAATTCAGACACAAACACATTATTGCCCTGCGGGACTTGTCGAAAGAGGACATTGAACTGTTGATAGCAACTGCGGAAAGCATGCGGGAAATCAACAATCGAGACATAAAAAAAGTGCCGACGCTGCGCGGCAAGACGATTATCAACCTGTTTTACGAAGCGTCAACGCGAACCCGGACCTCCTTTGAGATTGCCGGCAAGCGGTTGTCCGCCGACACGGTTAATATTACGACAGCATCAAGTTCAGCGACCAAAGGTGAAACACTTGCTGATACGGCTCTCAATCTGCTGGCGATGAAGCCTGATATTATTGTCATGCGCCATTCTGTCTCCGGTTCGCACTATTTTCTGGCGAACAAAATAAACTGTTCGATTATCAACGCCGGTGACGGTGCCCATGAACATCCTTCTCAAGGACTGCTCGACATGCTGACCATGAAAGACCGTTTCGGGCGTCTGGACGGCCTGAAAGTGGCGATTGTCGGGGATATCACCCACAGTCGTGTGGCACGATCGAATATTCAGGGACTGACCAAGCTTGGTTCACAGGTTTTTCTGGCCGGACCGCCGACCATGATGCCGCCGGGGGTGGAAAGGTTGGGCGATGTCACGGTCTGCGCGACCATGAACGAGGCGCTGCAGGATGCCGACGTCGTTATGATGCTGCGTATTCAGCAGGAACGCCAGGGGAAAACCCTCATGCCGAACGCTCGTGAATATTCCCGCTATTTCGGTTTGAATCCGAACAATATCAAACTGGCCAAACCGAATGCGATGGTCATGCACCCCGGACCGATCAATCGGGGTGTCGAAATGTCTTCAAGCATGGTTGACGGTGATCAGTCCTGGATTCTAAAGCAGGTGGAGAACGGTGTCGCGGTAAGGATGTCGATGCTGTACCATGTATGCGGCGGCGAACTGGAGTAGGAAACGTCCACTTTTGCGCAATCTCGGCGTCAGATTTCTCGTTTCCGTGTGCGGCGTAGCGGTGCTACGCCTCCGAGCAAACGTTCATCTTCCTTGACCTTGCACAAAATTGAACGTTCCGGAAATAGTTCTTTATAATTTTATTTCTGAAAGGAGACTATATGAATCTGCTGATAAAAAACGGCCGGGTAATCGACCCGAGCCAGAACATTGATGACACTCTGGACCTGCTGGTGGAAAACGGCCTGGTTAAAGAGATTGGCAAAAAGTTGGCTGCACAGTCTGGTACTGAGGTCATTGATGCTGCCGGTAAGTATGTCGTGCCGGGGTTGATCGATATGCATGTCCACCTGCGTGATCCAGGCCTGGAATACAAAGAGGACATCATTTCCGGAACCAGGGCGGCGGTAGCAGGCGGGTTTACCTCGATCTGCTGCATGCCGAACACCAAGCCGGTTATCGATAATAAAACCGTTGCCAGTTACATCATCAACAAAGCCAGGAGTGAAGGTTTCTGCAATGTGTTCCCCGTTGGTTCCATAACGTACGGGCTCTCCGGAGATCGCATGTCGGAAATGGGTGAGTTGAAGGAATCGGGCTGTGTTGCTGTTTCCGATGACGGTAAGCCGGTGCATAACAGCGAACTGATGATGCGCGCCCTGCAGTATGCTGCCGGCATCGGGATCATGGTGATTTCCCATGCCGAAGAGTTGGAACTGGTAGGCGAGGGCGCCATGAATGAGGGCTTTACCTCCACTGAACTGGGGCTGAAAGGGATTCCGCGCGTTGCGGAGGATATTGCGACTGCCCGTGAGACGATGCTGGCCGAGTATACCGGTACACCGATTCATATTGCCCATGTTTCAACCAAAGGTGCTGTACGGATAATCCGTGAGGCGAAAGCGCGCGGCGTTAAGGTGACCTGTGAAACAGCTCCGCACTATTTCACCCTGACCGATGACGCGGTTCGCGGCTATAACACCAACGCCAAGATGAATCCGCCGCTCCGTGAGGCCGATGACGTGGCCGCCATCAAAGCTGGATTGAAAGATGGCACCATAGACGCTATCGCGACTGATCACGCGCCGCATCATCAGGATGAAAAAGATGTCGAATTCACTGTCGCCATGAACGGTATCATCGGCCTGGAAACATCTTTGCCCCTGTCACTCGGGCTCGTTGCAGAAGGAACGTTAACCCTTAATCAACTGATTGATAAAATGTCATGTATACCATCGAATATACTTGGATTGCAGCGTGGAACTCTCAAGACCGGTTCCGTGGCTGACATTACTCTGATTGATCCGGCCTGTGAGTGGGTAGTAGAGGCTGACAAACTGGCCAGTAAATCCAAAAATTCGCCCTGGCTTGGTAATAAAATGATCGGTGGCGCCGCAGCAACTATTGTGAACGGTAAAGTGATGTACAAACGCTAAATCAGATGTCAGGAGCCACACTATTATGAAAGCAATTCTTGCGCTCGCCGATGGGCGCATCTTTGAAGGTAAATCGTTTGGAGCCAGTGGTGAAGCCACCGGTGAAGTTGTGTTCAATACCGCCATGTCCGGCTATCAGGAGGTTCTGACCGATCCGTCCTATAAAGGGCAGATGGTGACCATGACCTATCCGCAGATTGGCAACACCGGTATCAACCCGGAAGATATCGAGAGTCTCGGACTGTTCCTGTCCGGTTTTATCGTCAAGGAGTATCTTGACTGTTATTCGAACTGGCGCGCAACTATGAGCCTTGATGCCTACCTCAAGGAGAACGGCGTGATCGGTATTCAGGGGATTGATACCCGGGCCTTGACCCGGCATCTTCGCGACAAGGGTGCCCAAAACGGTATCATATCTACGGTTGACCTCGATCACGCCAGTCTGATCGCCAAAGCGAAAGCTCTCCCCAGTATGGTGGGGCTTGATTTGGCTTCCGGTGTTTCCTGCGAGAAACCGTACCATTGGACCGAAGGAGAGTGGGATCTTGCTGACGGGTATCCGCAGATAGACTCCTCTACGCTCAAGTACAAAGTTGTCGCATACGATTTCGGTATTAAATACAATATATTGCGCTGTCTGGTATCTGCCGGCTGTGATGTGACCGTTGTCCCGGCCAATTTCCCGGCGGAGGAAGCCCTTGCCATGAACCCTGATGGTATCTTCCTCTCCAATGGTCCCGGTGACCCTGAACCACTGACCGGCGTGCAGGCGGAGATCAGAAAGCTTATCGGTAAAAAACCGATTTTCGGCATCTGTCTCGGTCATCAGCTGCTTGGGCTGGCTCTCGGAGGAAAAACAGTCAAGCTGCCGTTCGGCAATCACGGTTCCAACCTGCCGGTTATGGATATGTCAACACGCAAGGTTGAAATTACCTCCCAGAATCACGGTTTTGCCGTCGATCTTGATTCCCTTGGTGACGTTGCCTGTCTGGGGCATGAAAATCTGAACGACCAGACTGTCGAAGGGATCCGCCACTGCGCTCTGCCGATTTTCTCGGTGCAGCACCATCCGGAAGCGTCTCCAGGACCACATGATTCGCAGTATCTTTTCGGGCGTTTTGTTGAGATGATGGCATGTAACCGGGCATGATAAGGAGGACGCACCATGACAAATCTAAAACGTCAGTATCCGGAACCGTATACCTACCAGGAGTATGAAAAGCTTCCCGAAGGTGTTCGTTTGGAGATTATTGATGGTGTTGTCTACGATATGGCGCCTTCGCCGGTCGTAAAGCATCAGGTTATCGTGCTCAAGCTTGCAACTATGTTTGAAAAGTTTTTTATCGGGAAGCCATGCAAACCTTTTGTAGCTCCGCTTGATGTGGTGTTGGATGACATTAACGTCGTAGAACCGGATGTTTTTGTTGTCTGTGACCCGGAGAAAATTACTGAAAAAAATATCAAGGGAGCGCCAGACCTGGTGATTGAAGTTTTGTCACCGTCTAACATCATAAAGGATCGCCGTACTAAAAAATGGCTCTACGAGCAGCATCGTGTGCAAGAATTCATCATTATCAGTCCCATGGAAGAAAGCGCCGAACGCTACTGGTTGGTTGATGGAAAATATGGTGTAGCGGAACTGTTTAATTGGGATGAAAGCTTCTATTCCAAGCTGTTTCCGGATCTTTATTTTGACTTACGGGTAATTTTCGAGAAAGAACATGTGGTGTCGGAGCCCGATCCCGCCTGGTTGGTTCAGGCTCGGCTCACATATCCTGATATGCCCTGATGGTGATGGACTACGTGAAGCTTCATGCCTCCGGCGAATTGCTGCACCGCATCCGGGAAGCCTACCGGCGTCTTGCCTCCTGTGACCTCTGTCCCCATAACTGCGGCGTCAACCGAATAAAAGATGAGCGGGGAATCTGCGGGGCAGGGTTGAAACCAAAGATTGCCTCGACGAATGTGCATCGCGGTGAAGAACCGCCCATTTCCGGTACACAGGGCTCAGGCACCATCTTTCTGTCCGGCTGCTCCTTAAAATGTGCGTACTGTCAGAATTTTCCCATCAGCCATTTTGGTAACGGTCAAGAGATACCCACCAGGGAACTGGCCGCTCGCATGGTGAAGCTGCAAAAACAGCAGGTCCATAACATCAACTTCGTCACCCCGACCCACTATCTGCCGCAGATTCTCGCGGCACTCTGGCTGGCGATTCCGCTTGGATTTTCGCTGCCGATCGTCTGGAACAGCAGCGGTTATGAAAATGTTGATGCGTTGCAGCTTCTTGACGGTATTGTTTCTCTATACCTGCCCGATATGAAATACTCTGACAACTCCGCTGCTGTTGATATATCCTCTGCTCCCGGGTATTGCGAGATCAATCGTACCGCAGTGATTGAGATGCTCAGGCAGGTCGGTCATCTTCAGGTTAATGAAGATGATGTGGCGGCACGCGGCCTTATCATTCGCCACCTGGTTCTGCCGGGCAACAGAGCGGGATCGTTGGAAACACTCCCCTGGATTGCCGGAAATCTTGGGGATGAAACCCATATTGCCCTGATGAGCCAATATTTCCCGGCTCACAAGGCTTTGGAAATTGAGGGGATGGCTCGACCGGTGAATCACGGGGAGTATGACGCTGCCGTTGCGGCCCTCGAAGAAGCAGGGCTTGAAAACGGCTGGGTGCAGGAACTTGACGAAGAGCGTGGCGCAATATGAGGACGATTGTACTGCTGGTGATCTCCAATGTGTTCATGACCTTTGCCTGGTATGCGCATCTGAAAAATTTCAACAACCGGCACTGGCTGATTGCCGTTTTTGTTTCGTGGGGGATTGCCTTTTTTGAATATCTGGTACAGGTTCCGGCAAACCGGATCGGCTATGCCGGCAGCTTTTCGCTGGCGCAGCTCAAGATCACCCAGGAGGTGATCACGCTCTGCGTGTTTGTCCCCTTTGCGGTATATTACATGGGGGTACCGCTCAAATGGGACTTTCTCTGGGCCGGCTGCTGTCTCGCCGGCGCGGTGTTTTTTGTGTTCAGGTGAGATGTGATGATTAAACAAAACAGGATACCTACAGACATTTCAGCAAAGCTAGCTCTTCTGGAGCCTCTTTTTTCTCGAGATCAGAGGGTCGTTTTTGCCTATATTTTCGGTGGGTTAGCGTTAGGGGAGCAGCGACCGTTATCTGATGTAGATATTGCAATTTATTTGAATAGTTGTGTCGATAAAGCGGAAGTAAAGCTCGACATAATCGGCGCGGTATCTGATGTATTGAAGACGGACGAAATTGACCTGGTTATTTTGAATGATGCTTCGATAAGTCTGATCGGGAGAATTTTACGGAAAAAACGTCTGATAGCAGATAAACAGCCGTTCCTCCGTCATAAATTCGAGTCGTTGGCGCTTCGGGAATTTTTTGATTTCAGTCGCAAAGAACAGGATATTCTTTATGGGAGGTTTGCCTGATGGTTGATAAAGCGCTTGTTTTTCGTAAAATTGCCTCCCTCTCGGAATATCAGAAGCAGGTTAGTGAATATTCTGCGCTAACAGTTGAACAGTATCGTAGCGACTGGAAGATCCAGAGGATTGTCGAGCGGACTCTGCAGATGATGATTGAGCTGTGCGCCGATATTGCCAATCACGTTATATCCGATAACGGGTTGCGTATACCGGAAACATACGCTGATACTTTCAGAGTTTTGGCTGAAAACAACATTCTGGCTCCGGATAAATTAGCTGTGATGGAAAAAATGTCCAAATTCCGAAATATTGTTGTTCATCAATATGAAACAGTCGATGCAGAAATCGTGATTCTTGTTCTGCGTCGGCATCTTGATGATTTCAAACAATTCAGTGATTCAGTCATTCAATTTATCAATCGGAAATAACAATCACCTCAAAAAAAACGGTAGAAATCAATGACAAAAACTCAATCAAAACCAAACAAGAAACCCAAACTTCTTGCTGTTGCGGAGGCGGTTACCAGAGTTGTCAGAACTCACAAGCCGGAAGATATGGAGATGGAGGAGTGGCAACGTCTTCTGCGCAAGCAGTTTGGTGAGCGCCAGGCGTTCAAGCTGAACAATGTCGGTGGCCATCCGGTTTTTTCCGACTTCCTCCTGACCAATCCGGAAAGTGGCAAAACCTATCGTCTTGCCATTCGTGGTGACAAACCGGGCGACAACTACTGTTCATGCCCTGATTTCAGTATCAACACTCTGGGAACGTGCAAGCATGTTGAATTTACTCTTGCCAGCCTGAAAAAGAAACGCGGAGTGGTGCGGCAGTTTGATAGCGGTTTTCAACCCGGCTATTCCGAAGTCTACCTGAGTTATGGTCTCAAGCGCGAGGTTCGCTTTCGCCCCGGTTCAAACGCCCCTGCCGGCCTGCTCACTCTGTCCCGGCGCTATTTTGATGATTTCGGAGTGTTGAAGGAGCGGCGTTTTCAGGATATTAACACTTTTTTGAATGCTCTCTCCCGCTGGAAGGGTCATGAGGTGCGCTGCTACGATGACGTGATGACGTTTATCGCGGATCACCAGGATGCAGCGCACAATAAAACTCTTGTTGCGGAATTTCTGCCGCAGGGGATTGACAGTCCGCTTTTTGACACCCTTCTCACTACACAACTGTATCCCTATCAGCGTCAGGGTGCCCTGTTTGCCCTCTCTGCCGGTCGTTGCCTGCTGGGTGATGACATGGGGCTTGGCAAAACCGTTCAGGCCATTGCTGCCGCCGAACTGATGGCCCGCCTTTACAAGATCGAAAAGGTGCTGATAATCTCTCCAACCTCTCTCAAACACCAGTGGAAGAGCGAAATTGACCGCTTTACCAGCCGCAGCGCCACTATGGTCGAGGGGATGACGCCCCATCGGAAGTATGTGTACGCCTCGGATTCATTCTTTAAACTGACCAATTACGAACTGGTACACCGTGATCTTGAGTTCATTCACGCCTGGGAACCGGATTTGATTATTCTCGATGAGGCGCAACGCATCAAAAACTGGAAGACCCGCACCGCCCGCACGGTAAAATCCCTGAAATCGACGTTTGCCATTGTGCTTACCGGCACCCCGCTGGAGAACCGCATTGAGGAGCTTCATTCACTGATGGAGTTTGTCGATTGCCAGCATTTGGGGCCGCTCTACCGTTTTGCCCACAATCACCGTGTTACCGACCATCATGGAAAGGTTATCGGCTATCGCGATCTCGAAAAGGTGCGGACTTCCCTGAAAGACGTGATGATCCGCCGCAAGAAGAGTGAAGTGCTGAAACAGCTTCCGAGCAGGATCGACAAGAATTTTTTCGTACCGATGACTGCAGAGCAGATGGCGCTGCATGAGGATTATGCCGATATCGTCGTCAGATTGGTGGCAAAGTGGCGGCGCCATCGTTTTCTCTGCGAAGCCGATCAGCGGCGTTTGCAGATGGCGCTCGCCTGTATGCGGATGGTGTCGGATAACACCTGGCTGGTGGACAAGCGCACCCTGCATGGTCCAAAGCTTGAAGAATTGGAGATTATCCTCCAGGAAATGATGCAGGAGGGAACGGAGAAGGCAGTAGTCTTCAGCCAATGGCATATCATGACCGATCTGGTGGCTAAATTGCTGGAAGCCAACGGAATCGGTTATGTTCACTTGAACGGCAGTGTGCCGTCAAAAGATCGCAAGGGGCTGATGACCAGTTTCCGCGAAGATCCCGCCTGTCGCGTATTTCTCTCCACCGATGCCGGTGGCGTTGGACTCAACCTGCAAAGCGGCTCACTGCTGATCAATCTTGATATCCCCTGGAATCCTGCGGTACTGGAACAGCGCATTGCCCGTATTCACCGCATGGGGCAGAAAAAACCGGTGCGGATAATCAACTTCGTCTCCCGAAATTCAATTGAGGAGCGGATACTCGGTCTGCTTAGCTTCAAAAAGTCGCTCTTTGCCGGGGTACTTGACGAAGATGGTGCCGATGTCGTCATGATGGGGCAGACGCAGATGGAACAGTTCATGTCATCTGTTGAGGAGGCCACCACTGGTTTGGAAAAAGGTGCACAACAGTTTGAAGGTGAGGAGCGTGAGGAAGAGGAACAAGCCGTCGATGATGAGACCGAAGTCGATGCTGAATTCGCTGATGAAGAGGAAAAATCGGAACCGATTGTCGATGCGGGACAAAAGGCGCTCAACGATCTGCTGGCAGGGGGAGCACGTTTTCTGATGGAGTTGAGCCAGTCACTTGCCCCGCAAAAACCGGATCATGCTGTGTCTGGTGAGAGCAGAACTGTGCAACCGCTTGAGTCTATCGTCCAGAGATTTATCGGTACGGATGAGTCAAGCGGCAAACCGTGTCTGAAGATCCCGATTCCCGAACCGGAAGTGGTGAATTCAATTGTTTCAGGGCTGCAGCAGCTTTTTAGGAGTTTTTCCGGGGTGAAATGAGTTAGGTGTCATGGGGATTGAGGAGTTGGTATATGAGAACAGATGAACAGGTAAATAGTCTTATTTCTTTGGCGGGTGTTTGTGAGGGCGGGCCTTCTGATCTGGCTGATAACCATGACCAGTATCTGTGGGCGTCATTCGTACGGAAGATGTACAAGTAATGGGAGGCTAACATGCTTAACAGAGCCGCAGTGATGCACGAAATTGAAACCATACCGGAACCTTTTTTTCTGGGTGAAGTTTTCGATTTTATCGCTGTTGTTAAGGCAAAAGCCATTCGAGAAGGGATTTATACCGTTGTGGCCAGTGAATCATCTCTGAAGAAGGATTGGCTCTGTGCTGAGGAGGATGAAGTATGGGGCGATTTGTAAAGGGAATTTAATAGCTTATTGGGATTTTGAAGAAGTGATTTTCAAGATGTTGAGTGACGTGACGTTACCAAAAAAGATTTTTGTTTTAGCTGATATCCGCCGTTATCCTTTTTATCCATAGGACTATCTGATGATTTTTGAGTGGGATAACTATAAATCAAAGGTGAATCTCAAAAACCATAAAGTCAGTTTTGAGGAAGCCCGCTCGGTTTTTGCTGATTCTCTCTCAATCACGGTTGCAGATACGGATCATTCTGAAGGTGAATACCGGTTTATAGATATCGGAATGTCAGAACAAAGGCGGTTGCTTGTCGTTTCCTACACTGAACGAGGGAGAAGTATTCGGATCATTAGTGCCAGATGCGCGTTGCCTGTTGAAAGGAGATTGTATGAAAAAGAAAATTGAAACGGAAGAGATACGCCCGGTTGATTTTTCGGGAGGTGTCAGAGGCAAACATAGCGCTCTGTATCGAGCAGGGCATACCGTCAAAGTGCGGCATGATGACGGCTCAGTGCTTGTGCAAAAATTTATTCCCGATGCTGATGCTGTTCTTATTGATCGGGATGTACGCGCCTATTTTCCTGATGCTACGGCAATAAATAACGCATTGCGGGCGCTTATCGGGATTATTCCGCATAAGCCACGTAAAATGCATACAGCAAACTGAGTCGTAAGCGGTAATGCGAAACCGTGATTAATGGTCTTGATGTGGAGTCGTTTTTTCATGTTTTTGAGTGACTGTAGTAGATAATGGGCGAGCGGAACTGAGGTGCGTGAATGAATTTCGGTATGAGTCAGGAGGTGTCGTGATGAGCATGTTCAAGATCGAAATTGTCGTTGCTAATCCCAAACATGAAGAGATTGAAACACCGCCGGTAGAGGCGCTTGTTGAAACCGGTTCCGAACTTTCCTGGCTACCGGCGGATATTCTTACTCGGGCAGGTATTACGCCACGTCGCAAGAAAATTTTTCAGACTGCCGATGGCACCCGTATTGAACGGGAGATTGGTTATGCAATAATCAAGGCTGACGGCTATGAGACGACCGATGAGCTGGTTTTTGCGCAGAAGGGTGATATGACGTTGCTGGGTGTGCGCACTCTTGAAGGCTTCGGGGTAATGGTTGACAACATCGGGCATCGGTTGGTGGCTTCGACTACGATTGTGGCGTGAGATGTATTCTCGTGATCACAGACTAAATGTTCTGTTTGGGTAGTTGTTCGGTTTGTGCGCACGAGCGGCAATAACAGTTGAACAGAATAAATACAGAACATATGCTTGCGGAGCAATCAGCCCATTTTGGAGGATTATCTATGACTGCAACCCAACTGATTGAAGTAGACGCTCCAGCGTCCTGTCTTGTCGTAACCCAGCGAGACCCCAAATTGTACCTGCTCATAACCATACCGTAATAATTGGGGTGGTTCGAGATGATAGCTGATACTGCGACACGGGACGCTGGAGCGCCCCCGGATGCATTCCCTCGCTGGTGCTTGAGAACGATGAATGAGAGTTGTCGAGTAGTAACTGAATTTATATCGTGACCTATTGAAGGAATTGACCCAATGAAAAGAATGCGGTTATGACAGATGAAGAATAGTGAAAAAACATTCGACTGTATCGCCTTTAAACGTTCGGCTCAGTTGCAAATTTACGAAGAAATTAAAGAAATGAGCAGACAAGAAGAAATGGCATATTTCCATAACAAAGCAGAAACCGGTTCATTGAGGAATTGGTGGTTGCGGCAAAAAAGCCATCCAGCACATGTTTGTCGTTGTGCCGAAGATGGAGCGGCGTATGTGGTAAAGAGCAAAGATTAATTCTGGTGGGAACGATAAGTCTGTTATGAGATCAGAGTACGCCAAGCCTATTGAAGCAGCAATGACGGAGGTAAACAGTTTTGTTGGTCGTTAGTTTTAGCAACGCGACACAACAATGTTGCGTTTCACAGTAAGACTGTTCAACGGCAGACTACGATTATCATTAAGGGCGGAATGGAGCGAAGCCAATGCCAACTATTTCAACGTTCTACGGAATCATTATTCGGATGTATTTTGCTCCAGGTGAACATCCGCCACCGCACTTTCATGTATACTACAACGAATATAAAGCATCAGTTGACATTCGCACATGTGAAATTATTGAAGGTGGACTTCCAAGTAGGCAAACAAAACTCGCACTCGCCTGGGCTGAGTTACATCAAGAAGAACTGCTAAGCGACTGGGATCTTATAATGAACGGCAAAGAACCATTCAAAATACAGCCCCTACAATAAGGAGTGAGCTATGTATCCTTCAGTGAAAACGGTTGTTCCAGGTGACAATTATGTGCTTTCAATTTTTTTTGACAACGGCGAGAAAGGTATTCTCGATATGAAGCCTATCCTGGATTTCGGCATATTTCAACGCATTAAAGACTATGAAGCTTTCAAACGGGTTCAAGTATCATTCGACACAATAGAATGGGATTGTGGGGTTGACCTCGATCCGGAATATGTCTACGCAAAATGTATTGGAAGCAAATCAGTATAATCTGGACAAACTCAGAACAATAGAGTTCGGGCAAAGGGAAGTTTCCTGCAAGCACCTCTATTTAACGGAAATATCACATCTCATGCCCACTGAAGAACTGAAAAACAGTATCGCAACCTATTGCGCAACCCGCCCAGAGATCGTGGCCTGCTATCTCTTCGGCTCCCGTGCGACCGGTAAAGAAAGACCGGGAAGCGATATCGACATCGCCTTTCTCCTGGACGGCGCAATTGTTTCTTCTGCCTATTATGACCTGAAAATGGCCTATTACACCGAATTGGAGAGGATGTTGCGGTTCGATATTCATCCGCTTGTTATGAATGATGCCAGTGAAGTTGTGCTGGGCCAGGTGTTCGGAAAAGGAGAGGTTGTGTATGATAAAGATCCAGAAGTATTACGAAGTTTCAGGCGTCACAAACTGCCGCTAATTGCCGAGTTTTCTTATTACATTGATATGCGCCTGAACAGGCTGCGCAGTCGTTATGGAGGTGAGGCTCGTGGTTGACCGGAATATTCTGGTGGCCAAAGTGACCACTATTGAAAAATGCATCAACAAGGTAAAAGAAAAACGTTCTGCGTCGATTGATGAGTTTATGGTTGACGAAGACAGCCAGGATATCGTCCTGTTCAACCTCATGCAGGCGATTCAGGGATGTGTTGACATGGCCGCTCATATTGTCAGTGATGAAGGATATGGCATGGCCGGCAGCATGAACGATTTCTTTTGTCTACTGCGCGGCCGGAATATCATTTCCGTTGATTTACAGGAAAAATTGATCAGCGCTGTCGGGTTCCGCAATCTTGTCGTTCATGAATACGCTAAACTGGATCTAAATCAGGTATATGATATTGCAACGCATGGCATCGGTGATTTGGAGGAATTTGTTTCAATAGTCGTCAGACGTTTCGCATAAATTAACAACACCGGGAGCGTGCTTCCTGCCCATAAGGAGAAAAAATGCCGAAAAGAACAGACATCAAAAAGATTCTCATCATTGGCGCCGGCCCGATTGTTATCGGTCAGGCGTGCGAATTTGACTATTCCGGAACTCAGGCGTGCAAGTCCTTGAAGGAAGAGGGGTATGAAGTAGTGCTGCTGAACAGTAATCCGGCCACCATCATGACTGACCCCGACTTCGCCGACCGCACCTATATCGAACCGGTAACGCCGGAAATTCTTGCCAAGATAATTGAGAAAGAGCGCCCTGACGCCCTGTTGCCGACCTTGGGAGGCCAGACGGCGCTGAATACCGCCGTGTCTGTTGCTGAAGCCGGTATTCTGGAAAAATTCGGTGTAGAACTGATTGGCGCTAAACTTCCTGCCATCAAGAAAGCCGAGGATCGCACTCTTTTCAAAGCAGCTATGGAAAAGATCGGTCTGGCGGTGCCCCATTCAGGACTTGCTCATAATTATATTGAAGCCATGGAAGTTATTAAAACTATCGGTTTCCCGGCCATCATCCGCCCTTCATTCACTTTGGGAGGGAGCGGCGGCGGCATCGCCTATAACCTCGAAGAGTATGAAAAAATGGCGATGGGCGGCATTGATGCCTCGCCTACCGATGAAATCCTGATTGAGGAATCGGTTATCGGCTGGAAAGAGTATGAGCTGGAAGTGATGCGTGATACCGCCGATAACGTTGTGATCATCTGCTCGATTGAAAACTTCGATCCGATGGGGGTGCATACCGGTGATTCGATCACCATTGCTCCTGCACAGACGTTGACCGACAAGGAGTACCAGATCCTCCGCGATGCGTCGTTGAAAATTATTCGTGAAATAGGCGTTGATACCGGTGGTTCCAATATTCAGTTCGGCATTAACCCCCGTGATGGCCGTCTCGTTGTCATCGAGATGAATCCCCGCGTATCGCGGTCATCAGCACTGGCGTCAAAAGCAACCGGCTTTCCGATTGCTAAAATAGCGGCCAAACTGGCGGTCGGCTATACCCTTGATGAAGTCACCAATGACATCACCCGCGAAACGCCGGCCTGCTTCGAGCCGAGCATTGACTATGTTGTCACCAAGATCCCCCGCTTCACCTTTGAGAAGTTTCCGGCTGCAGACGCAACACTGACGACGCAGATGAAGTCTGTTGGTGAAGTCATGTCAATCGGCCGAACCTTCAAGGAATCATTTCAGAAGGCGATCAGGTCCCTTGAAATAGGCGTGAGCGGCTTCGACTCCCGGATGTTCGAACTCGGCAGCGAAACGCGGCGGGCGCTGACCGGTAAGGAACAGCAACTGCTGCTGGAGAAACTGCGTGTGCCGAATGCCGACCGGCTCTGGTATATCGGTGATGCCCTGCGCAGCGGTATGTCTGTTGCTGAAGTTCAGAAGCATACTGCTATTGATCCCTGGTTTCTGCATAATATAAGGCAGATTATTGAAAAAGAAGATGAGCTGAAGGGCCTGGCTGCCTTTTTCCCCTCCCCCTTGACGGGGGAGGGCCAGGGTGGGGGTGAAGGTACAATACCTCGCGATGCTGCTTCCCCCACCCCCCAACCCCCTCCCGCCAGGGGAGGGGGAGTAGATTTCAGACACGTTTTGCGCGAAGCTAAACAAATGGGTTTTTCCGATAAATTTCTCTCGAAACTCTGGCAGACAAGTGAAGATGCCGTGCGCGAACTGCGCTGGTCATTGAATGTGCGTCCCGTGTACAAGCGGGTTGACACCTGTGCCGCCGAGTTTGTTGCCTACACTCCGTACATGTACTCTACCTACGAGGAGGAGTGCGAGGCGGCGCCGACCGACCGGAAAAAAATCATGATCCTTGGCGGCGGGCCGAACCGGATCGGACAGGGAATCGAGTTTGATTACTGCTGTGTGCATGGTGCGTTTGCGCTCGCTGAAGACGGCTACGAAACCATTATGGTCAACTGTAATCCGGAAACGGTTTCAACGGACTATGATACCTCTGATCGCCTCTATTTCGAACCGCTGACCCTGGAAGATGTTCTGGAAATCGTTGCCGTTGAAAAACCGGTTGGCGTGATCGTCCAGTTCGGGGGGCAAACACCACTTAAACTGGCAGTTGCCCTTGAAAAGGCCGGAGTGCCGATTATCGGGACGTCACCGGACGCGATTGACCGTGCTGAAGATCGTGAGCGTTTTCAGGAAATGCTGCACAAACTGAAACTCCTCCAACCGGAGAACGGCACGGCCCGTTCTTTTGAGGAAGCGGAAGCGGTTGTTGCCCGCATCGGCTATCCGGTGGTTGTGCGCCCCTCATATGTTCTCGGCGGCCGCGCTATGGAGATTGTCTATGACTCGGAAAATCTGCAGCGCTATATGAAAACCGCCGTACTGGTTTCTCCGGAACACCCTATTCTGATTGACAGTTTCCTCGATGAAGCTATTGAGATTGACGTTGATGCGCTCTGTGACGGAGTTGACGTCGTGATCGGCGGCATCATGGAGCATATCGAGGAGGCTGGCATACATTCGGGTGATTCGGCCTGCAGTCTGCCGCCGTATTCGATCAGCCAGGATATCGTAGCGGAAATCCGCCGCCAGACGGTACTGATGGCGCTGGAGTTGAATGTCAAAGGCTTGATGAACGTCCAGTACGCAGTCAAAGGTTCAACCGTCTATATCCTGGAGGTCAATCCCCGTGCCTCACGCACCTCACCGTTTGTTTCCAAGGCGACCGGACGCCCGCTTGCTAAAATCGCCGCCCGCGTCATGGCCGGAAAAACCCTTAAAGAGCTGGGAATAGTCAATGATATTATTCCGAAGCACATTTCAGTCAAAGAAGCGGTCTTCCCATTTGTCAAATTCCCCGGCGTTGATACCTTGCTGGGGCCGGAGATGAAGTCGACCGGTGAGGTTATGGGAATCGGTGAAACTTTCGCCGAGGCGTTTGCTAAATCACAGCTGGGTGCGAATGTAAAGCTGCCGTTGTCCGGGAATGTCTTTATCAGTGTGCGTGATGCTGACAAAAAACATGTTGTCAGCGCTGCTGAAAAACTGTATAAAGCCGGATTCGGTATTCTGGCCACCGGCGGCACAGCCCAGTATCTGGAAGACAAGGGCATTCCGGTGCGCCGCGTCAACAAGGTGCTTGAGGGACGTCCGCATATCGTTGATGCCATCAAGAATGGCGACGTGCAACTGGTGCTGAACACTACTCAGGGTGCTCAGGCGGTGGCAGATTCGTTCTCTATCCGGCGCGAGGCGTTGATGCATAATCTCGCGTATTATACAACAGTTGCCGGTGCAAAAGCGGTTGCTGACAGTATTATTTCGTTGCAGAAGCAGGAGTTGACGGTCAAACCGATTCAGGATTATCTATTATAAACAGGAGCAGATTACTCGATGTCCCATTCCATTCCATTAACAAAAGAGAGCTTTGAAGCGTTACAGGAAGAGCTGAAGCGGCTGATTCGTGAAGAACGCCCCAAGGTCATTCAGGATATCGCGGAAGCCCGCGCTCATGGCGATCTTTCCGAAAATGCCGAATATGATGCGGCCAAGAACCGTCAGGGTTTTATTGAAGGGCGCATACAGGAGATCAACGGTAAACTGGCTCGCGCCCACGTTGTCGATCTGTCAGGCTTGAAACCGGATAAAGTTGTCTTTGGCTGTACGGTGACTGTGTACGACACCGCATCGGAAGAAGAAGTTACCTATAAAATTGTCGGTGAAGATGAAGCTGACATTAAACTGGGTAAGATTTCCTGCACATCACCGGTCGGGAAAGCGCTGATTGGCCACAAACTCGATGACTCAGTCAGAGTCATTGTGCCGTCAGGTAAAAAAGAGTATGAAATAATTGATATCAAGTACGAGTAGCGGACATCCGCTACTTTCAAGGAGTATACACCATGGCCGCAAATATTTCCAAAGAGATGACATTTTTTGAACTGATGCGTACCTATCCCGAATCTGTCAAGGTGCTTCAGAAGCACAACCTTGGCTGTGTCGGATGTATGGGAGCGCAGAATGAAAGCCTTGAGCAGGGTGCTCGGGCACACGGTCTTGATGTTGAGACGCTGCTGGCCGATTTGAACGCTGCGCTCGGCTAATCGCTTACCCACTTCTGTTGTCTACGACCCCCATGGTTTTTTCACCTGGGGGTCGGTCTGTTTTTACGTCATATTTTCGTTATTGAGGTGCCATGTGGCTCAATCTGTCCAACCTCACGCGTTTACGAACGTTTTTCAAACATTGTCAAGCGAATATCTGCAGGGGAAAGAGGAAGTTCTGCGTCTGTCAACCATTGCCCTGCTTGTTGGAGGGCATATTCTTGTTGAAGATCTGCCCGGTCTCGGCAAAACGACGGTAGCTCTGGCGCTTGCCGGGGTTACCGGTCTTTCCTTCGGCAGGGTGCAATGCACCAGTGATCTCCTCCCTTCCGATATCACCGGGCTCTCGATCTTTAACCGCGAAGCGGGGCATTTCAGTTTTCAGCCCGGGCCGATTTTCAACAATATCGTGTTGCTTGACGAGATCAACCGTGCCATGCCGCGCACGCAGAGTGCCATGCTCGAAGCGATGGAGGAGCGGCGGGTAACGATTGAAGGGGTGACGCACCCACTGCCTGACCCCTTCATGGTTTTTGCAACCCAGAACCCGGCTGACCAGAGCGGTACTTTCCTGCTGCCGGAATCGCAGCTTGACCGTTTCCTTATCTGTACCGGCATCGGTTACCCGCCGGAAGCGCTTGAGCGGGAAATTATCGCCGCTGGCGGTATTCGCGAACGGATGGCCGGCATGGTCCCTCTGGTGTCATCCGCTGAAATTCTGGCGGCGAAACGTGCGGTACATGAGGTTTATCTCTCCGAAAAGGTTCTTACCTACATACATAGCCTGGTCTTGGCAACCAGAGCGCACAATCTCATTCTGACCGGTCTATCAACCCGGGCGGCCATAAATCTTGCCCAGGCGGCCAAAGCGGCGGCTTTTCTGGCGGGGCGCGATTATGTCGCACCTGAAGATGTCAAGGACATAGCGGTTTCGGTCTGTGCCCATCGCCTCGGCATGCGGAGTGAGATGACGGCCGGTGACCGAGGCGGGGTGATACGGACGATCGTCGCCGGCATAGCGGTGCCTTTGGCCTAAATCACTACTATTACAGTAAGTCGGGATATCCAAGGTAAGGAGCGCACGGCATGATGATAACGGCACTCAAAGATTTTTCAATAATTATAGGCGGTCTGATTACTATTATCGCCTTTGCCAACGGTCTGCTCGAATACCGGCGTCAGGGAGCGCAGAAACGGGTTGAGCATTTTACTCTGCTGCGTCGGCGCTTGAAGGAAAACCCCATCTTCAAGGAAATTTGTGCGCTGATGTTTGCCAACGATCCGCGTCTGGCCGAAGTCAACGCCCAGGACAAGCGTGATTTCATCGGTCTGCTGGAAGAAGTCGCATTAATGACCAATTCCGGGCTCATTCGCCCGGAACTTGCCCACTACATGTTCGGGTATTATACCGTTAAATGCTCCGAGAGCTCTGATTTCTGGGCTAATCTGACCCTTGACGACACCTACTGGAACCTGTTCCATGATTTTGCCCGTGAAATGAAAGTAAAAGAAACCTCACATACATATGACCGTAAGAAACTGCGTTTTTGATCAGGTACGGGAGTACAGATAACCTTCCGGGCGGTACCGCCTGCATTAAAATTGAATTCACACGTAACGGTTTGGCGAGTGGAGGAATTCAGAATTTTACCGACTAACGATCATCGCCGGCAGAGCGTTGCCTTTGGCCTGAAGATCAGCAAAGCTGGTGCGCTCTATGTTCTTGTCACGCTCCTGATCGGTTTTGCTGCGGTCAACACCGGTAATAATCTGCTCTTCCTGGTTGTCTCCGGATTACTGGCATTTATGTCGGTAACCGGCCTGGCCGGCATGTATAACATCAAGAAATTAATTCCCGATCTCCACCCTCCGGAGGAAATATATGCCGGGATACCGGCCCCATTCCGGCTGTCGGTGGAAAACTCCAAACGGTTTCTCCCCTCCTTCCTGATTTCACTTGAGTACCAGAGCGGCCAAGCCCTTATGTTCCCCGTCTTACCCACTAACACAACATGCAGTGATACGATCTTACTCACGTTTAGCCGGAGGGGAGCGGTGCCGGTTGGCAGAATCACCATCAGCTCACCGTATCCGGTCGGATTTTTCAGACGGTACTGGAGTTTTGATAGTGCTGACAGCGTGACCGTCTTTCCCTCTCCCATTGCCACATTGCTGGGCGGCAGTGGCGATGAATCCCCGGCTGCAGGTGCCGGTTTACGGCGGGAACGGGGGATGAACGGCGAGCTGGAGCGAATTTATCCCTATTCCGGTTCTGAACCGCTCCGCATGATTCACTGGAAACATTCTGCCCGCAGTCCCGATTTTCTGGTCAAAGGGTTTGGTCGTAGTGTGGCCGCACCATTGGTCATTAATCTGGATCTCATTTCAGGGCAGGGAATTGAGGAGAGATTGTCCCGTGCCGCCTGGCTGGTACAGCGGTGGGTGCGGGAGCGACCGGTCGGGATGATTCTCAAGGGGCGGGTCTTTGCTGCCGGGACCGGTAAACAGCACGGCCTGCAGCTGCTGAAAGAGTTGGCGGTATATGATATCGATTAGAAAGCTGGCCGTCATAGTAACATATGCCATCGGTTGCTGCGGCATGCTGCCGCTCCTGCCCTGGCTGTCATCCTTTCCCCGGATTGTTCTGGCGTGCGGAATACTGTCAGGACTCTGGCAGGAGCGGAGGGGGATCTGGCCGCTGAAGCCGTGGATGCAGAATGCTGCCATTGTTCCGGTTTTTGTTTATTACGCAGTGCAGTTCAGTCGCAGCAATCCTGCCGAACCGGTCGTCAGTGTGCTGGCAATTATGCTTGCCGTACGGCTCAGCGGTGAAAAAACGGTCCGGTATAGCCTGCAGATATATGCCCTTTCCCTGTTCTGCCTTGCCTCTTCTTCGCTTTTTGATCTCAGTCCTCTCTTTTTGATCTACCTTGGAATACTCCTTTTTATGGTGGCACTCGCCCTCGTACTGCTGACATTTCATGATCAGGACCGTGCAATGACGGTAACAAAAGCAGACCTGAAAAGAATTCTTTTCGCAGGCATACTAATACCGCTCCTGGCGGTGCCGCTGCTGCTGTTGTTCTTTCCGATCATGCCGCGTACCCAGTTGCCGCTCTGGGATTTTCTTACACCGCCGGCTTCCCGTGCCTCCGGTTATTCAGATGTTGTGCAGCCTGGCAGTCAAAGCAGTATAACCGAATCTCACGCGCTCGCTTTTCGGGCAGAAATGATTCGTCAGCCTCAGCCGCAGCTGTATTGGCGCGGCACGGTATTCAACCGTACCGACGGCAATAAATGGACCCGCTCAAGTCAGATTCCAACCGAACTGACAGTTGCTGCCGGCCAACCGGTCAGGCAGATTATTTATCAGGAACCATCGGCAGGTCGCCGAACTTTACTCGCGCTTGATCGACCAACGGCTCTTACTCAGCAGCGCATGGTGCAGTCGCCGGATGGCGTGTTTGAACTATCGAGAACCACCGGTAAGCGTCTGAGTTATACCGCTGAGTCTCAGATAAACGGCGTAATCGCGCAACGGAATCCAATCAATAAGAACTTTTACCTGCAACTGCCGGAGTACATTCCTGATCGGGTAGAGGCACTTGCCGGAAAAATCACACAGTCGGGAAAAGACGATCGCGCTAAAGTTGAGTTGCTTGAGATCTTTTTCAGAAACGGAAACTATCGCTACTCAACAAAAGAGCTGGCAACCGGTGACACCGCTCTGGTGCAGTTTCTCTTTGATAAAAAGCAGGGTCACTGCGAGTTTTTTGCCTCATCATTTGCGATGTTGCTGCGCCTTGCCGGGGTGCCGTGCCGCCTGGTCGGCGGGTATCTCGGTGGCGAATATAACGAGATGGGCGGCTATTATATTGTTACGGAAGATAAAGCCCACGTCTGGGTGGAAGCATATATTGACGGGAGCGGGTGGGTGAGAATTGATCCGAGCAGTTTTGCCGCAAATGCCGGAGAAGTCTGGACAGATAAAAAATCGCGGAGCCTCATGCTGCAGGCAAAGTTGGCATTCGACTCGTTCAACCACCTGTGGAACCGGCTGGTTATAACCTACGACTTCGAGCAGCAGATGAACGCTGTCAGCAGGGTCAGTTCGCTGGTACAGACGATTAATCCGGCAACCATAATACGCCGTTTACTACCCTATGGTGCCGCTATTCTGCTGCTTGCCGGCATCCTGTGTGCTGTCAAACGGTCTTCACTCTTCCGTCCCCGGGAAGAACGTATCCTGCGAAGTTTTTTGCGCATTGTTGAACGGAAATTCACTATTTCAACAGCGGAGGGGAACTTCGGATTGTTTGAGTTGGCTGCAGCTGCGGATAATGAGTATGTATCCGACTTTGTCGGCGTCTATGCTGGTGCCGTCTATCACGACCGGCGCCTGAGAGATGATGAGTATCGGCGCTTACGGCAGATTCTTGAGGCATTAGGGTCGGTTCAATAATGCAGTGACGAGCGAAGTAACCGTTCAAGATCACTGACCCGGTAAGGCTTTGCAATAGCACCGGCAAATCCATGGGAACGGTAGTCTGACATTATCGGATCATTTGAATACCCACTCGAAACAATCAGGCATGCGTTCGGATCGA
>DUZS01000024.1 GCA_013349405.1 Desulfuromonadales bacterium | reverse complement strand
CAGAAGTACACCCTGCGACCTTCATGCGGCCTGAATGCCGATACTCCCGCCCGCGAGGCCGTGGGGCGGATAGTGCGGAGCATTCTGGAGATTGCCGTCCACAACATCCCCGGCATATTACAGGATCTCGACACAGAATATCTCCACGATTACCGGATTTGCCTCCGTAAAATCCGCTCACTGCTCAGTTTGGTGAAGGATGTCTTCCCCGCCGCAGAAACTCGGCGCATACGTACTGTTCTCGGAGATATCGCCAGAAATACCAACCGGCTTCGCGACCTGGATGTCTACCTGTTAGCCCGTGATGAATACCTGGGACTGTTAGCCCCGGAACTTCGCCAGCACCTTGAGGGGATGTTCGAGGATTTTTCGGCTGAGAGGGAGATCGAGGTAAAGCGGACCACGGCGCAGATGCGTGCGCATCCGGCCAGCCAACGGTTCCGGAAGATTGAAGGCTATTTTTCGGAAGAGACCCGTCACAAAGCTGCACCGGCTTCTGACCTGCCTGTCGGACCGCTTGTATTTCAAGGTATCTATAAGAGATACCGGAAAATCCGTAAGATTGCCGATGGGGTAGGAGCTGAAACGCCTGATGAGGTAATCCACCAGATCCGTATTGAATGCAAAAAGCTCCGCTATCTCATGGAGTTTTTCGACGAACTCATTCCCCGTGAAGATGGCGATGCACTCCTGAAATTGCTGCGCAAGCTGCAAGGGCGTCTCGGCGATTTCAACGATGCCTCGGTGCAGCGAAAGTCACTGTGGCACTATTGGCAACAGAAGAAAGCGAGTTCAGACGCCGCCCTCGGGGTGGGAGGGCTCATCGCCATTCTCTACCACCGGCAGCAGCAGACCCGAGGACTTATTGAACAGGAATTGGCGGCGTTCTGCGGCAAATTGACCGCTGCAACGTTTAAGCGTACCTTTAAACTTCGGGCGGACGCTTCTGAAACAACGGCTCCATAGGTAATTCGCCATGAAAATTATCTCTTCATACAGCATCAAGGGGGGCGTGGGGAAAACGGCACTCGCTGTCAATATGGCGTTCGCTTTTTGTGAGGCGGGACAGCGCTCTCTTCTTGCGTATGCGCACACCTGTGCGGCGTCCCGTGCATATCGTGCCCTGAGTGACGAAATCATTTCCCTGACAGCTCCATGACCAAACTCGAAATTGAACGAAAGTTTTTAGTCCGGCATCTTCCGGCTCATATGCCGGAGGGGACCCGGATTCTTCAGGGATACCTTGCCTGTGACGAGCAGATGGAAGTGCGTATCCGGCAGTACGGCGGCACCTGTTTTCTCACCGTCAAGGAGGGGGCCGGACTCAGGCGACGTGAAACCGAAATTGAGATATCGTCTGAACAGTTCCACGCACTGTGGCCTTCGACCGAAGGACGGCGGCTGGAAAAGGTTCGGTCACTGGTAGAACATGGTGCTTATCGGGTAGAAGTGGACCGGTATACGGGGGAGCTCGAGCCGCTCCTCGTTGCGGAGGTGGAGTTTTCTTCGCTTGAGGAGAGCAAGACGTTTACCAGGCCGGGCTATTTTGGACGGGAAGTGACGGGTGAGGAGTCTTACAAGAACCGTGCTCTTGCAATTCACGGGATTCCGGACGGCGCCGCTCTGACGTACCAGATCGGGGCGCTCCCCTACCTGTTCCGCGAAGGGCGTCTGCATATTGTGATTGTCACTAATTCTGCCCAGTCCCGCTGGATTATTCCCAAGGGGCAGCCGGAAGCTGATATGCCCCGGCAGGACGTAGCGGTAATGGAAGCTCTGGAGGAAGCCGGAGTAATCGGGAGTTGCGTTCCCGGTCTTCGCTCATCCTGCCATCGCAAGGGCGAAAAAACCCTGACTATTTATCCGCTTAAAGTAACAACCGTGCTGAAAAAATGGCCTGAGATGGAGTGGCGTAAGCGGGCAGTACTGCCGGTTGATAAAGCCTTGAAGATGATCAGTGACCCGGAACTTTCAGAATGCATCAAGCAATTGACTTCCCGGTTGCTTGCCTGATCAGTAAATACACTTGAGCATTTTAAAAGTCTCCTGCATAACAGCACCCTTATCGCTGCAGTGCTCGGTGATGAGGTTACGCAGTTGCACGAATGAATTAACGTTCAGGTTGCTTATCTGCAGCCCGACCCCATTCGCTTCTTTCCGGACCGCCTTGGCACTTACCTTCAAGGGGGCCTGGCTTGAATGGTACACCGTAACATTAACGGGGACGTTCAGCGGGATGTCATGATCGGTCTTCAGGTGCATTCCGTGAAGACTCATATTATCAATATCACATAGAACAACCTCGGCACCATATCTGATAGAAGCATTTGCAGAACAGGTAACCCGGGTGAAATTCCTGTTGTCCATTTCGAGTTCTCCCATACACATAATTCGTCTGGCGTAACATTAAAAAGACCAGATGTATTGAAGCAAAATCTGCGCCATATCCATAAGTTACCATAACTAAAGGGGAAAATATGGCTGGGAAAAGTGGCACTAACCTTGTGTAAAATATTTCGACAGATTCAACTTCACATTCGTCGACTTATTTTACAGTTCATCTGCAAATCAGAACTGCTTGCTTAAGTTCAGATGAAAGCTCACATCCGGCGCGGTACCCACCGATATATCTTCAGCAACACCAATATCCAGCAGGTATTCCCCCGGGAACTTCAGTGCTCCGCCAAACAAAATCATCACGGCGTTATTTGAAATTTCAACGAGTGAACTATCACTATACAACGGAGTATTGCCGTTCAGTTGGGCTTTGAAGGATAGCCATGATGCCGGCCCCCAGCCAATGCCCACCGTTCCGGTCCCGGCAAGCGACTTATGCTGATCACGCAGAACATCGCTTCGTGTCATCGCCAGAGCACCAACAGAGCCGAACACGCCGAGTGAGCCCCATTCGCTGAAATTTATCATGCTGCCGCAGAGTTGAAGCGCCATATCAGTACTGCCGCTGCCAAACAGCAGGGAGCTGTCTCCGGTAGGCAGTTTTACCGACCCTTTAAGCGAGAGCCTGTCATGATGAACTGTGTCTCGAAGGTCATAGAGACGGAAGCCGCCTGTCAGGGAGATGTCACCAATTCCGGATGAAGAACGCTCTACCTGCAGTTTTTGGACACCGCCTGTGCGATAGCTGTAGTTTATCCGGTTTTTCGGGGCAGTGTCACGACCGCCCTGCGGTAAGCCAAAGGTATTGTGCCAGTCAATAATAAAACCATCAAGGAATCCGCCCCCCTGCAGGTAATAGGGAATCTCAACTCCGGCCTCAAAGCTCGGAGTAACTCCGAAACGGGTTGTAAAAGCCATTCGGCAGGTTTCACCATCAAGCGTAATCTGCTCGCGCAGGCCCTTGGCAACAGTATAGTTACTGGAGGTATCCATGCTCAGGCCGATACGAAATAAGCCGGGGGGGACAATGTCAGCTCCGGTATCGCGCGGCAATCCGTAAATTTGCAGTAATGGGCTTTGGTTGGAGGTAGTGAAGGGGGTTATCTCCATTTCCGCTGCGGAAGCAACGCCAAAGTGACAGAGCAGAGTGAGAAAAAAGAGCGTTGACCTAATCGGCATGCCGGACATGTGCCACCCTTATGTTACTGAAATAGTTGGCATACTTTGTATCATGCGATAACAAAGGTGTCAATGAGCGTTGATATAAATCCAGTGCAACAGCACTTGATTTTTTTGTTCGGCAATGCGATAGTACCGTTAACAGTACAAACTTGCAACAGAGGGGGCACAATGTTTGGTTTTGGCATGCCGGAAATGATCATCATACTGGTTATTGTTCTGGTCGTTTTCGGAGCGGGAAAACTTCCGGAAATCGGCGGAGCTCTTGGTAAAAGTATACGTAACTTTAAAAAAGCTGCTGATGGCAAGGATGAGATAGAAATAAAACCGAGCGATAAAAAAGAGTGACCATCTATTACTGCGGCTCCCGGAAAAAAAGGGGGAAAGGCTTTCGCCTTTCCCCCTTCGCACGTTCTATGCCTCTTTTTCAGGAATTCAGATACTCCCCGATCTTCTCCGCCAGGGTGCTGTATATGCGGCGGCACTCATGTTCATCTTTCTCCAGCAGCGTCACACGAAAACCCTGCAGCGGTGTAGAAAACGAAGAAAGCGGCACAACGCAGATACCGGTAGACGCCAGAATCTGGTAGACGAAGCGCTTATCAGGTGAAACTCCCGGTTGGTTTATCAGCCCCTCAACAAGCCCTTTGACTTCCGGGTTGGAAATCTGAATCGTCTGCCGATGGTTCAACAGTCCATCCTTAAAGGCCACAGCCATGTAAAAAGCACCATTGGTCCGGTTTACCTGCAGCGCGGGAACCTTGCTGAGACAATCATAGGTGATGTTGCTCATCTTCTCATAGCTCGCAATCCGTTGCGCCAGATAGGCCGTATATTCCGGATGACGGGCAACTTCTGGTATGACCGTCTGCGGGAGAGTGGTAGAGCAGACCTCATTCATTTTTCCGGTAAGGATAAGATTGATATATTTCTGGAAGCGTTCGTCCTTCTGCCCGTTGTACACTTCGATCCAGCCGCAGCGTGAACCGGGCCACGGGAATTCTTTGGAGATCCCTTTTAATGACAGCGCAGGTACATCACCGATAACGTCACTGATCGGCACAGTGGTTTTACCGTTGTACACGACGTTGATGTAGACCTCATCGGAAATTATAAACAGGTCGTTTTCACGGGCTACGGCAACAATCTCCTCCAGCAGCTCCTTCGTATAAACCATGCCGGTCGGATTATCCGGGTTGATCAGCATTATTGCGCAGATATTCGGATTGTAGCGGACATTATTGCGGAGGTCCTCCATGTCCGGATACCAGTTATTGTCCGGCTTCAGACGGAAGAGCGAGGGTGCCGCATGCGCATGGCCTATTTCACCAAGCGTATGGGTAGTGTAGGAAGGCGACGGCATCAGCACCCGCGCCTCCGGGCGGAGGCATCCGTAAATTTTTGCAATGGCATCGCCCAGGCCGTTAAAGAAAATAATGTCGTCAGGAGTGATTTGGGCGCCACCACGGCTGTTGGTCGTCTCACAAATGAATTCGCGTGTTTCAAGGACGCCACGGGTATGACAGTACCCCCAGGTACGATTGTCCATGACCGCTTTGGCAACGATTTCCTTCATCCACAGGGGAATTACCTCACCCTTGACAATCGGGTCGCCGATGTTTTCCCAGTTGATTTTGACACCATGCTTCTGGAGTTTTTCCGCGACGTTGACAATATTTCTGATTTCATACGTCAGTTCGCCGGTTCCCGGTGGCACCAGTTCAATTCTCATCACTCACCTCATTAAAAAACAGATCGATATTCTCAACAAAACCGTAATTATTCTTAATTTTTCCCCATACCGACCGTCAGACGACCATCACTGTCACGCCAGCGCAGCCACCCAAGCTGGCCTTTGTCTGTCAACACCATCCCCCATGAATTTTCAAGCTTCAATACCTTGAACACCTGCCTGGGGGTCAATAGTGCGAGCTGTTTTCCGTTCGGCTGCTGAAGCAGCTGGTAATACTGTGATTGCAGAGCGGGGAGCATCCGGGCGGTATGCAGCTTCAAATACTGCTCCCACGACAGAAAAGATCCTTTATTCTGAGGATTAATCCAGGCTTCTCGTCCGGCATCATCGAAAAAAACCCGCAACCACTCCCCCTTGCGGGCAGAAACAATCAGCGGTGCCCCTTCCTGCGGACCAAAGACCGGTTCATTCCCCGGCAAGGAGGAGTCGTTCAGGAGCATAATCCGTGCAAGCCCCGGCTCCTCGTACAACGGTAACTGCATATCTTGTTTCCGGGGGGAGTCAACCGCGTAAAAAACCAACAGACCAATGCCGGCGTATGGGCGCATCGGCGGAAGAGGCGCTGCAAAAACGGCAGAAGAGGTTATTCCCAGAACAGATATCAGCAGAACCATGACAAGGCTGCGGCCATACATCAATCAATGATACTCCTGGGATTTGCACAAAGCGCCTGAACAGGGGCTCTCAGCAAGAATACTCACCTAACGGTCCACCAGTGCAATCATGTTGCCGTCAAAGTCCTGGACCACCGCCATCTTGCCCCACGGGCTCGATTCCAGCGGCTCCACAAAATGGGCTCCGCCATGTTTCAGTGCGTCACATACCGCACCAATATTCTCTACTGTAAGCGTGATGCCGGTGTGTCTTCCGATCAGACTGCGGGCATCTTCATGCAGGGCTAGTGAAACTCCCAATGTTGAAACCGCTCCGGGAAAGAACTCTATCAGCATCTCGCTCTGACCCGCCACCGGCAGTCCGAGCAGGTCCGCATAGAACGTTTTCGCTTTGGCAAGATCGGTAACAAAAATTACGATATTTTTTAGTGTAATTGACACGCCAACCCCTGCTATTTCTGCGACAGACGATGAACACACTCAACCATGAATTTGGCATGTGCCGGGGGAACCGTTGGCAGGATGCCATGGCCGAGGTTAAAAATATGCCCGGGGCGATCGGCATTCTCAGCCAACACCCGCTTGACTTCGCGCTCGATAATTTCCGGTGTTGCATATAATACGGTCGGATCAAGATTGCCCTGAACAGCCATCTGTGGTCCGATAAGATCCCGGGCAGCGCCAAGATTCACGTGCCAGTCAAGACCCATCACGTCCCCGCCCGCTTTCTTAACCGTATTCAGCATTGCACCGGAGCCTTTGACAAAGTGGATAATCGGAGTTTCCATACGGTTGAGCCCGTTGATCAACCTGACGGTGTGAGGCAGCACGTAGCGTTCATAATCGGCGGGAGAAAGAATGCCGCCCCAGGTATCAAATATCTGGATACATTGAGCTCCGGCAGCAATCTGGGCGTTGAGATATTCCATACTCATGGTGGTAATTTTTTCCATCAGTGCGGTATAGACTTCTGGTGCGGCATACATCATCCGCTTGATCTGGGCAAAATCCTTGGAGCCTTTCCCTTCGACCATATAGCAGGCCAACGTAAAGGGTGCTCCGCCAAAACCGATCAGCGGCACTTTTCCGGCCAGCTCCCGGCGCAGTATTTTAATCGTTTCAAGTACGTACGGGACATCCTGCTCCATCTGCGGAATGCGCAGCTTTTCAACATCCGCCATACTGCGGATCGGGTTTTCAAAGACCGGACCGGGAACAAAATCAAGCTTCATACCCATCGGCTCAACAGGAGTCAGAATATCCGAGAACATGATCGCGGCATCAACTCCGAGATAATCAACCGGCTGAATAGAGACTTCAGCAGCCAGTTCCGGGGTTTTACACAGTTCAAGAAAGGTACATTTAGAGCGAACCGCCATATACTCGGGCAGATAGCGACCGGCCTGACGCATAAGCCACACAGGAGTCCGGTCGACCGGTTTACCCCAACAGGCATCAAGAAATCTCGTATTCATTACAACTCTCCTCAATAGCGCACAAAAGCGCAGGTATTTGCACAGATAAGCGGGACATTCTAATTTTAATCAGCGTGATATGTCAAATTAATTTGCGTGTGGCGGCTGCACTTAATTCATGCGGACTCAATCGTAAATTTTCTTTTTCCATACACAACCAGGTCGCCAGGATACAATTTACGGCCACGGCGAAGCTCAACCTCGCCATTTACCGTAATATAGCCTTCGGCAATCATCATCTTTGCCTCGCCACCTGAAGATACGGCATTTTCTGCTTTTAAAAAGCTGTCCAGTTTTATATATGGTGTCGTTATCTGCATAAATAATGTACTCCTGTTGTTGCTTGTATCACTATCTGTTATCCGGAAACAAAGGAAAAATTGGAGGAGCCCATGCCAGCAATCATCGAAATAATTCAGGCCGACATCACGACACTTGAAGTAGACGCTATTGTTAACGCCGCAAACAACACCCTGCTGGGCGGCGGTGGCGTTGACGGTGCCATCCATCGGGCTGCCGGTCCGGGGTTGCTGCAGGAGTGCGCTGCTCTTATGGGGTGTGAGACCGGGGATGCAAAAATTACCGGCGGAGGCAATCTTCCGGCGAAACATGTTATCCATACCGTCGGACCGGTCTGGAAAGACGGCAGCCACGGGGAGCCGGGCCTGCTGAAATCCGCATACCGCCGCTGTTTTGCCGTGGCGCATCAGTATGGTTTGCAGAGCATTGCCTTTCCCGCCATCAGTTCAGGGGTTTATGGCTATCCGATGCGGGAGTCGGTTGTTATTGCGCTCTCCGAAGCAGTGGCTGCTCGCGGGGAATATCCTGAGCTGGAGCGAATTATCTTCGTTCAGTTCAGCGAGGGGGCACAGCAGGTCTATCTCGACGCCGCTGAGCGTTTGGGGATAGTACATAGCTGATAAGTTCAATCCAGCGTTCTCCGATAGCGTTTAATCCCGATGACCGGCGCAAAAAGCGGCTCACCCTCCTTGACCTGAACACCCCGCTGAACGAAAAGCGTCCCAGGCTTTCCCGGAAGCGGGGCGATAGAGACAAACTCCCCCTCGACATACCTTTGGATCGTGTCCGATGGTAAGAATACTGCAAATATGATGCAGGGCAGTATGGCCTGAAATGCGTTGACATAAAATAGAACGCGGTGTTATCGTTTCATGAAAAAATGGACAATGGCCGCTGACACCGCGACACAGAGGAGAGAGTGATGCATCTTCCACGATTCACGTATGTGCGCCCCGGCTCCAGAGATGAGGCTGCCGGGCTTTTGGATACATTTGGCAAAGCGGCGGTTCTGGTGGCCGGCGGCACGGATCTTTTTCCGCGCATGAAGTATCGAATATCAACACCTGAGTATCTTGTCAGCCTGAGCGGAGTTACGCGCTTTTTACCTGCCCTCGATGAAGACGGCGCTTTACGGATTGACGCTTTGATGTCACTGGGCGATCTGTCGCGTTCACCCATAGTGCGCACTCACGCTCCGCTTGTTTCTCAAGCTGCCACATGCGTCGCCTCAGGCCAGATACGGAATGCTGCCACGCTGGGAGGCAACCTCTGCCTGGAGTGCCGATGCCTGTATTACAACCAGAGCCACACGTTCCAGTTTGTGGAACCATGTTTCAAACTTGGCGGAGACCTTTGCTATTTTGCGCCCAAAGGAAACAGATGCTGGGCCATCTTTGCTTCGGACGTGGCGCCGGCGCTTCTTAGCCTGGATACTGTCATTTGCGTTACCGGAGGTCCGGGAAAACAGAGGCGCTTTCCTGTCGCGGAGCTGTACACGGGAGACGCACTCAGTCCACTGACTCTTCTGCCTTCCGAGATCATCACGGAAATCATCGTACCTTCCGCTTTTGGCACGGGCAGACATTCCTTCAGAAAATTCAGCCGGCGAAAAGGGTATGAATTTGCGGGGCTTTCCGTGGCGGTGGCGCTGCAGGTTGCTGACGATGGCAGGACGTGCCGGGACGCGCGCATTGCGGTCGGCTCGGTTGCCGGCGGACCGGTGCGAGCAGCAGCGGCCGAAGCCGGTCTTCCGGGGCAGGACCTCTCGAACAGTGAAACCGTAAGGTCCGCTGCGGCGACCGCTGCACAAGAAATACGGCCGATCGCCCATCACGGCTATCAGGCGGCACACTTGCGCCACTGCCTTGAGGTTGAAGTGCTGCGGGCCTTGACTGAAGCTGCCGGCCCGGCCCCGCTGGCAGATGTGTAATGCAAATTTCAAATCAAATCAGGAGTGGTGATGTGGAACATATAAAGGTAGTGGTACACCTTCTTATTAACGGCGACGCTCATGATCTGGCTATCGCCCCTGAAGCCACTCTTTCTGAGGTGTTACGGGGCCAACTGGGCCTGACCGGCACCAAAGATGGGTGCGGGACCGGCGAGTGCGGTGCCTGTACGGTTCTGGCAGACGGCAGGCCGATTCTCTCATGCCTGACCCTGGCGTTCGAATGCCAGGGGCGGGAAATAACGACGATCGAAGGGGTGGCCTGCAATGGTGAGCTGAATCCGGTGCAGCAGGCTTTCATCGATGCCGGTGCCATCCAGTGCGGTTTCTGTACGCCCGGCATGGTGCTGGCGACAATAGCCCTTCTCAACGAAACGCCGCACCCATCCTTTGCTGAAATAGAGAAAGCGCTTGAGGGTGTTCTCTGCCGCTGCACCGGTTACAACAAAATAGTCGAGGCCGTTAACCGCGCCGCAGAAGCCATCGCTGCCCGGCTGAAGGGAGGCACGTCATGTCAGACCCCCTGAAATATGTCGGCCAGCCAATAGCACGCGTTGACGGCCCGGCCAAGGTGACCGGCAAGGCGAGGTTTACCGTTGATGTGCAGCCGCCCGGAACCCTTGTCTGCAGAATCCTGCGCAGCCCTCACCCCCATGCGAGAATTCTCGGCATAGACATCTCCGCGGCGCAGAAACTGCCGGGCGTCAAGGCCGTGGTGACGGCAGACGATACTCTGAAAATAAAGCATGGTTTTGTGGAGACACCGCGCTATCCGGCTGATCAATACCCGTTGGCGGTGGGTGTCGTGCGCCATGTCGGAGAAGAAATTGCTGCCGTTGCCGCTGTTGATGAACATACCGCGGAAGCAGCATTGAAGCTGATCAAAGTCGAATATGAAATACTGCCGGCTGTCTTCGACCCCGAAGAGGCCATGAAAGCAGACGCTCCCGAAGTTCACCCCAGTCACCCGAAGGTTACGGAGCCATTCAGGAACATCGCCGGGAAGACCGAAACCGGGTGGGGCGATGTGGATCAGGGGCTGGCTGAATCGGATTATGTCCGTACGGACCGCTTTGAAAGCCATCTGCGTACCCATGGTTATCTGGAGCCGCAAGCGACTGTCGCCAGCTGGGAGGATGGCAAGCTCAACGTCTGGACATCGAGCATGGGGCCTTTCATCAAGAGAAAGAAGCTGGCGCAGACCCTCGGCTTACCCCTGTCAGCGGTTCGCGTGCACAAGTCGTATGTAGGCGGTGCTTTTGGCGGCAAGATAGATCTGTTCTCTCACGAATTCTGCGCCGCCCTGCTCTCCATGAAAACCGGCCGTCCCGTGAAGGTGGTGGTCAGCCGTGAGGAGATTTTTGCCGCCTATCGGCATGGTCAGCCGCTGATAGTGGAGCTGACAACCGGGGTGAAAAAAGACGGCTCCATCGTTGCGCAGCGTATTCGCACCATCAACAACTGCGGGGCCTATAAAGGCAGCGGCGTGGTCGTGATCTTCCTCTCCTGGGGCTTTGCAATGGCGACCTACCGCATTCCCAATATGGCGTACGAAGGTTTCGCCGTATATACCAACAACACGGTGCGCTGCCCGCAGAGAGGACATGGCGCCCCGCAGATGCGCTTCGCCATTGAGTCCCAGATGGATATGATCGCCGAGGAAATCGGACTGGATCCGGTGGCGATCCGCCTGGTAAACGCGCGCCTGCCTGACGAGCAACTGCCCAATGGCGATAACGTTCACAATTGCGGCCTGGTGGAATGTATTGAGAAAGCCGCCGAACGTATCAACCTGCGCGAGCGGTACGGCAGTTCCCGTAACAAAGCGGCTGAAGGGGGAAGTTTGCGCCGGGGGGTCGGCATCGGGGTGAGCGCCTATTTTGGCGGTTCACTGATATATCCCAACAGCTCTTCGGTCATTGTGAAGCTCAACGATGATGGATCCCTCATCATCCTGACAGGCTCGCTGGATATTGGTCAGGGTGCCGAGACCATTCTCACCCAGATTGTTGCCGAAGAGCTGCAGGTGCCGATTTCCCAGATAAGCATCATGGCGGCTGATACTGAAACCACGCCGGTGGATATTGGTGTGTGGATAAGCGGCAACGCGTATGTGACCGGCAACGCCGCGCGTGAAGCGGCCATGGCGGTGCGGCATAAAATTCTGGAGATTGCCGCACAGGAACTGGAAACGGAAACCTGCCAGCTGGTACTTTCTGAAAAAGCGGTCAGCGTTACCGGTGCGCCGGAGCGGCGGATGAGCTACGCCGAAATATATGAAGCAAGCGTCAGGAGCCGGAGGGGCGACCCGATTATAGGGGAAGGGCATTGGCGCACCATGCGTGATGTGCCTACCCATCCCAGTCTTGCCACGGCGAAGGGGCGCTGGACGGAGAACTATGCCTTTGACGCCCAGGCTGCCGAAGTCGAGGTGGATATCGAAACCGGCAAAGCACGGCTCGTGAGAGCGGTGACCGCCCATGACTGCGGATTTCCCATCAATCCGCTCAATGTTGACGGACAGATCGACGGGCAGGTCTCTATGGCCCTCGGCCATGCGTTTCTTGAAGAGGTCATGATGGAGAACGGACGCACCCTCAACCCGAGCTGGCTTGAGTATCGTATGCCCACTATCGGGGAGATGGCCCTTTCCGAGTCAATAGACGTTATCACCGAGAGCTACGTGGTGGGACAGCCGTATCGAACCAAGGAGGTGGGTGAGGGGTATGTGTCGGCCATCCTTGCGGCAATTGCCAACGCTCTTTACGATGCCGTCGGAGTCCGGCTGTATACCACCCCTTTCACCCCTGAACGGATATTGAAGGCGCTTAAAGAAAAGGCGCAGGCTGATTCCGGCAATGCGTAGTGCGATTAGTCGACATTTATAACGACAAAGCCGCTAGGGCAAGGAGCCTGACATGGAAGCTGCTCTCTTCTGGAGGAAGGAATTTGAGACGCTCGACAGGTGTGAGCTGGAGAAACTCCAGCTTGACCGCTTTCGTGAGCGGATGCAGTACGTCTACGATCACAGCCCTTTTTATAAACGAAAATACGACATCGCCGGAGTACATCCCCGGGATATAACCACCCTGGCGGATATCAGTACCATACCCCTCACGGTCAAAGAGGAACTGCGCGAAAGCCAGGCTGCGAAACCACCCTGGGGTGACTTCATGTGTGTGCCACCCGAGCAGGCGGTGCGGGTTTTTCAGACAACGGGCACAACCGGCATTCCGGTGAAAGTGGCGTTAAACAGGACCGACTGGAACGTCCATTACTATGAGCAGTTCATGCATTTCATGACGGGCTATGGCATAACGTCATCGGATATCCTCTTTGTGCCGTTCAACTATGGTCTCTACATTGCCTGGTGGGGGCTCCAGGCGGCGCTGGAGCAGGCGGGAGTGATGATAGTGCCGGGAGGCGGTCAATCCACCGAATTGCGGGTGCGCAACATCTTTGACTGGGGGGCAACCGTGGTATGCGGCACCCCCACCTACCTCCTCTATCTGGGGGAAACAGCCCGCCAGATGGGTCTCGACCTGGCCGGTTCGTCAGTACGTAAAATAGTGGCCGCCGGAGAACCGGGAGCCAATGTGCCGTCCACTAAAAAAGCCCTGAGCGAGTTGTGGGGGGCGGAATGTTTTGACGATATCGGCTCCAGTGAAATTACCAACTTTGGTTTCGAATGTATGGCCCACGCCGGTACTCACGTTATCGAGAGTATGTTCTATGCCGAATGCCTTGATCCGGACACTCTGGAACCGGTAGCACCCGGCCAGGTGGGCGAACTGGTGCTCTCGAACCTCTGCACCGAGACCATGCCGCTGTTGCGCTGGCGCACCAAGGACCTGGTGCGGTTCAATGTTGAGCCGTGTGCCTGTGGCCGAACTTTTCTCCGTCTTGATGGCGGTATACTAGGGCGTTCCGACGATATGTTTCAGTACGCCGGGGTGAATATATTTCCGTCCGGGGTGGAAAATCTTATTCGGGAAGTGCCTGAGTTTGCAAGCGAGTATCAGATCATCGTTCCTAAAATGGGGAGCGGGCGGCATCTGAAGATTCGTGTCGAGCCAGCTTGTGCCGGCATGCCGGCTGCTCATGTCGACCAGGCGGTAGAGCGGTTCATCGAGACCTTCCGCTACCGGATAACGGTCACCCCGGATGTTGAAGTCGTCGGGTGCCAGCAACTGCCGCGCTTTGAACACAAGGCCAAGAGACTGTTTTGGGAGGAATGACGTACCCCGGTACTCAAGGGGATGAATATCACCGTTGCCCGCAAACTGATTGACCGATGTCACCTGCCGTTTCCCCTCCTCTTGCTGTAACCCCAATTAATATGCTACAACACCTCCCATGCTCCAGCTCATAAACCTGTCAAAAAATTTCGCCGGCACACCGCTCTTCACCACCATCTCCTGGCACCTGAAAAAGGGCGAACGGGTGGCGCTGGTCGGAGAGAACGGCGCCGGCAAATCGACACTGATGAAAATCATCGCCGGCTTGACCGAACCTTCCTCGGGAGAAATTCAGTTCGCCCGGGGCGCCAGGGCCGCGTATCTGCCGCAGGACGGCATTGTCACCACCGGCCAGTCACTGTTTCATGAGGCGCGCGCCGCGCTGAAAGAGCTGCTGGCGATGGAGGAAGAGCTGCACCGGATCGGGATCGACCTGGAACGACTCCCCCATGATTCCCCCGACCACGATCAGATCCTGATGAGATACGGGGAGCTGCAGGAGCAGTTCCGTCATGGCGGCGGCTACACGATGGAGGCCGAAATCGGCACCGTGCTGAAAGGCCTCGGCTTTGCCCAAACAGACTGGCACCGCGACTGCGGCGAGTTTTCCGGCGGCTGGCAGATGCGTATTGCTCTTGCCTGTCTGCTGCTGCAGAAGCCTGACGTGCTGCTGCTTGACGAGCCGACCAACCACCTCGATATCGAGGCACGCAACTGGCTGGAGGAGTATCTCTGCGCCTACCCCGGTTCCGTGATCCTCGTTTCCCACGACCGTTTCTTCATGGACAGTGTCTGCAGTCGCATTGCCGAAGTCTGGAACCACACGATGACGGATTATCACTGCCGCTATTCCACCTACCTCAATCAACGCGAGGAGCGGGTGACCGCCTTGCGCAGTGCCAAACGCATTCAGGATGAAGAGATCGAAAAAACTGAGGATTTCATCAAGCGCTTCCGCTATCAGGCCAACAAAGCGTCGCAGGTGCAGTCCCGGGTTAAGCAGTTGGAGAAGGTTGAGCGCATCATCATCCCCCCCGAGCGGAAAAAAATCCGCTTCCAGTTTCCGGAAGCACCGAAAAGCGGTAAAAGCGTGGTCGAATTAAAGGGATTGACCCGATCATTCGGCGCCCATGTGGTACTGAACCGCATTGACCTGACCATTGAAAAGGGCGAACGGGTTGCCTTGGTGGGGCATAACGGTGCCGGTAAATCAACATTGATGGCGGTGCTGGCGGGTGGTGAAATCCAGGGGGGGGAACGGATCATCGGGCATAATGTCAGCATGGATTATTTTGCCCAGGATCAGGCCAATGTTCTTGAACAGAGCCGTTCGGCCTATGATGAACTGTACGCTGATGCACCGTATGACATGGTGCCCCGCTTGCGCGACATACTCGGCGCATTTCTCTTTAGCGGTGATGACATTCACAAACCGGTCAGCGTCCTCTCGGGCGGCGAGCGCAATCGTCTGGCACTGGCCAAGATGCTGCTGCGCCCCTCCAATCTGCTGCTGATGGACGAGCCGACCAACCACCTCGACCTGAACAGTAAAGAGGTATTGCTTGATGCTCTCAAAGGTTTCGACGGCACGGTCGTGTTCGTTTCGCACGATCGCTACTTTGTTAATGCCCTGGCAACGCGGGTCGTTGAGGTAGAGGGGGGATGCGTCGAAAATTATTTTGGCGACTATGAATACTATCTCGGGAAGAAAGCGGGAGCATCTGCTCCGGTCGGAGCGACAGCCGCAACCCCGTCTGCAGCCGCAGGCGTTTCTCGCGACACAGCGCCGGCACCATTGCCGCCTCTTAACAAGGATCTGCGCTTAAAAGACCGTGAAGAGGAAAAACGGCGCAAAAGGGAGGATCAATCGCGCCAGAAACGGTTGGGCGAGATTGAGTCTTTCATTGCCGGCGTTGAACAGGAGCTGGCGATACTGGAGGTCGAGATGAATGCACCCGGCTTCTTCGATGACCCGGAGCGGGGCGTACGGGGTGGTGAGCGCCATGCCACCCTCAATGAACGTTTGGCAGAGCTGTACGGCGATTGGGAAGAGCTGTCCGGCTGAAATTTTGCTGCCCTGTCAGATGGTTTGCAGCATCAGGACAGTCCGGCCAAAGGGCTTCACGAATATCAGTTTCACCAATTTATTCATTAATTTACAATTGACGATTTCCAACCTGATATGTATAGTCTGCCGCTTGTGAACGTTATTTGTCTTAAAAGAGGAGACGGGGCAATGCAAAAATCAGTGGTACTTACATCTCTCATGCTTTTACTTCTGACGGCTGCCGTCTGCGGCGCGGCCGAGTACAAGGACATCACCTTTGCTTTTAAAGATGCCGGGCCGGTGGTTTTCAGCCATGATCTGCATCTGAAAAAGTACAAGAATAACTGCAAAATGTGTCACGATGCGATCTACAGCTTGAAGAACAAGAAACGCTACACCATGGCGGAAATGGAGAAAACCAAATCCTGCGGTGCCTGCCATAGCGGTGTGCGGGCATTCAGTGTCGCCACAGAGAAAGACTGTTCCCGCTGTCATAGCGGCAAGCCCCGGGACATCACCTATGTCGTAAAAGGCCTGGGCAGCGCCGTATTCAGCCATGCCACCCACATTGCCAAAACAGGCGGCGCCTGCAAAGGATGCCATAACGGCAGCGTCATCACCGGCAAGGAGAAAGCGGTGACTATGGCGGAAATGGAAAAAGGGCGTACCTGCGGCGCATGCCACAACGGCAAACGTGTTTTTTCCGTAACGGCAAACTGCGACCGCTGCCATAAAGGACTCAAGCCGAAAGAGATCACATTCACGCTGAAGGGTGTCGCGCCGGCGACGTTCAGCCACGAGTTCCATACCCAGGCGTATAGCTGTAAAGAGTGCCACACCAAAACCTTCCCCTACAAAACGGTTGTCGGCAAGGCCACCATGGCGGATATGGCCAAAGGGAAATCGTGTGGCATCTGCCATAACGGCAAGGACGCCTTTGCATCATCAGGTGATTGCGGAAAATGCCATAAAGGGCTGAAGCCTGGCATTGTCACGTTCAAGACCTCTGCCGGTGAAGCGACATTCAGTCACGAATTCCATCTGCAAAGTTACAAATGCGCCGATTGTCACACCGGAATTTTCCCGTACAAGGCCGGAGCAGTGAAAACAACGATGAGAAGCATGGAAGCTGGAAAATCATGCGGCGCCTGCCATAACAAAGGCAAGGACGCTTTTTCGGTCCAGGATGATTGTGGTAAGTGCCACAAGATGTAGATATTATTCAGTTTTCGCGACGCAACGGCAGCACGGTGCATAATGGGACGGCAGACACTATTCTGCCGTCCCATTTTTTTTAATGTTGAGAGGTTGCACTTTTAAATTCAGCTGGTATTATTAGCACGCCGCTCTGTGCGGACAACCCAACAAAGGAGATGAATAATGAAAAAGATTATTATCACACTATTTGCAGTAACCGCTTTTACCGGATCAGCATTAGCCGCTGATGTGATTGAGATGAAAAAAGGAGTCGTCTTCAATCACAAAGCCCACGCAGAAGCCGTGAAAGAGTGTACGAAGTGCCATGCAAAAGCCGAAGGTGGCAAGATTAACGGTTTCGGCAAGGATATTGCTCACAAAGTCTGTATGGATTGCCATAAAGAAATGAAAAAGGGCCCCACTAAATGTAAAGAATGTCATACCAAGTAGTGTGCATGCCTCGTCTTGACGCACGGATTGAATGATCAAATATTCCGCCTGGAGGATTAGAAATGTACATTCGAATTGCTGCGCTGTTGTTTCTGTTATTACTGACGACAGCGCCTGTCTCCGCCGAACAGGGGATGGCCATCGATCCGGCCACCTGCCTCGGTTGCCACAGCGAAAAAATTTCCATTAGTTCATTTGCTGCTTCAGTCCATGGTAAAAATGCCTGCACAAGCTGCCACGTGGATATTACTGATCTCGCCAAACATATGAGAAAGGAGATCAAAGTCCAGAAGGTGCAGTGCGAGCGCTGCCACAAAAAGCAGAATTCCGAACACTACGCCAGTGTTCATGCGGAAAAAGGGGTAACATGCGCCCAGTGCCATACTGACATCCATACCCATAATTACTGGAAAAATGACAAACGCATCGCGGTGGCCAAATGCGTCCAATGCCATGACAAAGAAGCTGTCTATCAGAAGTCGGTCCACGGCAAGGGTATCGCGGCCGGCAACATGGATTCAGCGGCCTGCCATGACTGCCATAATCTTCATGCCATCGATAAACTCGCTGGAGCGACCGATCACAAAGGGCGTGAATTCCATACCAAAGTCTGCATGAAGTGCCACAGCGACGCGAAATTAATGGCCAGGAACAAGGTCACCAACGTCGCGGTTAAGTCGTACATGGAGAGCTATCACGGTAAAAACTACCGACTTGGCAACCCCGATAAGGTCGCCGGGTGTGCCGACTGTCACACCGCTCATTCGGTGCTGCCAAAGAGCGATCCGACATCGAGCGTCAACCCGGCAAATATGGTAAAGCAATGTGCGACGTGCCATCCAAAAGCAACGCCGAACTTCGCCAAGTTTTACGCCCATGGCGAAATGACCGATCGCAAAAAATATCCGATTCTGTTCTATACGTTTGTCGCAATGACCGGCCTGCTCCTTTCTACTTTTGCTGTTTTCTGGATTCACACCCTGCTCTGGATGTTCCGCGGGTTTGTTGAAAGCCGTGAAAAAGCTGCAAAACTGGCCGCAGACTCGCACCATCATGTGCATGTTACCGCCGCAGGTGCCCATGTCCATGTCATTCCGGACGCACACAAACAGTATCGCCGTTTTAACGGGCTGCACATTTTCCTCCATATTCTTGTTATCACCAGCTTCCTGCTGCTTTCGCTAACCGGCCTGCCGCTTAAATTCAGCGGTCAGCAGTGGGCAGACTTCATGATGCATTTCTACGGCGGGGCCGCAAATGCAGCGCTGCTGCATCGTGTCGGTGCTGTCATCACATTTGTCTATTTTGGTTCTGCCATGGCGATGAGCATCAACTTCCTCTTCATCAGAAAAGACATCAAAGGCAATCCGCTGCAGCGCCTGTTCGGCCCGGATTCTCTCTGCTTTAACCTCCGTGATATCAAGGATGTCTACTTCATGGTAAGATGGTTCTTTTTCAAGGGGCCAAAACCGACTTTTGAGCGGTGGACCTACTGGGAAAAATTCGATTTTGTTGCGGTCTTCTGGGGTATGTTCGCTATCGGCGGATCAGGACTGATGCTCTGGTTCCCGGAATTTTTCGGGCTGTTCCTCCCGGGGTGGGCGTTTAACGTCGCAACGATTGTCCATTCTGACGAGGCCCTCCTGGCTACCGGCTTCATCTTTACCGTCCATTTCTTCAACACCCACGGGCGACCGGAGAAATTCCCGATGGACTTCGTTATTTTCAATGGCCAGATCGCGAAAGAAGAGATGATTGAAGAGCGTGGCGATCAGTGGAAACGCTATGAAGCAGAAGGCATTACCGAGCAGTTTGCCTGTAAGAAAACCAGCGGTGTCGTCTACGACTTCCTGTTAAAAGGCTTCGGCTTTACCGCCGTTATGATTGGAATCGGGCTGCTGGTGCTCATGATACTGGCATTCCTGAGTGGAGGCGGGCACTCATAAAATCTCTACAAAATGGCGAATAAGAAGGACTTATTCATGTTTGGAACAAAAGGGGGTGCCGATGCGGCGCCCCCTTTTGTCAATACTATCTATGATTTACGCACCAAAGACATCCTCTTGCTGCTTCTCCGTGACGAAATTTAAACAGGCTTATTCGTCGTCCATTTGCCAAGCACAACAGACTCGATTGCCGCCGCCACACCGAATGAGAACACGCTGAAAACCAGCGGTAAACCATGAGAACCGAGCAGGTCATAGGCAAACACCTTGATTCCGCCCACGACTGTAACAAAAATGGCAACGTTTCTGATCTCTTTGTCATGGCGCAGATACGCGAGTACGATCAGGACTATCGCCGCACTGTTGACAAGCACCGATTGAGCACACCCGAAGGCATCCGGCGGCAGTGATGCATTTATCATGTGCATAGTTTGGTAAATAGCAGAGCGCATCATAAAGAATCCGCTGAGCAGTCCAGCCAGCAATAACATGACAGCGCTTCGATCATGCGGGTCAAATCTGCCAAAAAAAGCATAGTCTTCGGTTGGTGGGCACCAGCGGCACCAGAGGTACTGGTATAGTATGATGAAGGCCAGCAAGCCGGCAGGGAGTATGTTTATGACATCCAGAGCGGCAGGGCTACTGCCGCTGAGTACAACAGCGAGGGCTACGCTGCTGTAGAGATGAAACAGATAGGTAGTCAATCTCAAATGTCCGCTACCCCAGGAGCGGGACATAATTGCCATGAAAATTGCCACGGCCGAAATAACCGGCAGTGATAGGGCAAACGAACCGGTTGCTGCCGGCAGAGCCAGGGCCAGAAGTGCGCCACCGCCCAAGGTAAAAGCACTGCTTCCGGGGGCACCTTCAAGTTTACGCCTGGCAAGCCAGATTGCGGCACCAAAATGGCACATTGCTGCCAAAATGCCTATGATGCCCAGCAGCTGAATGTTCCCGCCTTGCGCACCTAATACAGAACTCGCCGCAGAAAACGCCCATAACGTATTGATTGTAGGAAGGCTCGTAATGTATATGGATAGCTTCTCAGACCCTCTCCGGACTATACCGAACAGAGCCAGCGACATGTAGGTGATCGCAAAAACAGCAATAACCGGCAGAAACCAGGAAATTGCCATTTCAGGAGTTATGCTATTTTGTTTTACTGCCGCTACGATCTGTGCCTGCCATAACTGTAACATAATAATGGTGACAAAAAGCGCCGACCAGCGCAGCCAGGTACAACGCTTCAGTTGCGAGGCAAAATATCCAAGCAGGTTCGCGGTAAAAAGCACCAGCGCAAGATACGGGAAAAAGGGATGCGGATAATCGATGGCTGCGCCGGCAAAACACATCCCGAGGATTCCAACCGAAACAGGGGTAAAAGCGTTGAACTGGCGGCTTATCAACGCCATGACGATCCCGGTGGCTATCAGTGTCAGATACGCGGGAACCAACGGAAGAGCATTGAAGTGTGTATGTGTCTCAACCACGATGGCCGACATCAGTAGCGCACCACTGGCCGCAATAATTGGGGCGAGTGGACTGTTTTCTCTAAATTTGTACCATCCTGCAAACATCAGGATGGCCGCATAGCACATTCCTATGCCAGAACCGATAAGTTTATCAATCATGCCGCTGTCAGTTATGGTACGCAGTACCAGCGCAAAAACAAGCAGGAAGCAGATTGTTGCAAGACGCGGAAGCAGGGATGTGCGGTTGGCCCAGTTGAGGAGATCTTCAGAAACACCGGCGATGTTATCAGGAGGATAGTCATCGTCGCGTGCCGGAGTGCTGACTCTGACCGGGGCTTTACTTTCACCCGCGACATGTCCGGCCTTGCCTTCCCCGCCGAGATGCGTTGTCAGTCGCTCTAACTGCTGTTCCATAGCCTTCAGGCGCGAAGTCAGTTCTTTTTCTCGCTCTTCAGCAGTCAGTTCTGATTCTGTCATTTTGAAATCTCCCGATGTTCATACAATTTAAACTGCGTTATTTTTTTCAAAGTAATATTTTTTGTTGATGCTGTCAACAGACAGATTGCCGCATTCGATAGTGTATACGCCTGAATTTTCAGTTAAAAAAATCACACTGTACTTGTAACCAGCAGTTTTGTTTGAATTATATAATCATTATCATCTTGAATATCTTGGGTTGCCATGTTATCAGAGCCATTGCCTTAATGGGTAGCGTCCTGCCATGTATCTATACACGGGTACATCACAGCATATATCTCAAATTTACAAATCAGGATGGAGGAAACAATGGAGACACCGGAAAATAATACCGATTTTGAAGATACACGTAAGGAGGATCGACGTAAGGAACAGACTCGCAAAGTAGACTCACGCAAAATAATTTCGGCGGAAAAATATTACTTTAATGTTATCAGCCTTCTGGGAATGCTCACCTCAGCGATCTCGGCCGTGGTGATTGTTATGTTTCTGGCCTTGCAGGCTTTCAGAGGTTTTGAAAACCCGTACCTCGAAATAGTGACCTTCTTTATCCTGCCCGGCGGAATTCTGCTCGGTGGAGTAATGACCTACTACGGTGCCTGGCGTACGCGCAGCAGACACCGCAGGAGGCCTGAATTGGGACTGCCGCCACTGCCGCGCCTGGATTTCAATGACCCGAAAAAGCTCCGCCTTGCCGGTTTTTTCGCTCTGGTCACGGTGGTTTTTTTTGCAGTAATCGGTGTCACGACTATCAAGGGGTTCGAATTTACTGAATCCACAACGTTCTGCGGCGAAGTCTGTCACGTACCGATGGAACCGGAGCATACCGCCTGGATGCAATCACCTCACGCTCGGGTTCGCTGTGTCGAATGTCATGTCGGATCCGGACTCGATTACTACGTCAAAGCCAAGATTAACGGCACCCGGCAGCTTTACTCAGTACTGACCGGAACGTTTCCGACACCTATTCCAACGCCCGTTCACAACCTGCGCCCGGCACGAGGAACCTGTGAGCGCTGCCACTGGCCGGAAAAATTCATTTCGGCGCGTCACAAGATCTTTTCTCATAACGCCCCCAATGAGGAGAATACCAAGCGTGAGTTGCAGATGCTGATAAAAATCGGCGGTACGCCCGGAGCGCCTAACACATCAGGAATCCATTGGCACATCGGCAAGGAAGTTGCCTATGTCGCGACCGATGAAAAACGCATGGACATCCCATATGTTGCGTTCAAAAAAAGTGACGGTACCCTTGAAGAGTACATAAGTACGGAAAAGCCGATCACAAAAGAAGAAATAGCCAAGCGTGAAAAACGTGTCATGGATTGCATCGACTGCCACAACAGGCCGGCTCATGCCTATAATCCCCCGAGTGACGAGCTGGATCATGGTTTTGAGGCGAAGCGGCTTGACCCGACGCTCCCGTTCCTGAAAAAAATAAGCAGTGAACTATTGGAAGAGACATACAAGAGCAATGAAGAAGCCGTTGCAGCTATCGACAAGGGGCTGAAGGAGTATTACGCAAAGAATTACCCGACGCTCGTTACCGCCAAGGCAGCATCTATCAAACAGGCATCTGAAGAGGTTCAGCGTATTTACTCCAGAAACTTCTTCCCCAAGATGAAGGTCGTCTGGAGCGCCTATCCGTCACATATGGGGCACTTCTACTTTCCGGGCTGTTTCCGCTGCCACGACGGTAAACACAAGAATGCCGCCGGCAAGATCATCTCCAAGGACTGCAACCTCTGTCACAACGTCTTAAGCCAGACTCAGGAAAACATCCCCAGGGGGACACAGGTTAAGGACTTTGTGCATCCTGTCGATATCGGTGATGAGATGAAGACAACAAACTGCAGTGACTGCCATGCCGCTGCCGGCATTGATGTCACCGGTGGGGAGAAGAAGAAACACTGACCGTAGTTACATTCTCTGACAGTTGAACATATAAAGGCCCCGATCTCACTGATTGGGGCCTTTATATATTCAGAAAACCACAACTACCAACCGCTACAACTCCTCGTAATCATCTTTATCTACGGCACTATCATAATCGCTTTCCTCATCACTGTCGTCCGTAGCGGCATCAACCGCTTCTTTCTTAAGGGAGCGGATGAACAGATCATTTTCGCGGATAGTGCGCTGCACGTCGGCCAGCAGTTGTTCCAATTCGTTCGGTGCTTGATCAACAACCGCCATAATCAGTGCCCCACCGTGTCAAGATAGCGTTCCGCATCCTTTGCCGCCATGCAGCCGGTTCCGGCTGAAGTGATCGCCTGACGATAGGTAAAGTCCTGCACATCGCCCGCTGCGAAGACCCCTGCGACACTCGTTGCCGTCATGTTTCCTTCAAAACCGCCGCATTTCGTTCTAATATAGCCATCCAGCATCTCCAGCTGCCCCTCAAAAATGGTGGTATTCGGTGAGTGTCCAATCGCGATAAAGATACCGTGCAGCGCCAGTTCCTTGGTGGAACCGCTCCGGTGACGGATGCGCATGCCGGTGACTCCGCTTGCATCGCCAAGCACTTCGTCAAGCTGGTGGTTCCATTCAATAGTGACATTGCCCCCCTTGGTTTTCTCAATCAGGCGGTCCGTCAACACCTTTTCAGCCCGGAATTCTTCTCTACGATGCACGACAGTCACGTGCCGGGCAATATTTGACAGATAGAGCGCCTCTTCGACCGCCGTACTCCCGCCACCGATCACCGCAACATCCTTACCACGGTAGAAGAAACCATCACACGTGGCACAGGCCGATACGCCCTTCCCCTTGAAAGCGCTTTCAGAGGGGATGCCGAGGTATTTAGCCGATGCGCCGGTAGCAATAATCAAGGCATCACAACTGTAGCTGGCGGAATCGCCCTGCAGCACAAATGGCCGCTGTTTGAGATCAACCCGGGTGATATGATCATAGATCATTCGGGTATCAAAGCGCTCGGCATGAAGCCGCATCCGCTCCATCAGCTCCGGTCCTTCAACACCGGCATGATCACCCGGCCAGTTATCAACTTCTGTGGTGGTGGTCAACTGCCCCCCCGGCTGCAGTCCCGTGATAAGAACAGGATTAAGATTGGCACGCGCAGCGTAGACGGCAGCCGTATAACCGGCAGGACCGGCGCCAAGAATGATAAGTCGATGATGAATAGGATCCATAGTCCCTCCCGAATAAGTGTTGTCGAACTGTACCAGTAAACCGCCCTCTTGCCAAGTATGTTTGACCGGTGTCGCTTCATCTGTTAGTATCATGCCTCTTTTCGCAAGGAGCGCATCGACATGCAGCTTACTACCCTTATATCTGATGCCTATGATCGCCTGCGCAAACGTGTCCGGCGCAGTGAACTGATGTATTCGCATTATTACAGCGAGCAATTGGCAATTCCGCTCTATTTCAAGTGTGAAAACCTGCAGCGGACCGGCTCGTTCAAAATCAGGGGTGCGCTCAATTTTATGACATCCCAGCCGCGGGAAAAACTGGCGCGTGGCGTTATTACTGCATCGGCCGGCAATCACGCCCAGGGGGTCGCTTTCTCTGCCGATCTGCTCAGCGTAGCCGCCACCGTCTACATGCCGGAGATAACACCGCCGCAAAAAGTTCAGGCGACGCGCGACTATGGCGCCGAAGTAGTGCTCACCGGCCGCAATTTTGATGAAGCATGTGCAGCAGCGATAGCAGCGCAACAGGTGAGTGGTGCTCTGTTCGTGCATCCATTTGATGATGAACTGGTCATGGCGGGACAGGGGACTATCGCTCTGGAGATCCTGGAAGAGCTCCCCGATCTGCGTAACATCATCATTCCGGTCGGAGGTGGCGGTTTGATCGCCGGCATGGCGGCAGCACTTCGAGAGCGGGCCCCGCACGTACGAATTATCGGCGTTGAATCAACCGCCGCCCCTTCAATGTCAGCCTCTTTTGCAGCCGGGAATCCGACCGAGCGAGCGGTGCATGTCACACTGGCGGACGGCATTGCAGTCAAACTGCCCGGAACGCGCACAGTACCGGTTATTTGCGAATTGGTCGATGAAATTGTCCAGGTTGAAGAAGAGAATATCGCCCTGGCAATTGTTTCGTTGCTGGAAAAAACCAAAATGCTGGTAGAGGGGGCGGGAGCGGTGACACTGGCGGCAGTACTGAATCGGCGGATACCTGATCTTGCCGGTAAAACCGTGTGCCTGTTGTCCGGTGGTAACATTGATGTCAAGACGATCGCGCAGGTCGTGGAACGGGGACTGATTGCCGGTGGTCGCTATCTCAAGCTGATTGTAGAACTGGATGACCATCCGGGGGCCCTCGCGACTCTTGCCAATGATATCGCCGCCACACGCGCCAATATCTTTCACATAACCCATGACCGACGCTCGAAATCATTGGCAATCGGCAGAACGGATGTCTCTCTGGAGCTTGAAACACGTGGCTATGAACATATCAAGGAAATTGTCGGCTATCTGGAAGGAAGGGGTTACAACCTGACGGTTGTGTAGCGTGCCGTAGAATATGAACCAACAATACAACCAGCGGAGCAATCAGCTACAGCAGCTGTTCAGCGAAGGCGCTACGTTATTGCAACGGGGAAATGCAGACGAGGCGCTCGTGCGCTTCCAGTCCGCTTTAGATCTTGACCGGTCAAATGGGACACTTCACCTCTATGCCGGCGCGGCATTGCATGATCTGGGACGCTATGAAGAGGCTGTTGCCAGCTATCAAAAGGCTCTTAACTGTGCACCGGAAACAGGTGAAATCCACAACAACCTGGGAAATTCTCTGCTGGCGCTTGGCCGTTTTGCAGAAGCGGCCGACTGTTTTTCCCGCGCAGCAGGGTTTCTGGCAACATCTCCCGTTCCACTTGCCACCGGTGCCACGGCGCTGCAGGCACTGGGAAAGATTTCTGAAGCAGAAGCAGCGTGCCGTAAGGCGATCCAGCTCGATCCCTCTTTTGCTGCAGCCCATTGGAATCTCGCCTTGAACCTGCTGCTGCAGGGACGCTATGAGGAAGGATGGCCGGAATACGATTGGCGCTGGCGCAAGCCTGATTTCACCTCTCCATGCCGTCATACCGATATCCCGCTCTGGGATGGCTCTCCTCTGGAAGGGAGAACCATTCTGCTCCATGCCGAGCAGGGGTTCGGCGACGCCATCCAGTTTATACGTTATGCTTCGCTGGTAGCCGAGCGTGGCGGTACGGTTATCATCGAATGTCACCCCCAACTCGTGCGACTCTTTCAGAGTGTGTCTGGAATTCACTCCGTTGTCCCTTTCGGAGCAGCTCTTCCACCATTCAGCTGTCAGGCCCCGCTGCTCACATTACCTGGAATTTTCGGCACCACGCTGCAATACATCCCTTCAACATCCCCGTACCTGTGTGTAAGCGCCGTGCAGCAGCAGAAATGGTCAGCGCTCATGTCTAATTATCCGATGAATCCCAGAATAGGCCTGGTCTGGGCCGGCAAAAAGTATCCGGATCCACTCCGTTCCTGTCATTTGCCGGAACTTGCCCCGCTCCTCTCAGTAAAGAACGTCACCTTTTTTTCTCTGCAACTCGGAGAAGAGGCAGGGCACGTTAATGCTCAGCAATCGGCTTGTAATCTTGTAGATCTTACCATCCAGATAGAAGACTTTGCCGACACTGCAGCGCTGATAGAACAGCTTGATCTGGTAATCAGCATTGACACGGCAGTTGCCCACCTGGCCGGGGCGATGGGCAAACAGGTATATCTTCTGCTCCCGTTCGCCCCGGACTGGCGCTGGCTGCTTGAGCGAACTGACTCACCATGGTACCCGAACACTCAAATTTTTCGACAGAAGCAGCCAGGAGATTGGGATGATGTTATATCCAGAGCGCAATCGGCTCTTGAATATTTATGCTCGAAAAAAAAATCCTTTGAGTTCGCCCCAAAGGATTAATTTTGCATCTGGATGTCAGCTCCGTTCATTACCCGGGAGTTGTCCTCAAACCGGCAGCAATGTTGAAATCGATATCGATGATGATAGCAAGTTTTTCAGGGTTCGGGTACGCCAGGACTTCAAAGAGGCGCTTGTCGATAAAGATACTCAGATTCAGAATGTCTTCACGCAGATTACTGGGAAGAGGATTTTCCGGGTCAGACAACTCCGCCTGAAAAAAACTCCAGACCTTCTGATTAAACTTAACCGCTTCCAGCAGTTTATGATCTCTATCAGGCGCACCCCAGTTTTCTTTGACACTCTTCAGCATGAGACCAGCCCGGGAAAGTACGGAAGCCTCCAACTCCCTTCCACTCAAAGTTTCTTTCTGCACGGACGTATAGGCATTAACCTGGTTTTGGGACATGGCTAATAAGCTCCTCTTCGTAGGAAATAAGTTTTTTGGCCACCTTAAGAGCCGGATAAAAATCAGCCCCGACAATATACGCGCTTATCTGAGAAATCAAGTCTTTTGTACTCGGAGCGGCAACAAGAACATCCCGAACCAGATCCCAGTATACCTGAGCAAATTCGGGCGTCAAGCCATTGCCGATGTACATCAACTGAACAGCAAAGTAAATTTTTTTACAGGGAGAATTCGCCTCCGCTTCCGTCAGAACATCCTTCTGCCGAAGGAGCGTCACATGGTTTTCTATCTGCAGATGAGCAACTGACGAGCCGTTTTTTATCACCGCTCCGGCCACAATTACCCGCTCTCCCGGCTTTAAGGTCAGAGTGAGTGGCATAAAAATCAACCCTTCATCACAGCATTACTCATAGTCTCTTGAATCAAGCCGATCTGACTGCCAATTACGTCCAACTGCTTAGCGGCAGCAGCAACATGAGTATCCGGAGCATCTTTCGGCAGGGTAGGAGTCTGGAGTGTCTTTTCCGGCCCGCTGAAGAGGTCTTCCCAGAGATGTTTGACACTTTCATAAGCCGGGGGGGGCGGTGTAGGAAACTCGAGGCTCAGGATTTGTTTTTTCAGAGATGAAAAATTCATCAGCTCATCTATGCGCTCCTGGCTCTGAATGGAATACGGGGGATAGTTTTTGATGATCTTGTCTAAAGAGCTCTTCATATCGGTAACGATACGAGAGGTCTCTTTCAGTCCTTCATTTGTCTGGCGAAGATTGGTGGCGGTGGAATTGAGAAAATCTGAGATGCTGCCCATTTTTTGCAGCGCATCAGCAGTGTTTTTAGGGATTTCGACCGTAATAGAAACTTTGTCTCCCGTTATGGACTGTACGGTATTTTCTTTACCCGCCTTTTGAGCATCCTGCTGCTGCACGTTTTTTGCAGCCAGCATCTGCTGGGTTCCACTGTTCTGCATCTGGGTGGCTGTTACCGCCGCCAATCTCTGATCGTTACCTTCGATTCTCATGGCAATCACCTCTCAAGGCTGAAATAGGCAAACGGGAAGAGGTTGCCCTCTCCCCGCTCAGGTTGTTAATGATACGGCCTCTTCGTTTACGACTAGAAGAGTCTGAGGACTGACTGGGCAGCCTGCGAAGAGAGGCTCAATGCTGTGGTACCCAGGGACTGACGGGTCTGCAACATCAGCATATTAGCGCCTTCCTCGTTCATATCGGCCAGGGTCAGGTTATTGGCACCGGTTTGCAGCGTTGAAATCATATTATCGGTGAACGTTTGACGGCTGGTAATGATGTTCAGGTTGTTAGCCAGATTTTTGGACTGGTTGCGTAACTCATTGGTGGCAGTTGCCAAATTGGCCTGAGACATGGTGATGTCTCCGTCACCGGCATTGGACCAAGATGCAACAGGAGCAGCGATCGACAGGCCAATATTACTTGCGGTGAATCCATTCACTTTCAGGGTTGAAGAGGCATTCTCGTTGAAGGTTACCGTCATGGTGGCACCGCCCAGCAGATTGGTGCCTCTATAGCCGGAATCGCTGCCAAGGGAGTTGATTTGTGTCAGCAGAGTCGCAAACTGACCCGCGAAGGCAGCACGATCGATAGTGCTACTGGTTCCGAGAGCTGCAGCCGCGAGACCTTTGGCCGCTTCGACCAATGATGTAATGGCGGACACGCCTGCATCAGAAGCCTTTACGGTCTGTATTGCCTCTGCCATCCCGTCTTTACGGATGCCCAGGTCGCCCGCTCTATTATTTGCGGACTGTGCGGCAAAGTAGTTGGTCGGATTGTCGAGAGCAGTGTTGACCTTTCGACCGGTAGCAAGACGCTCCTGTGTGCGGGCGACAAGCGTGCTGGTATTCTGCAACTGCATGAGATTGTTGCGCATTCCTGATGTTAATGAGATGTCTGAGATTGCCATGACGTGATACCCCTTTCTTAGGTTAATTTATGGTCTTCTGACCATATGTTATTATTTACTCGAGTATTTTGATTATCGGCGGCCGTCTCGTAAACTTTAGTCTTTTTTTAACTGCGTTTTTAAAGCTTCTGAAATCCGGGTAACAGGCACGCCCCACTCTCCCGTCTCCTGCTGGCGGAAGAGCCTCATTGAGGCGTACCACGGGTTGTCGCCGCGCTCCAGAAACCAGCGCCAGTCAGGAGCATATTTCAGCAGAACCCAGGTATTCACCCCGAGTGCACCGGCCAGATGTGCTACGGCAGTGTCTACCGATATGACCAGATCCAGCGTTGCAACCAGTGCCGCAGTATCGGCAAAGCTGCTAACCTTGTGCATGACATCCTCAACATGTCCCCCAAATTCCGACACCTGTGCAGCATCTTCACCGACCTGAAGGCTGATAAAGCGCAGACCTTCAACCTGCAGTATCGGCCGCAGATCATGTAACCGCATGGAGCGGTTTGCATTCAGTCGGGGTTTTCTGCCACCCCACACGAGGCCGACTTTCTTCCGTCCGTGTGATGATCCCAGATACTGCTCCCATGCATTTTTTCTGTCAGGATCCGGTAACAGATAACCACCAGGGAAGGGGATAGTAGAGAAATCAGTTTTAAATAGCAACGGTAGACTCAGTAATGGCACCTGACAGTCCACTGCCGGGAGCTGTTCTCCTCTGGCAATGACGGTTACTGCCGGGTCTATACGATCTACAGCCGATTTTATGGAACGATCCTGCACTTCAAACAGTACAGAACCGCCAAAACGGTACAGCAACGGCAGATATCGGGCAAACAGCAGTGTGTCTCCGTACCCCTGCTCGGACTGCACCAGGAGGCATTTGCCCCTCAGCGGTCCACCATCCCATCGCGGCAGGTTCAAATGGTTCAACATAACCGGTTCAGCCTTTGTAAATCTGTTTTCATAGTCCGGCCATCCGGATTCAAAATCTCCCAGGGCGAGTCTTGCCAGAGAGCGGTTGAAAATCAGTTGCCCGTCACCGGGCGCCGTCTTCAAGGCACGGTCAAAGCAGTCGATAGCCTCGAGTGGTAAGGCGTTCGACCGGAGAATGGTACCCAGGTTGTTGAGCGCCAGAGTATTGTCAGGATCGTCCTCCAGTATCCGCCGGTAACAGACCTCAGCGCCGTCAAGATCATCAAGCTCCTGTAAGGCGATCCCCTTGGAATTAAGAACGCCGGCATTATCAGGAATTGAAACCAGAGCTTCGTCAAAACAGTTCACAGCATCCTGATAGCGTCCCAGCTCTATAAGCATGTCGCCCAGATCTATTTTGCTTTTCGTACAGGTTGGCTCCAAAATCACTGCCCGCTCCAAGCATTCCGTGGCACGCTGCACGTTCCCCCCATCAAAACAGCAGAGGGCAAGATTCTGCCAGGCGGCCACAAATTCGGGTTCTGCTGCGACTACCTGTTCAAGATGGTCTATGGCACCACTACCGTCTTCAAGCCGTTTCAACGTATTGGCCAGATTAAACCGGGCAATAAAAAAACGCGGGCGTAAAGCAAGAGCTTTCTCATAATACCAAACCGCTTCGCCATACCTTCCGAGGCGATCAAGGGTTGTCGCCAGGCTGTTGTACAGTTCCGGGTCAAGGGGAGCCTTCTCCAGCATGGCGCGGAACCCTTTTTCGGCCTCTGCGAAACGTCCGTCAGCAAACAGAAACTCTGGGTTCTCCGGCACAGGTGAAACGGTAACAGTGCCATGTGGCTGAGCCAGTTGACAAGCCAGAGTATGAAAACTCCGGGCGGCTTCAGCCCAGGAGAGCCGCATCATGGCCAGACCCGCAACCTCTCCGACACTGCGCAGCATCTGCCGGTCACAATACGCCTGTTCCAGAAGTGCGACCATTTCCTCCAGATTCGGCTCAAACCAGACGCCGGTAATTTCAGCACCCATACGCGCCATAACCGGCTCGTAACTCTCTAGACACAAGACATATTCAGGCGCAACGACATCGCGATGCCCGGTCATGGTCGAGGCAATGACCGGCCTGCCGCAGGCCATGTACTCGCACATCACCATGTTATTGCCACCTTCGCAGCGATTGGGAAAAAGACCGACGTCGCTGTTGGCGTATGCTGACTTCATCATGTGGTTTTCCATCAAAGGGTAGAGTATTATACGGGCCGAATCGATACTATGCGCGGAAAGCAGGTCGGAGTAAAGTTGGTCGTACGGGAGATCCCGATACTGAAAATCGATATAGCGTGATTGCTCCATTGTCTTGATTGAATTCGGCCAACCATTGTGCCAGGCGCAGGCCAGCCAGACATCCGGGTGCCTGGCCATGAATATCTTCATGGCAGCCATGACCAGATCATGCCCTTTGCGGAACTCGAACTTCCCTCCCGAAAACACGATAAAGCGACCATCATCCTGGCGGGGTGGTACAGAATGGAACAGTGTCGGATCAACCCCTTGCAGAATTGTTGAGGTACGCTCCATCCCCGCAATACGCAGGTGGTGCTCACACCAGCTAGAGCCGGCCACAATATGATCCCAGCGTTTGGCCGCTTCCGGAATGAAGTGATAGGCAAGAATTTCATGCTCGAAGAAACAGTAACCGATATTGAAGCGGTTCCATCGTTCCTCGTCACATGCAGCAAAATGGTGTCCGGCCACACAGTGCAGGGTTACTTCCGGAATCAGTGGCAACTTTGCAATCTCTGCCGTCAGATAGTTTCCGGCAATTCCCCAACCATGGGTGGTGCCATGAGGCATCGCAACGTTCATGACCATCCTTTCGACGGTAGATAGTCCGCCAGATTAAAGGCGGCCTGATCCATGTGAACATTCAGCATGGTGCAGCGCTCTTTCCAATCATCCGGAAATTCAAGGGTAGCGAAGTGCTGAGCCAGGCTATCGTACTGACGCTCGAGAATATGTGAAGATGGATCCAGACGGCGAATCAGAGCAATGCCCGAAGGGAAAAACGGGAGCGTAATAATCTCCAGGTCAGGTCTGACAGCCAACAGACAAGGTATTACCTTCCAGACGTCTCCAGTCCAGAACCATGTGGAGCGATCACGGACTGCAACGCGGGCATTAATCGGAAGACCGTCATGAATCAGAATTATGGAGTCTGGCCCTGCGTATTTTTCAAGGTTGATGAAGTCGCGTAACACCTGGTCAAAGTGATGAAGTCCGTCAATGAAGGCAACATCGAAGTGAAGCCGCCCCATCTCCTTAATAACATCACGGCTTGCAAAGAAATCATCGCTGGTTATTTTATAGAGCTGTGGATTATTTTCGGGAGAGTTATAGCAGAGATGTTCCTGAGCCGCCGTAGCAGGATCGATGCCAAGCGAACGAGTCTGTGATCTTGCCAGCGCAAGCGATTTTCCTGAGGCTACACCGATTTCAATATAAACGCGTGGTGGCGATTTGTGATGAATTTCCGCCAATAGTTCATAGTAGTCGAGCGGCCAGAATCGTTCGGCAACATCGCATGAAAACAATTCGCACAAGGCACCCTGATTTTCCGGTTGTTGCATACTTAACCCAAGGCAGACCTCGCGAGCGTTTTTTATATTACCGTTCTTTCGATAATAGCTGGCTGCCATGATTTGATACTGACTTCCTGTGTTGATAAGGGCTGCCGCATTAGCAAATTGAGCCGCAGCTTCACTCCATAATCGCTGTTCACAATCCATGGCGGCAGCAATCAGTAAGTCAGCCGGTTCCTTGAGGATTTTAATCATCTCTTCGTAGGCCCAATCTTCGGAAAGATTCCAGTTACTACGGTAGAATAACAGCATATCGCCGAGAAGTCCCATGCAACCATTCATCCAAGCACTGTTACCCTCATTTACCGTCGCTTGAATCGAGTTAAGGGTGCGATGGAAGTTCTCCTCAATTCTATGTAAATGTTCCATTTTTCGGCCTCCCACAAAATTTACACAAGCGAAACAAACTTATGGAGTGATGCGACTTCAAAATCCTCCGGGTATACCTTCGACAGATGCCGAATAGCTTCCTGGGCGTGACCATACCTCCCTGTAACCATACATTCTCTCACAGTAGTAAGCACATACCTTTTCCAGCCACTCTCCAGCAACTGCGGGTTATGTCCCTTGCGTGCTATTTCCCGCCACTTGGCCAAAAAGAGCTGGCGGTTGCGCTTGAGGATGTCGCCGACCTCCTCCTCCCGACCGAGATAGGGTATGGTCCGCAGGGCTCTTATAGAGCCGCTCCAGTGGTGATCGTACGCTTCCGTCGGCACAATGTAACTCTTGAGGCCAACTCGCTTTGCCTGAAGCCCCAGATCCCACTCTTCAAAATAACAGGGGCTGTACGCGGACTCGAAGTGTAGTCCGCTTTCCGAGAAAAGACTGCGGTTTACCGCAAAAAAGAACCCGGAGACCGCATCGACTTCCATGGACTGGTTGAAACTGCCCTTGTCAAAGTAACAGTAATCCGTACAGAGCGAAAAATTGAAGAACGACCCCTGAGGGCCAACACAGCCGGCACCGGGGAGTGTATGCAATCCCTGCTCGATGGTGACGACGGCATCAGATGAAATATGAGCATCGGCATTAACAATGAAGACCGATTTACCCTCAGCCATGTCAAGACCCACATTCCACCCTCTCGCCACACCGACATTCTGTTTCATGGCGGCATAGCGTGTGATGCGTGGATGCCCTTTCAATTCTTCACCAATTGCTGCTCCGTTAAAAACAACGATTACCTCGCCATCAATATTCTCAAGGTCGTTTAGTAACGTTACGATGTTGTATTCACTGGCGGGAGAATAGTCGAGTACCGGAATGACAAAACTCCTGACCGGTGAATGGATCTCAATCCGGCTCCGTAATTCCTCCATCGGTTCAGGTAACCCGTTCAAAGAGCGCTCCCGTAGCTCTGCGGCCGAGAACGTATCCGGCTTACCGTCACAGATAACGGCGAGTAGATCTTCAACACGATGCCGGTAGGTATGAGCATTGTGTACTAAACGCTGCCCGCGGGCAGCAATGCGCTCTCTCAACTCATCGTTTTCCAGGTAGAAACGAGCCGTTTCAATCAGGTTGTGTTCTTGATAACATGCAAAATCCTCCCCGTCCATAAACAATTCTAACTGGCCACTACCCGGAGTCGCATCAGAAAGCAGCATAGTCCCGGTGGAGAGCACCTCAAAAAAACGCATGTTCAGATCATCGTTGACCGCACTGTTAAACACCATTCGTGATTCTGAAAAAACCTGGGCCATTTCATCCCAGAAGCAGCGCTCATAATGAACCGGGATAGCTTCGTTCAGTCGGCTCAGGAGTTCCTGACGCTCTGAACCGTGTGACACGCTTCCGACGAAACCGACATCATAGAGTTTGTGACCCTGCCAACGTTGGTGAACCTCAGGATCGCAGGCAAGTGGCAACCAGAACGTGCGAGGGGATACCTTACGGAAGGAATCCAGATAGGCTCGCTGGGCAACGAAAACATAATCAAATCCGAGCGCCACTTCCAGATGGCGCTCCAAATCGAGGTGACTGTTTATCAAATAGCAGGCTGTGGGACAGCCGAGGGCAGGCAGGTTGAAAGGGACGTGGTCCGGCATTGATTCCACCCACAGATAGAGATCCGGCCTCGGTTTATCGGCATGCTGCTGAAATACGGTTCCCATGTCAGGCGTAAAATCAGTCATGATGTCGTGTTGGATCGGAGACTGCTTCATGTTTTGAAGTTGCCATTGTTCGACAAATTCCCTTGGCATTGGTGGACCTACCGTAACAGTATTGCAGAGTTCACGCAGCGCCCGCTCGAAATAAGCGACCGTAGCTATCGGACAGCCAGCGTAGGAAAGCCAGATTGTTGGAGAAGCGGCTCCATTCGTGACATTTATTTCATTCAAATCAGCCTCCTCCGGTGATTATTGCTCACAAATCTCTGGTGACACTGGATCCGTAATGTGCCGGACCGGGACCATAATAATGAGGAATGGTGAAGAGTATTTGCATGGAATTTTTCATTTTATGTACTGCGACCACTCAGGAGCATCAGACAAGCGGCTTTCGGCTTGAAAGTTGAGCCAGTGATTACAGGCAAGACATCCCGACACTTGAGATCTGCTCTGCCTGTTAATCAGATAGCCCTGTGACCCGCTAATTCTCAAATATGTCTGTATTGTCATTTATTCTGAACACATTTTATAAAATTATGTGCAAGTGTTTCTATGCAAAAATTGTTTCTTACAAATTCCATTGCACGGTTCCGTATCTGCGGGTCCACTTCGATTGTCTCTAATGCTCGGAGGAGTGCTTGTTCAAGCACTTGAGAGTTATTGGGTGAATACAGAAAACCAGTTTTCCCATTGTCTAGCGTTGACGGTGTTCCGCCCACATCGTGGATAATTGGAATGCAACCGCAAGCTTGTGCTTCAACAGTAACAAGCCCAAAGCTTTCCATTGTTGACGGCAGGCAAAGTACGCTGTGACGAGAATAAATTGCAGGCATATCCTCGTGTTGTACAGGTTCGTGAAAAAAAACTCCGTCTATACACATTTTTTTTAGATTGCTTTCATATGCACCATTATCAAACCACAGACCCGCATTTCCGTATATATGCAATTCAGCATAAAAAATTTGTCGCCTTAACGACTCAAATGCTTCAATAAGTATGTGTAAAGCCTTGTGTGGTACCACTGCTCCCGCAAATAAAATTGAATGTGCTTTTCTAGTAATATCTATAGGACGAAAACGTTCTGTATCAACGGCATTTGGAAGAATTGCAAGCTTTGATGGAGGTACCCCTTGCGTAATAATGTGCTTTGCCTGCTGCTGTGAAAGGCAGATGATTAGATCAAAATCATCTAACCGAGAAAGCTCTCGCGGCTCCATACCCCAACAGTGCTGATATAGAACCCAGTTTGCTCCTGATTTTTTTTTAGTTGTGCTGAAAAAGACAAGGTGAATTGAGAAAACCACAATGTCATAGCATGATAAAAACCAGTCGCGCTGATCGGGTATAGGCAGAGTAAGGATCCTAAGACCCTTATAATATTCATCTTTTGTTATATAATCACCGGTAATATCTATGCTAAAGTTATTTTGTATCTGGACAAGCTTTTCAGAAAGGCCAAGGATCGCAGTACTTGCGCCAGCGAAAGGTGTGCCGATATTATGGAGGCCATCATAATAAAAAAGCATTTTTTCTTGCATAGATTTCCTTTTTCCCGATGATACTCCGCAACGCTATAAACCAGCGTGCATTCATCTTGTAAATGTCACCGAAGTGATAAAGGGCGGGAGCACATTAGAATTCATAAACCCTCTTAATAAAGCTATGTGATAGCGATGCAGATAATGCATTTGTGCAAATCCGGTCTGAGAATAAAACACAACATCATATTTCTCCGTCAGATCCCTTAAATCAAAAGAAGATCTGTGCCTATCAAAGAGATTTGTCACTGCCGTCTGGGGATGTTGCGATGGCCATACCAGTAAAAGGTAATTAGCCCGATACAGCGAAAAGTGAATGATTGACATAACATCAGATATAAGGAAGTGCTCTACCACATCAAGCGCAACAATCAAATCGTAGTTTTCGTCAAACCCTTCCCTGTAATAGTCAAGTATGTCCCGATCAATAATTTGCCGGTATCCCTTGCCTGCCAACAATGGAAGATCTGTACTTGAAAAAACTTTCTGGACCGCAGTCAGATTGGCAAAATGCCCTGCCTGCATTAACAACTCTCCAAACTTCCCTTTCCCGCACCCCAACTCGAAAATGCTTCCGGGCGACACCAGACGCACAACCTGTTGAATACACGCATTGTAAATATCCGACGAACTTCCCAACATAATTCACCCTCGTCAGCGAATAAAATCAAATCACAACCGACCACTTAGTCGGATACGTATCCGTAGAAGTGCTATGACCTGTCACCGTTTGTTCCCTTTCGGCCATAAAACTTAATACTGCCTGGTTAACACCTTTCCAGGTAAAGTCATCTCCACATAAAATTCCGCCTTTCCTTACCTTGCCATACCACGCGTGAAGATCTGACCAAACACCAGCGAAGGTATGATTGCCATCAATATAGACAAGATCAAAATATCCGTCTACGAACTGGGCTGCGCCGACGTTGCCTGGCTTCCGAATAAGGTTTGCTCTGCCGTTATAAAAGTTAAGTTTGCAGCTTACTGCGGTGAACAGCCGATCCATTGCTTTTTGAGGTTCATCTGTAAACAGGGCTGCAACATCAGATACAAAGCAGTCTTCCGGATCATAACCGGCCAGATAAGGATCAATGCCTTGGTATTCAACGTTCACCATAGTGTCTAAAATGTGTTCCGCATGATAGCCATACGCGACGCCAACTTCACACACCTTTGCGGCACAAATAGAATTTGCCAAATGCGCAACAAAACCATATGTTGGAATCCAGTTGCAGCAACTTCTATTACGTTCCAGCTTTATAATATCTTGAATATTCAATGCGCACCTATCCTGTATAATTCTCTATTTAAAGGTGACTACGGAATTGAATTACTAATTTTTCCGGCAATAAAAACCCCAATACATATCCGGCCCGGCAGGCACTTCAAAAGAATAATCTACATCACCAAATATCCTGAATCCACACCGTTCAAGGAGTGCACGCCAGCACCCCTTCGAAAGGACACTGTAGTGATTGGGATTTCGCTCATGGTGGCAGGACGTCTCTGGCGCAGGTACTTCCAGATAGAGAAATCCTCCGGGCCGTAGAATCCTGCTGAAGCCTCCAAGGGTGAAAAGCGGAAAAAGACTGTGTTCGATCACATGTCGGGCCCAAACAAGGTCTTGGCTGCCTTCGGGCAGAGTAAGAAAAGACTGGTCCATCTTCTCGACTCGATACCCCTTGGCCCGACACTCTGCAATATCATCCTCACTCAGAGTGATTCCCAGGTATTCGAGTTTGCGGGAGCTGAAATGCTCCAAGGCAGGGCCCTGGCCGCACCCCACATCAAGTACACGCATACCGGGCAGCAGGGGGAACAATTCTTCAAGCGTTGCCAATGCCTTGTTTGTTGTCTCAGAATGCGTGAGGCTCGGTGTTTCCGGATAAGCATCCAATGCCATACGATTTATAAAGCGACTCAACAGATTAAGGTCTTGAGGTGTCTCGAGTACATGTTCACCTTCTTCCGGCAGCGGTAGAGCGTGTACTCCTGCCTGGATGTCGCGTATCACCTGCGTCCCGTTTGCCACAAAAGGCCACGGGAAAAATTCCTTCAATTGCAGAGGGAAATCACGCTGCTTTTGCAGGAGCAGCCAGTTCATGGTAGCCCCCCGGTAGCCGTAATAAACCTCCTTAAAGCGGAGCTGTTTCTGCAGAATATATGCCTTGTGTTGGAAAACGAGACCCTCATGACGGGTCTCGACAGGTAAAAATGGATTCTCACGCCCAATATCACGTGGTGCGCCATTCTCACCCGATTTCACCAGGACGGGGGGCTCATGTGATTCCCACCGGCATCCCGGTGTATAACGCCATGTGCGCAACCAGTTCGTGCTCAAACGGTGCCCATCGGCCTTAGTATCGTCGACGACAAGATTGGGGCCGACGAAAAAGTGACAGTCGTACCAAGCCGCCGTTTTCTCAGTATTCCGAAGAAAGAGCTCTCGTCCACTACAGAGCTGATCTGCTGTCCAGAACTCATCAACATCTATCTGCCACAGCAGGCTCTCTTCACTGATATATTTCAAGGGAGCCGTTATCATTTCCCGCTTGCCTTCCCACATTTTTCCCAGTTCTGGCCGATAAACAGACACATTATCAGGGAAGAGAGCCGACAGACGGTCAAGATAATGAGTCGTTCCGTCATTGCTGAGGCCGTTTTCATGGCACGCCTCCGGCACAGATCCGCCATTGGCAAGCGCCCAGGCCGTGTCGTGCCGAAGCTCCGCCACACCTTCCACCACGTGCCAGTGCCACTGAAATGGCAGTTGATTGAGCACGTTTATGTGGTACCTGATAAACGGTTCGCCGTTGTGGACTATGGTTAAGAAGTGCACCGGCAGGTCTGGAGTAATGGTCATGTCATTCTCAATTCAAAGAAGATGGGATCTTCTTTATCATAATATGAGTTCACGGAAGCTAATTCTGGAGGAGGAGGCGCAACATCATGCCAGATCCGGAGCGGGCCGAAAAAGGACCGCTGCCATCTGGGGCGGAGATTCCAGTTAATCGGCAACACATACGGGTTAAAACCAGTCATCTCTATTGCCCTGGCAAAGGCTGCCTGATCGTTATGATCCATAACATTCTCTCCCTGTTCGTCGTTATAGCGGACGGAAGAATCGGTCACTCGTGCTAACTGTTCCCACAAATACAATGAAGGTTGCGCTTTTTTGGTAAAAAAGAGGACACCGGTATTATATTCCACCAGACCGTCCATATGCTTGAGCCCTGTATAGCGTTGTGCCCACGGGCATTCGCAGATACAACAGGCAATTCCGAATTGCTCGGCTTTCGCGAAACCATAGTCCAATGGCCCCATAACAATAGTATCCGCATCAAGATACAATGTATTTTCAAAAGGAGAAAGTTTGGCCATGGCTGCTTTGACGAGAAACATAACTGCCGAAGCACTGTCATTATTAGTATCTTCAACCCTGTGGACATGTATAGGCAGATCGGGATGATATAATTTTAGAGAATTTATGGAGCGTTCGAGCAACTGATCATGGGAATCACCCCACACCATGTAAAGAGCACCCCAGGTTTCCTTAATCATTCCCATGTCGTAGTCTCTTTTCAGAAATATCAGATTGGCCGCTTGCGCTCTAACATTATCTTATCTAAACCGGGCGAACCACCCAGTTGAGTGCATATCGCACGTACAATCTGTGACGCCGAACGGTGCCAGCTAAAGACAGCGGCACGTTCAAGACCGCGGCGAATATTCTCAGCTACGTGTCTTTGGTTTAATAGTGAAACCATCGCCAACGCCAATGCCTCACAATCATTTGATTTGACCTGTATGGCTGCGTCGCCGCAGACCTCAACCAGGGCCAGCGCCGTACTTATAATAACCGGACAGCCACAAGCCATCGCTTCCAAAGGAGGCAATCCGAAGCCTTCGTAGAGGGATGGAAATACCAACGCCACAGCGCCACTGTAAGCGGCCACCAGATCTTCATCCGATAACCGTCCGGTAAGACGAACAAAAGCGGAGCCTGGATGCCCGGCAAACTCTCCTTCCAACGTATCTTTGTGTGGAGAGACAATACAATATACCTCCGGTTCCGGCAATAACAGGAAGGCGTCAAGCAGCAGTCTGAAATTCTTGTACCAAACTCTGGGGCCGACGAAAAGAAAATATGGTTTGGTTATACCGTACCATTCTTTAAAATGCTTTATCCGCTCTGGAGTCGCAGGCCTGAATGCCGATGACACCCCATTATGTATAATATGGATAGGCCTCATCCCCGCTTCAGGATACCAGGTGACCAGATCTTTGGCACTGTTTTCAGAGACGGCAATAAATGCCTGAGCATGTTCTATTGCCAACTTTTTTTCTTGCCATCTTCCAGCATCAAAGCGTTTTTCTCCCAACAAAATTTCGGGCAGCAGATCGTGAACCATCAGCAGCGTTGGTGTTGAGAGGGGGCTTGTATGCCACGTCGATATGAAGAGAGCCGCCGAGAGATCACCACAAACCCTCTGGAGCATTGCCCGTTCCCCCGGTATATCCGACTCGTTGTGGAGGGGAATATCCAGGTAGCAATAGCCTGGCAGCCTCGGTACAGTCTTGCCGCGATCCAATATAACCACCTGTGAAGCAAAACCGGTTCCGCTCAACTCCTCTAACAGCGCGAGCCAGACCCGGGCTATCCCGGTAGCATAGTATTGAAAGAACACACCATCAATAATGATTGGCCCACCAGAGATCTGTTTCTGTCTGCATGAATTACCCACTACAGGGAACGGTATAATGCCTTGAGAAGTCACCGTATCTACGGTTGTTCTGTCAGTAACCCAAGGAAGGTAGTCCCCCAGGCGAACCGGAAAATTTCTTTCTTTCTGCAACTGAAGCCAGTGATAGGTTGCCTGACTATAACCGTAATATTTTTCCTTAAAGCGCACCTGATCAGCAGTCACGTAGGCAAAATGCTGGAAGACCAGCCCCTTGGCCTCGGTTTCATCATTAGAGTACGGCGCCTGACGCGCGATGTCTCGGTCTCCATCTGGCCCGAGGCACATAAGGCGAGGCGGTTCATGGGCCACCCACCGGTAACCGGGGCGGTAACGCCAGGTCCGCAGCCATTCATGTCCGGCCACCTGGCTATAGCAATTTCGGCTGTTGACCACAAGGTGTGGGCCGACAAAAAAATGGCACCAGTAGAATGCAGCAGTCCGCTCAGGTTCATCATTGAACAAGCGCCAGCCGGCGCAGAGTTGCACGTGGCTCCAGCATTCGTCAGCATCGATCTCCCACAGTAGACACTCCTCCTGAATGGAATCCAGCGGCGCGTTGACCATTGTCAGCTTGCCCTGCCACAACTGTCCTGCAGGCTTGCGATAGACAGTGACATTATCAGGAAAAAGCCGTTTCAATTGATCGATATATTCGCCCGTGCCATCAATGCTGAGGCCGTCACGGTTGAAACTATCCGGAACATACCCACCGTTGGGGCGTGACCAGGCGGTATCGGCAACCAGTTCGGCAGCACCTTCAACTATGTGCCAGTGCCAACGGAAAGGGAGATGTCGAAATGCTTCGATATGATGGGGCATAAAGGGCATACCGTTCAGTACGATGGTAAAAAAATGAACAGGGAGGGGCGCTTCTATATGACGAAAGAGCGCATAGCCGTTTCTCAACTGCCAGTTTTCAGCGATCAGTTTATAGTCGGGATCTTTCGACAGGCGCTGGTAGTTTCGCAAGTTTTTATACGCATTGATGTCATCCAGCGCGATCCATCGGGCTCCGATCAACTCATCTAATTCCGCTTCACCAGTGAACTCAGACCCGTCAATCAGCACCAGGTCAAACCGATCGATACCGTAGCTGATTTTTATAGCGGCAATGCCTCCCTGCTCCACACCACTCTCTTTGAGATAGCGGATATCGTCCCGCAGCCAGTTAAGCACCGTTGCCAGAGGATACAGGCTAAGATTGGTTTTACTGTTGTGCCAGAAGAACTCAACAGCGCTTTCAGATGGGAATTTATCAACCGTGACCGAGGAAGCATTCAAGCACCGCACAAAAGGTGTCTGCGCATAGCGTTCGGATAATTGACAAAAGCGGGATTGGGAGGCCTCCAGACAGTACAGCATCGGTCGAGTCCGGTTTCTGCTCAAACCATCCACCAGCGCCGCCGTACTGCCGTCCCCGGAGGAGGAACCGATTTCCAAAGCCGTTATGATCGGCTCGCGAGCGGTCAGATCTCGTAAGAGATGATAGAACTCGTCATCACGGATTTCGGGGGGAATGATTTGATCAAGGGGGCTTTGCATCATGGCGTATCGACCTCCAGCGAACCCGAAGCGGCAAGGTATGCGCCCATAACTTCTTTTGCATAGCCATGAAAGTGCAGTCCCTTGAATCGAACCAGACTCCGATCTGTTTCCCTGATGCCACAGGGTCTATTGCCGCACCACACGACTCTTTTTAATCCGTTTTCCAGCTCGAATCCATCAGATAAATGAATATTACGGTCATACACGGCATCATCAAACTGAAGAGACCAATCGATCACCTTGAAATCAGTGTCGGCAACAAACAATTCCCAGAATGTCATGTCGCAGATACCTCCCGGACGTCCCTCGACTTGCATTACCCGAAAGCGCTTTTCAAGTTTTGACAACGTTACCTTATCAGAATAGCTATTTTCCAGAAAAGAGCAAAATGCCTCCAAGATATTTATATTGTTAACTAAAATCGGCGGTGCAACACCCGTTATAGCAAGATCAAAATCGTAGTAACGGTAGTGTTCATAGTGTATTTCTTCGTAAAGCATTATATCGGAATCGAGATACACCGCCATATTTATGCTATTTAGTTGCATAAAGTCCCGCAGGATAAACCAGCGCATCATGCATAAAAGCTCAAAGGAGGGGGAGTTCGTGTTAAAGTGTCGATATATTTTCGCAAATTTTCTGGCAGAGGTTACATAGTCAGAATATATAACGTGCTCTACTTCTGCGTACTTATTAGTCGTCGCTTCATCGCCGATCAGGTAAATGGGGGACTTTGGATTGGAGTACCTTGCTTGCGCCAAGCTGTAACGCAGATAATCGCTGTCACCACTATGAATAAAAATCACTGCTACCGGCGAATGCATTTGAGATTTCTCCACTCCGTATCATTTTTGGCTGATCCGCTAGAAAATGCGTCCTTTTGTTGCTGAAATACCGTTGCTATAACTGTCAACTGAACTCAAAGCATCAAATTGCTCTTTTGTTCTTATGTAGTGAAAATTTATATGATGACCAGGATTTGATATTGAATAAAATTCAGGTGGTTGACTAAACATACCCTCTATATTGACCAGATTTATACCGAGTTTCTGGCATATTGCACCAATAGCCACGTCACAATATTCATATCGCATCCATTTATTCATATCCAAATCAATGTTCTTTATAATGTATATTAAAGTAATTTTTGATAACAGGATTCCTGCCCCACCTAAAGGGTAAAATAAATTTTTATCCTTGGGCCAAGTATTTCCTATCTGACCATATACTGAAAAATCAAAGCGATTTAGCTCACTAATCTTGTTCAATAAATTTTCTACAAAAACATAACGATCATCGCATACGAAATAAAACCAGTTTAAATGTAATAAATTATTATGAGCAAACAGCATCGCATACAAAGTTTTTTCAAGTTGGGAAGAATAGGTGTCGTTGTTGGTTACTTTTATATAATTTTGCCTTGGGTCACTTTGGTCAGTGACCATAAAAATAGTATCAACATTTTTACCCCAACTGCTCTCGATTAGATTACAACGGTCCCTATACTTATGAGTGGTATAAACCAGAACAGCAAGGTCCTGAAAATTTGGGCGAGATTTCATGTTCGATACCCTAAAAACGTCTTGCGCGATTAGCTTTTCAATTAGATCGGCCATTACTAAAGACCAAACCCCTGGCAATGTTTGTCGAAAAATTTTTACCGATGGATACCACGGTAAGTCACTGCGGTCGTGCATCCAGCGCCAATCGTAATTCCAATGGTGCAGCAACCAGACAGGCTTTCCCAAACCGCCCGCCAGATGAGCGATTGCAGAGTTCACTGTAATTACCAGATCAAGCCCGGCGACAAGTGCTGCGGAGTCGCAGAAATCAACAACTCTATCCGTCGGGTCGAACAAGGATATCGGTGGTGGCGATGGTTTATGAGGACCGAACTGCAAACTGACCCAAGTGATGCCATCCAGTCCACATAACGGCCCAAGCTGCTCCGGAGAGATGGAACGGTTAGCGTCGTTTTCCTGCTCCGGTCGCCCAGACCAGGCTATTCCGACTTTAAGCCCCGGCAGTCTCGATAATGTATCGCGCCAGAAGCGCACCCTCTCTTCGGGGGGACGCAAGTAACTGACAAGCGGTGGATATGCCCCATCAACACCTAATTCCAATGGCAGACTCATCATCGGAACCTGATAATCCGGCTTGAAAGGCAGTTCTTCACCACAACTAAATGTGGCTGCAACTCCCGGAACTGTCGCCAATAATGGCGTAATGATCTGGTCCTGCCCTTCAACCAGCACTGTCGCGCCCTGAGAAGCCAGAAGCGAAGCAAAGCGGATGAACTGGAGAGAGTCTCCATACCCCTGTTCGGCATGAATCAGAATTGACTTGCCGGCCAACAATTCACCATGCCAGCGAGGTATTTCGACATAGCGCATCGGCACCGGGTTTGTTTTGCCAAAGCGCCACTCGTACTCGCCCCACCCCTCATTAAACCTTCCGACCGCAAGCAGAGCCAGTGCCAGGTTGAAATGGATATCACCGTCGTTGGGGGCATCAATAACAGCCTGTCGCAACGAAGCGATTGCAGCATCGAAATTGCCGCACCATGTATCAAGCACAGCGAGATTGCAGCGAGCATATAGATAGTTTTGATCTGCCTTGATTGCCTGTTCAAAGCAGTGTCGTGCTTCTTCGACCCGGCCTTTGCACAGCAGCATTCCCAGCGAGTTTAGTGCAGGCAGAAAGGCAGCATCGCCAGCAATACTCAGGCGGTAAAACTCCTCAGCCTCTTTAGCCGCCCCCTGTCTCTGGCGAAGTTGCCCAAGGTCGTGGAGGGCAGGAACAAAGTGATTCTTAAAGTAGATTGCCTTCTTCAGGCAGACATCAGCAGCTCCAAGTTTACCTTCTTCAAGGTGCAGACTACCAAGGCCATGATACGCCTCCGCCAGACCCGGGTCGCACTGCAGTGCTTCCAGATACGCACGTTCAGCGCCAGGTTTATCTCCGAACCTGCGCAACAGATTGGCACGGTTGTAATGGAACGGGGCACTCTCCGGCTGTAATTGGCAAGCCCGGTTCAGGTAGTGTGCGGCCTCATCCAAAGATCCCAACGCAGCAAGGGCACTTCCCAACGCACTTAGAACGTCGGCATCATCAGGCGTCGTCTGGAGACAACGTCTGAAGAGAATCTCCGCTGCGGAGTAGTTCCCAGCAGCAAAAAATTGACACCCCTGGGTAAAGTCCCCACTCTGATTCATGGAGCACCCTTTCCTTCCCGGCACTTCAACTCATACATTGCAACGAATGCTGCTTCAACTTCAATGGTTACTCCAGCCACATCCATCAGAGCCGAACTTGCCATCATTCCGCGCAACTGTGTTCTCAATGCGGTCAGCCGAGCCGGTTCTTGCGCCAAAGCAACCGCACGAACTACGTAATCTTCAGCATTGACAGCAATGCAATCGGCGCAACCGACATGCTGTAACAGAGACACACCGACCCGTGAAGCATGGGTAACTCCAGCCCGGGATATTACCGGAATCCCCATCCACAGGGCTTCACAGGTGGTAGTGGTGCCATGATAGGGATACGTGTCGAGGGCAATATCGACCCGTGAGTACTCGTGCAGATGTTCAAGCGGTGTAGTAGTTACGGTTCTCATGTCGATGCGGTCACCATCAACTCCTTCCGCATCAAACTGTGCCAGAACAGACTCCTTAACTGATCGATCACCGAGGGACATGCTCTTCAGATACAGCCGGGAACCAGGCACCGCACGGAGAATACGTGCCCAGAGTATGATCTGCTGCGGAGTCACCTTGCCGAAGTTATTGAAACTGCCAAATGTCACAAAATTGTTGACAAGATACGGCGATGGTACAACGGTAGGGAACTCCATGGGTGGCAGGTAGCAGCAAAAAATTCTCGGCAGTCGCCAGAGTCGTTCACTAAAGAGATGATCAGTCATACCCGGAGGAGCACAGACACTGTCGGTTAGAAAGTAATCAATTTGCGGGAGGCCGCTCGTATTGGGATATCCGATCCAGCTTACCTGTAGAGGCGCAGGGCAACTGGCAAACGCACCAATGCGATTATCAGCGGTGTAGCCGGCAAGGTCTACCAGAATATCGATCCTGTCCTCGCGAATCTGGTATGCCAGAGCGTCCGGAGCGGCTCCAACCATATCGCGCCAGAGGCACGGCAAATCCTTGATGCGATCAGTGGTCGCATCACTGGTAGTCCCAAGAGAATAACAAACAACGGAAAAAGTATCATAATCATGATGTATAAGAATCGGTTCTACAAAGTATGCAACTGAATGAGTGTAAAAATCGCCGGAAACATAGCCAATGCGCAATTTACCGGATTCTTTCCGTTGCAGAGGGACGGGAGTAGCATCAAAATCAATACGGTGTGCACTCGGAGCAAGACGAAAGTGCTCTTGTGCGACGAATTCCGGGCTCAGATCTGCACAGTAATTGAGAGCAAATAAATAGTTGCCTATGATGCCGACATCACGGGGAGCAATCTCTAGTGCTCTCAGATACCAGAGTGTGGCTTCTTCAGGTCGCCCCATCATCTTGAATGCACGGCCAAGGTTGTTCAGTGCCAGAACATTCTTCGGTTCAATTGCGAGGGCGTTTCCCAGTGCGATCAAAGCATTGTCAAACTGGCAAAACTGAATCATCATAATGCCCATGTACGTGAGGGACTCCACGTGTCGCGGATTTAGTACCAGGGCTGTAGAAAAACATTGGTTTGCTTCAGGATGTCTGTGCAGATCCATGTAGACTCTGCCAAGACGGTTTTGCGCATCGAAGTGATCAGGGGCTTGCGTAACAAGTCTACTCAGGCAGACTTCCGCCTCATCAAGTCGACCGGTGCAATATAGCGATTCTCCCAGCAAAAACTGTAACTGAAGGGACGTCGGCATCAGCGCTTCAAGTTGCACAAGTAATGGTATGGCCTCGGCGTAGCGGCGAAGATGTATCAGGCAGAGCGCCACACCTGTCTTCGCCTGAATGTCATCAGGAGATATTTTTAAAGCGCACTCAAACTCTCCGAGTGCATCCGTAAAATTTCCGGAGTCAAATGCCTGATCGGCGCATTCAAGAAACCACATCAAAGCTGATCCTGCCCCCTTGGTGTCAGGAGTTATCATTGGATACCCATATTAGTCGCTGGAATTTTAGCAGCAGCTTGTCGAAGCCGCAGTGCTGTTGTCAAGTGACCAAGTTGCTCCAAAACTGCAACTCGCTCCTTTACAAAGCCCGTCACTGCGTAGTTGCCCGCTCTTAATTTTTCAGAGATGGCCTGTGCCGATGCAGACTCTCCGGTGCAGAGATATAGCACACATAACAGCGCCATGAGAAGCGGATAGTCAGGGTGTTTGGCGGATTCTTGAGCGATAAACGCCACCGCCTGTCCGGGACGGGCCAGGTTTAGCAGGCACATGCCGTAGTTATATGCCGATTCCTTATGGTCCGGATCGACCTCCATGGCTTTGAGGGCCATGTCCGATGCCTCATTGAAACGCTTCAGCCCCATCAACACGTATGAGCGGTTAAAAAATACATCCCGCGACGTAATTCCGCGTGAGAGTAAATTGTCCCACAGCACCAGCGCCTCATCGAACAGCTCCAACTCACCCGCCTGCAACGCCAGTTCTACAGCAGCTATGATATCATCAGGGCGTTCAAGCAGCTTCTGTTTACCCATATTGTAATAGCGCACCTGTTTTGCTCTTCGATCATCATCGGCAAGTTCACCGTAATGATGCACCACAAAATCGGCCTGCTCGATAGGGGTCCCCATTATTCTCAGGTCTGCCTCGACCATTTCATGAACATCCCCGCGGAATCGGACATTCTGCAACGCCGGGAACAGCCGCACCTTTTTGCCAGGATACCAGCCATCGCCCTGCTCCTGCTCCGGATACCTGCCATCATTGGCATGCCACCCCTCACACTCCGTCCGGTTGGTGTAGTTTCTGGTAGTAACACTCCAGGCGACCAGTTTATCAGCAGAACTGTGCAGCTGATGTTGCAGAAGTGGATAATCGCGCTCGGACAGTACTTCGTCGGCATCCATTATCAGAATCCATCTGCCGAGCGCTTTTGAGAGCGAATAGTTGCGCGCCGCAGAAAAATCACCGTTCCAGGTAAAGTCGAATACCCGGGCACCGAATGCGGCAGCGATGTCAACCGTTCGATCTGATGATCCGGTGTCAACAACGATCATTTCATCAACCACCGGCTTGAGGCTGGCCAGACAGCGGGCCAGACACTTCTCTTCATTCTTGACAATCATGCAGAGCGAAACGGACTTCGAACCCGCTTCCGCCGGACGTTCGTAGCAGCCAATGTGTTGACGCAGCCGCAGTGCCAGGCTAAGAAGTTCTCCATCTACCCCGAAGTCTGTCAAAAATGCTTCACAGGCTTTCAACGCTTCCCCATCACGCCCGCATTGCGCAAGAAGTTCGGCGTGATGGCGCGCAATATTGAGACTATCGGGGTACAGTTGGGCGGCAGCAGAGATGACTGAAAGAGTATCATCAAGGTGACTGTTTTTTTGCGAAGGTTGCATAGTCAAAATTCCCGTTTTCAGCCTCACGATTACTTCACGATTTAAAACAAAAAAAGTCTTTCTTGTTTAGATTCAAAAGCGAGGCCTTTTCGCGAGGTTAAAACCTGCCTTTCAGCTTCACGATTACTCACGATTTAAAACCAAAAGTCCTTCTTTGAAATTAAGCAACAACAAGTAATTTTGAGCGAATCATACAAGGCGGTATTTTTATGACCTTTTTCACAGCAATAACAAGAACGGCCCGTTCATCATCTGAAAGTGTGTCAAGATCGCCCCCCTCAAAATAAACCAGCGCTTTCAGGCTCTCGCTCGGCTGGAAAGTTTTACCAAATAGGGCAGATGCACCCGCCATACCTTCATCAAGTGCCATACCGTATTTCAGCATAGCAGCAATATCACGATAATCCTTAGCCTCAATCCGCTGCAAAACAACTTTCAGCTTGTGCGCCATCATATCAGCAAGTGAAGCAACAACCAATGTCCCGTCAGTTGTCGCATCAGGTTCGCCAACGCGACCATTATTGATGTTACCAAAGAAAGAGAGTTTGACGTATTCTGTTGCAGCTGAGACATCAACCGGCACAAGAACACTCAAAGAATCAGGCGCATCCTGTATAACAGTGGCAGTAGTAAGCATCGGAAGTATATTGTAAAGCGCTGATTTATCAAGTGCCTGATCTGAGAAAAAATCAAAATCAACGGATTGTCGATGACCGAGGCGCAGTGCAACCGCTGTGCCTCCATACAGTACAAACCCCTTCTTTTGTAATGGCGTCAAAAGCGGCCAGACATATTGTTGAGAATCGGGTAAGATTTCTGTATGTGGCTCAAAGATATTCATCAGATGACTCTTCTCTTCGGTAATGGTGCAACGTTTCCCACTTCGGCAAGCCCCAGACGATAATGCCAATAGTGCCACGATCGTGGGGAAAACTGACCAGCCTCGGCATTGGTTAGAAGTTCCCTTGCCCGCTCTTCGCCTATAGATTCTATAACAGCGACCGTATCAGTAAAATCTCCAATGTTCATTACCTGAATAACCACTCGTTCCGGACGTTTCAGTACGTCCTCCGGCTTCACCCACCAAATGTATTTGGCTGCTAGGGCTTTAAAGAGGCTATTATTACCATCAATCATAGAAAAAACCTCTTCGCCTAATTACAATTTAAAGCCGAAAAATCTTTTTGTTTAGATTCAAAATCGAGGCCTTTTCGCGAGGCTACTAATTTATTTCCGTAGCCCTTCAACACCTTCCTGCCAGATATCCATCATACGTTCACCAACAACAGTAAACTCAGGATGGTCACCACAATAAGACGCGATTTCTCCACGAACCTCCATGGTTGCCGTAGACATTTGCTCAAAAATATCAGATATCATCCCGACTGAAAGCGAAAGATGGGTCATGGCAAACTGTTCAAGCACGTTGCGATGCCACCATTTCTTGGTGCCCGCCAGCGTTAATGCCGGGACATCTTTTTGGATATAAGCTGCGGTTGTTACTACATCGTATACCGGAGCTAGTGTCACCACGTCTCTTGAGGAACGATACAGCACACCGAAGTTTTTCAGATGGGCATCTCCATTTCTCACCATTACTGACAATACCAGCATGGCAAAAAACTGTTTTCTCGCGGCCATCAGATGCTCACCTGAAACAAAATCTTTGATGCTTCTGGCAACCCGCTCGTAGCTACCGCTGTATTTACGTGATGTTGAGAGCCCCTGCAGAGCGCAAATCTCTTCAAATCCAAGCTCTGTGCCATCTTCGTCCCGATCAAATCGGCGCATGACAAACAGGCCGCCATTCTCCGCCAGATAAAATTCCGGGGTTGGCAATCCGGCTCTTTTTGCCACTGTCATGCAGAAATACTCATTTGCTGCCAATTGGGGATATTCGCTGCCCCAGGATTTAACAATATATTGGGCAGAGGCGAGCGTTCCACGCTGTGTCGCACCCAGCAGGACTTTTGGCTGGACACCGGAAACACCGGAGCGGAGAGCGTAGCGGTTGACCAGTTCTTGGAAGAGTTCGACCGTGTCAGGAAAGGATAAAAGTTCCTCCAGAGACTCCATTGTCTCAACAGCTGTCGGGTAATCGGCCTCTGCCACAGAGAAGCGATTCCTTCCAACCTGATTTCCACCCGTAACGCGCAGCAGTGAAAGATCATCATCGCCAATCAGTTTCGCAATCGCCTTCCGTATTGCTTCAAGGAGCGCCCCTTCCGGAAGATTCATCTGAAAAACGGGGTGAAGTTCGCGGCAGGCCCAACTCTCTAACCTGACCGGCATCGTGAGAGATACAACATCCCCCGCATAGCCCTGAGAATACGCAAATATATGCCTGTTGTGTGCCTCTCTTGCCAGCAGTCCTGAACGGGCAGCACCGGCCCACACCGCAAGTTCTGCAACTCCGGGCATTACAGGTTCTCCTCATGTAGTTCGTCAAGCGTTGGCGGGTTTCCTGCCGGTCGTACACGAAATTCCAGGTCCAGGAATTCCAGTATTCGGATAAGTTTTCGGACCCCAATCTCCTGGATAATCCCGTTTTCAATCTGCCCAATCGTAGTGCGACTCATCCCCAGTGCCTGCGCCAACTGCTGCTGGGTGATGTGACGATCTACGCGGTTTTTTCGTATTTGTGATCCTATTTCTATAAGCATAAGTGCATTATATACAAATCATACATACTTAACAATGATAAAATGAATTACATACAATGCAATTACAGCGCTTCTAAAAGGCACAAACCTTTTTTAGCTTCACGATTACTTCACGATTTAAAACCAAAAAGTCCTTCTTGATTTAGATTCTAAATCGAGGCCTTTTCGCGAGGCTAAACAAGACGTTCAGCCATATCCCGTAGAATTTTAACAGCCTCTTCATTCAGCGGATCAACCACAACCGCCTGTCGAACAGCCTGATATGCACCCTCCAGATTCCCGTTCCCCCACAAGAGCATACCCACTGACAGCCAACCACTGCCGCTGGATGGGTCGGCCTCGATCGCTTGCCTGAAAAAAACTTCAGCTTCCCCCGTTTCTCCTCGACGTGCCGCTAACGTACCAAGGATAACCAGAGCCCGAGGATATTTCCCGCTCACGGAGAGTGCCCGTTCTGCGGCTTCTGTTGCCGCAACAGCATCACCAAGTGCGGCATAACAAACCGCTTCAAATTCAGCTTTGAGACCTGCGACTCCATCAGGCAACTCGGCTAAGACTTGAAGAGCTTCTTCAAAACGCCCTGAAGCAATTAAAATTTCGGTTAGTGCAATATAGGGAGCTTTACTCGATAAATCTGCTTTGATCCCTTGTTGAATCAGTATCTGTACTGCCTCCTCCACAAGCCCCTTTCGAAAACACCGCTCAGCCTCTTCAACTGCGACAAGAACCAACCAGCGGCGCAGCGTAGATTCATCCATACTTTTAGGATCCCATTTATTATTAAACAACTGATGATTATTCATCATAGCATTTGCAAAGTTCACCTTGTTACCAGAGAACGTAGCTCCCCCCTCATGATGCACAAACACATCGCCCGCGATCATGTTGCGATAGCCAGCTAACTCCGCTCTCAAACAGTAGTCGTCATCCTCGAAATTTCCTGTACCGAAGTTTTCATCCAGCAAACCGATGTTCTCGGCCAGTTCGCGCCGGAAGAGCATACAGAAACCAACAATGCGCCGCTGACGGATAACCCGGTAGCGATTGTTCTCGCGAAATGAAGCAGCCCAGGCAGGCAGTTCATTGAGAGTTCCATAACCGGGATCCTCGACCACTTGCACCCCGCTGGCACTGTTGGTCATCGGGCCAACGATCCCGGCATCCGGGTAGCGCTCAAGCAGTTCACTCATACCGGTCAGCCAGCCGGGCGTCACAACGGTGTCGTTGTTCAGCAGCACAATCTGAGAGCCGTTTGCAGTCTGCATCCCCTGGTTGCATCCTTTGGCAAAGCCCAGGTTGGAGCCGTTTTCAATCAACCTGCAGTTTGGATCCTGTGCGGTCTGCTCCCGCAGCCATTTCAGCGTGCCGTCAGTAGATCCGTTATCCACAAAGATGATCTCGTATGGGGTATCGGTATGTTGGCGGATACTATTCAGGCAGGTCTTGGTGTGCTTCAGTTGATTCCAGCTAAGGATGATGATGGAGGTGGTGTAGGAGCCAGTCTTTTGAATAGTTCCAGATGTCGCACAGCAAGGATGTGATGCCTCCTTATCCCTGTATTCTTGAAATGTTCTTCCACCACATTCTTTCAGGTATTCCCGCATGTAGGTAAAAAGAAAATCAAACATTTTTGCTTTAATGAGTGGATTGAATGGTCGTGCCGTGCTGCTCCCGTCAATCAATCTGGCGAGGGAGTCTCCCATGATGGAATAATAATAGCCCAACAGCTTGATGAATTTCTCATCAGAGATGAAGCCGCGTTCTTTGTATTGAGAAATAAGAAACAGGATTATTACGGAAAATATATAATCATAATCGCCCAGCCACTCTGCAGAACCCCAAAAATTAAAGGTTCTGGGAACATCGCAATAGACAGCTTTGGTTTTGCCACTAAAGCTGCATAGAAATGGCAAATTATGCGGTTGATACAGTTTTCCAGCCGTTACGAAATCCACCTGTTCCCAGTTAGCGCGATCAATGTGAAAATCTATTGCTTCATTTGGATCTAATGTAACAGCGGACTGCCTGAAACAACTGACCATCACTTCGCCCAACAGCGTGTCGGCAATATCAGGGTCAATCAGCTGTTCGAAATCCACCAACGTAGTTCCGACGTACTTTTTACTTTTTAACGTTCCGCCTTCAACGATTCCAGATTCAAAATAGTTTTTCAGAACTTCTGCAGAGTGTTGCTCGGAAAATGCCTTGGTGTTACAAAAAATATAATCGGCTTCGGGATACTCTTTGATCAGGGAGAGAATGCCTGTTATTGCATGTGGCATCAAATAGTCGTCATCACCCATCGCCCAGACAAATTTAGTTGTGACCGGCAATTCAAAACAGTGAAGCATATTGAGTGCGGACCCAACATTTTCCTGATTATGCCTGATGTGCAGCCACGGGTAGTCAAGAGATTCCAGGTAGTTGCGGGTACCGTCAGGTGATGCGTTATTTGACACGTAGACCAGGACTTTGTCCTCTACTCCACGTATCTCCTTTGAAATAATATCCAGGCTGTTTTTTAATTTTTCATGTCGGTTAAATGTCGGTATGTAAATTGTCAGCTCAATAGTATGTGATGTCATACGGTGTCCCCCGGCGGAATTCATCGTTGTGTCAAACTTTTAGACGTTTATTTTGCTTTTAAGCTTTATTTTCAATGCATTACCCATCTAACTCTTGCCTCCCCCCAGAATACCGGTTAATACTGCTCTTTATGGGGGTGCAAGCTCATGT
>DUZS01000023.1 GCA_013349405.1 Desulfuromonadales bacterium | reverse complement strand
CGGCAGCCACACCATGCCGTCTGAGGTGCCGTCACGTCCCGGCAGTTTCAGGGCAAATTCGACCCGTTGGCCGCTCCCCTTTCTCGTTTCCACATTCGAGTCGTACTGAGCGGGGGCAAGGATCTGCTCCAGCAGACTCGCCAGTTGAATTTCGCCAAAGGTGCCACGTGTCTTGACATTGGTCAGCACTTTTTTCAGATCGCCGACGCCGTTGGCAAGTGACTGCATTTCGCCGAGGCCGCGCTGTACCAGCTCAAGACGTTCACTGACCAGCTTGAACGATTCACCAAGGCGCTTTTCCAGGGTATCGTGCAGTTTTTCATCAACAGTGGCCCGCATCTGCTCCAGTTTCCGGGCATTATCCTCCTGAATGAGGCGCAGGCGGGCGTCAACACGTTCGCGTAATGTATCAAGCCGCGCTTCGTTACTCGCAGTAAGCTCTTTCAATTGCGCGGCAAACAGCTCCAGCTGATTTTTCTGCAAACCGGCAATGTCACTCATGCGTTTCGACAGCGAGTCGCCGAGCAGCGTCATGCTGCCGGTCAGCTCTTCACGTGACAGGCGCGACGCGGTAAACGCCTCCTCGCGACCGCGCGCCGACTCCTCACGAAACATCCGTTCATTCCGTTCAAAGAGTTTTTCAATCCCCTCGATTTTCTGCAGCAGATCGGCATTACCGGACGCACCGCGCCTGCCTCTGACAACCAGCGTGCCAAGCAGGCCGAGACAGGCGAGAAGGAGCAGGATTATACTGTATGCAATCACATCGGCCATGCCGTAATTCCTCGTTGCTTTGCAAAGTTTTCCGACTTACCGGCGAACCTACCACATCTCCGGCAGGAGTGTCATGCAAAACTGGTGGAAATTAATATTGAATTAGTTTACTGTTATCTCCCCAAACTAGATATCCCCTCATAAATTCACATCGGAGCGCCGATGCATACGATAATAAGCCTCCTGAGATACGGACTGTTGAGCGCGATCGTAACCGGTTATCTCATGGCCGGCGCATGGGATCTCCATGCGTCAGCCGGGCCCTACAAGAAAATTCTGCTTATTAACTCGTATCACGCCGGCTATAAAGGCTCTGACGACATCGTATCCGGCTTCAAAGAAACGCTGCACAGATCTTTCCCCAATGCGGAAGTTGTCATCGAATACCTCGATTCAAAACACTACAACGGCCCGGAATTCGACAGCAGAGTCCTCGATACGCTCACATTCAAATATCGCAAACAGCCGTATGATCTCATTGTTGCCACCGATGACTATGCGTTCAACATACTTGAAGCGCATCGTGACCAGCTGTTCGGGCAGACACCGGTGGTCTTTTGCGGCACCAACGCCTTTGATGTGCAGCGTATCAAAGGACGCCCCGATTTTATCGGCATCGACGAGAGTCCCAGCTTTGCCGGGACACTCGCACTGATGTTCACGCTGCACCCCGACACCGGTGAGGTCATCGCCATCCATGATGACTCGGTTACCGGACAACACAACAGTGCTGATTTCCGCACGGAAGCCGCGCGCTATGAGTCACGCGCGCACTTCAAATATCTGAGCGGGAAAAAAATCGAAGAACTGCTTCGCGAGGCTGCCCAGCTGAAGCCGGGCACACTGATTGTGTATTTCGCTTCCTTTGTCCCGGATACCACCGGTAAACGGCTCTCCAGCGTTGCAGCGCTGCAGATGATTGCAAAGGCCAGCAGCGTGCCGATCTACGGCGGCTGGGAATTCAATCTGGGCCATGGCATCGTCGGGGGGCGCCTCGTCAACCTCCGTGAGCATGGCAAAGCCGCAGCAGACCTGGCCGTCAAGGTGCTGCAGGGTGAATCGCCGTCAAACCTGGCGCCACTTCAGCAGAGCCCCAACCAGTATATGTTCGATTATACCGAGCTGAAGCGTTTCGCGCTTTCTGAATCCGCGTTACCGGCCGGCAGCGTCATCATCAACCGGCCCCCCACGTTCTTTTCCCGCTACGGTACCCTGCTGTTGTCACTGCTTTCCGCTGGTTTGCTCCTGCTTGTCGTCATTATTTTTACCAAACTGCTGATCAGCAACAGAAATTTAAAACAGTCCCACATCAAGTACTCATCCATGGTTGAGGCCTTTGACGGGCTCATGTATGTTGCTTCCCAGGATTATCGTATTGAGTTCATGAATGAACGGATGATACAACGGACCGGCTATGACGCGACCGGAGAGCACTGCTACAAGGCTCTGCACGGCCTCGATTCTGTCTGCTCCTGGTGCATGAATGACCGGGTTTTTGCCGGAGAAAACCTTCAATGGGAGGTGCAGAGTCCTCAGGATAACCGCTGGTACGCAGCTTCAAACACGCTCCTTAAAAATGCCGACGGTACGGTTTCCAAACAGGCCATGATTACTGATATTACCGAGCGCAAACGCCTGGAAGAAGAAAAACAGGCGCTTGAACAGCAGCTCCACCAGGCGCAGAGACTGGAGAGCCTCGGCGTCCTGTCCGGAGGCATCGCCCACGATTTTAATAATATCCTCTCGGTCATAACAGGCTATTGTGCATTAATTGAGATGGATAATAAAAAGGCCGAAGATCATATTCCCAAGATTTTACATGCCGCTGAGCGTGCTGCAGGGCTGTGCCGCCAGATGCTCGCCTACGCGGGGAAATCCTTATTCGTTCAGACGAACGTCAGTATCGAGTCACGGGTCCTGGAGACAGTCGAGCAGATGAAGACAACTCTGCCACACCAGGTAACGATCACCTGTGAGTGCGGTCCGGATATTCCGCACATCAAAGCCGATGCCAGCCAGATCAGCCAGTTAGCAATGAATTTTATCATCAACGCCACGGAAGCCATCGGTGACGCGCCGGGTGAGATATTCGTGTCACTTGCAAAGACAGAAATAAAAGCGGGACAATCAGTAAAAGATTACCTCGGCACGCGTATCCCCTCCGGCTGGTATGTCTGCCTGGAATTCAGAGACACCGGGTGTGGTATGAGCGATGAGACCTACAAACGCATCTTTGAGCCGTTCTACACGACCAAATTTACCGGGCGGGGTCTGGGAATGTCGGCAGCACTCGGCATCATTACATCCCATAAGGGTGCGTTGCAGCTATCGAGCAGACTCGGCCATGGCACAACCTTCACGATCTATCTGCCAATTACACCGAATGAAGAGGGACACATATGACAACGAGGCATGTAACAAACAGAGTTGGTGCGGTAGGTCGCAGTCATCTGCTGGCTTTTCTGGCTGTGGTCGTTTTAATCGGAGCGGCAGGCTATGGCTATTTCATCAATACCAGAAATATCATACTTGCTGAAAAAACAGCGGAGCTGAACACGTTAACAGACTTTAAGTCGCATCAGCTGGTTTTGTGGCGCGAAGCACGACTTGGTGATGGCAATGCAATCAGGTCAAACCCGCTGCTTGCCAGCCGGCTCCGCGACTATCTCAACGGCTCTGCCCCGCCGACAGTGCTCGATGAATGTAAAGTCTGGCTTCAAGGTCTGCGCACCAGCTACGGCTACCAAAGTGCGACGCTCTACCGGACCGATGGCACACTGGTAGCCGCAGCGATTGATGACGTCAGAGAACTGGATCTCTTTGCCGGACGCCTGACTGAGGAGACCGTCCGGACGCCTGTGGTTTCTTTTTCCGATTTCCACAAAGATGCTTCCGATGGTGATATCCACCTGAATCTGGTGGTGCCGATCGGGCATACGGTCGGGAGGCAGTTCACTACCGCTGCCGTTCTGGTAATGGATATTGATCCGCAGCAATTCCTCTATCCCCATATCAAATCATGGCCGACCGCGAGCAAAACGGCCGAAACGCTGATGGTCGAACGGCAAGGCGATGAGGTTGTTTTCCTCAACGAATTGCGCCATCGGAGCGGGACGGCCCTGACATTACGCGCGCCGTTGACTGATCACACCATGCCGTCTGTCCGGGCGGCCCTCGGCGAGGAAGGGATTTTCGAGGGCAAGGACTACCGCGGCGTCAGCGTACTGGCGGCAACCAGAAAAATAGCCGGTTCTCCCTGGGCGATCGTTGCCAAAGTAGATCTGTCCGAACTGTACGAGCCAATCAAAAGCCGCGCATACTGGGTGATCTTCTTTTGCTCTGTTTTAGCGATTGTCGCGGCGATGAGCTTCTATCAACTCTGGTTCAGGAAGCTGAACGGTGAATTGGGTGAAGCTCTGCAGACCGCTGAAGCAGCCACCATGGCCAAGAGTCAATTCCTCGCCACCATGAGTCACGAAATCCGCACCCCGATGAACGGCGTGATCGGCATGACCGGACTGCTGCTGGAAACCGAACTGAGCCAGGAACAGCGCGGCTATGCCGAAATCGTCAGCAGAAGCGGCGAGAACCTGCTCAGTCTCATCAATGACATTCTCGATTTCTCGAAGATTGAAGCGGGGAAACTCGATATTGAAACCCTTGATTTCGATCTGCGCACAACCATGGAAGACACGGCGGAGATGTTGACCTTCCGTGCCCAGGATGCCGGCCTGGAGCTTATCTGTCACATTAATCCTGCCGTACCGACACATCTGAAGGGCGATCCGGGCAGGTTGCGTCAGATCATCACCAATCTGGCCGGCAACGCCATTAAATTTACTCATCAGGGTGAAGTGGTCATCGGGGCTGAGCTTGAATCCGAGCAGGGCGATGCGGTCACCATCCGTTTCACGGTGCGCGATACCGGCATCGGCATTGCTCAGTCGCGCCTTGCCGCGGTCTTTGAACCGTTTACCCAGGCGGACGGCTCCACCACGAGAAAATATGGCGGCACCGGGCTTGGTCTGGCGATCTGCAAGCAGTTGACGGAACTGATGGGCGGCACAATCGGCATTGAGAGCGAGGAGGGGAGAGGCACCACCTTCTGGTTTACGGTGAAGCTCGGAAAACAGACGCTTGCAGAGACGCAGAGCTATACGCCGCTGCTCTCCGCCGACCTAAAGGGCACCAGGATTCTGGTGGTTGACGATAACGACACCAACCGCAAGCTGCTGTCAGCCCTGCTCACCCATTGGGGCTGCAGCTTTGAGCTTGCCGTAGACGGCATGAGTGCGCTGGAGCTGCTCCGGGAGGCGGCGGCAGGGAACAATCCCTTCCGTGTCGCCCTGCTCGATCAGGAAATGCCCGGTATGGACGGCAGTGAACTCGGCCGCCGGATCAAGGCCGATGCGCAGCTGCAATCTACATTGCTGATCATGGTGACATCGCTGGCACAGCGCGGTGATGTGGCGGCGCTGGAAAAGATCGGTTTTGTCGGCTATCTGGCGAAACCGGTCTGGCAGTCACAGCTCTACAGCTGTATTGCTCTTGCGCTGAACCGGGCGGATACCCCGGACGTGCCGGCTCCCGTCATCACCCGGCACACCGTGGCCGAAATCGTCACGCGCGGTTTACGCATCCTGCTGGCGGAAGACAACATAATCAACCAGAAAGTCGCTCAGAGCATGCTGGGCAAACTGGGCTACAAGGCCGATGTCGTTGCCGATGGCCGGGAGGCGGTCCGGGCACTGGAGCTGATCGATTACGATCTTGTCCTTATGGACTGCATGATGCCGGAAATGGACGGCTTTGCTGCCACCGCCGTCATTCGTGACCCCGCTTCGCAGGTCCGCAATCACAGCGTTCCGATCATAGCGATGACCGCCAACGCCATGCAGGGTGATCGTGAGCATTGTCTTGAGGCCGGTATGGACGATTATCTGTCCAAACCGGTGAAGAAGGATGAACTGGCGGCGATGCTTGAGAAGTGGGGGTAGTACCGTGTAACACTTATAATTTCGTGCATTTCCGCAAATAAACCCTCTAAATCTCCCTTTATGCCCCAGAGGGTACTTATCTAAGGGGAGACCTCAAAGCTTACCCCCTTAGGTAAGGGGGGACTGAGGGGGGTTAGATTTAAATGTTCCAATGTACTAGTACCGCGAGCACACCATGAGCAGAATTTATGTATGAGGTACTGTAATGAAAAAAACAGCTTCCGAATCCGGCGTGCAGGCATCTGACGAGATCAGAAAAATACACCGCTACTCCTTCATTGGCGCGCTGTTATGGACGGTGCTGCTCTCCGGCTTGTATGGCGCCTATGTGATTGATAATCGTGACGCGATTCTTGATGTCGGCCGCAGCATGGCGCAGGTGTCGTGCGAAAAAGACATTCTTTTTCGCCGCTGGGCTGCCCGGCATGGCGGGGTCTATGCCCCGGTTACCGCAGACACCCCTGCCAACCCGTATCTGAAAAATGTTCCCGAGCGCGAAATTACCACCCCTTCCGGCAGACTGCTCACACTCATCAACCCTGCCTACATGTCCCGCCAGATATTTGAACTGGCCCGTGAAACACCTGACATTCCGCAGGGACATATCACCAGCCTGAATCCAATCCGCCCTGAAAATGCACCGGATGCCTGGGAGGCGCAGGCGCTTAAAAAGCTGGAGCAGGGAGCCCATGAAGTTGTGGAGCCCATGCAGATGAATGGACAGCCATATCTGCGTTTCATGCGGCCGCTGGTGACTGAAAAACCGTGCCTGCGCTGCCATGCTGCGCAGGGATATAAAGAGGGTGACGGTCGTGGGGGAATCAGTGTAACGCTTTCTCTGGCGCAGATTCAGAAGTCCATGAATCATGAAATGCTTCAGGAAGCGCTGATCCATTCATTAATCTGGCTGGTTGGGCTCGGATTTCTCTGGTTCGGGACAACACGGGTGACCGGCATAACTCACGCATTACGCGATGAACGCAACAACCTCCGCGAGAGTGAAGAACGTTTCCGCAGCCTCGCTGATACCGCGCCGGTTCTGATATGGATTGCTGATCACACAAAAAAGTTCACCTACGTTAACAAGGTCTGGTGCGATTTTACCGGTCGTGAAGAGCAGGAACTGTTAGGCGACGGCTGGATCGGTGATATTCACCCCGATGACCGGGACCGCTGCATCCGGATGTACGAGAGCTCTTTTGCTGCCCGGCTCCCCTTTTCCATGGAATTTCGCCTGCGCAGACAGGACGGTGAATATCGCTGGGTAGTGGATACCGCTGTGCCCCGCTGGCTCAATAAAACTGATTTTATCGGTTATATCGGTTCGTGCATTGATATTAGCGAGCGCAAGCTGGCAGAGGAAAAACTGGCTGAAAGCGAAAACCACCTGCGCACTATTCTTGATAATGAACCTGAGTGCATCAAAATACTTGATGAGGAAGGACTCCTGATGCAGATGAATCCGGCCGGTCTCACCATGATTGAGGCTGATTCGCTCGAACAGGTGGCCGGGCATCCGGTAACAGGCGTTATTGCCAGCGAATATCACGAAGAGTATATGCGGCTGCACCGGGATGTCATTGCGGGCGCAACACTGCAGATGGAATATGAAATAGTGGGCCTCAAAGGCGGCAGGCGCTGGGTGGAGACCCACGCGGTTCCGATACAGGAGCATGGCAGAGTCGTACACCTTGCCGTTACCCGCGACATCCACGGGAGAAAGCGTGCCGAACGGGAGCGGATCGAGCTCCTGCAGCAGTTCCATCATGCCCAGAAGCTGGAAAGTCTCGGTGTCATCGCCGGCGGCATTGCCCATGATTTCAATAACATTTTGACGGTAATTCTCGGTCACTGCTACATGGCCAGGAATAACACCTATTCCGGCGAGGAGAACACCTCAGTTTTCCGGAAGATTGAAACCGCCGCCAGCCGCGCTGCAGACCTGTGCCGTCAGATGCTGACGTATGCCGGCAAGAGTCCGATGGTGCGCATACGCATCAACCTGTGGCTGTTGACTGACGAAGTCATAAAGATGCTGCAGGCGGCCATTACCAAAAATGTGGCCATTGAACTGGATCTGAATCAGCGCATCCCGAAAATCAGTGGCGACCCTGTCCAGATCCAGCAGATCGTCATGAACCTGATCATCAACGCCGCCGAGGCGATCGGCGATGCCCATGGCACCATCAGAGTCGCTCTGACAATGATTGAGTATGAGGCAGATACCGTGGCGACAGATTTCTTCGGCACCGCCATCAGGGGGGGGAGATACGCCTGCCTGGAGGTGACTGACTCAGGATGCGGCATGTCTGAGGAAACACTGCAGCGTATTTTCGAGCCGTTCTACACCACCAAATTCACCGGCCGCGGCCTTGGCATGTCGGCCATTCACGGCATTATCGCATCACATGATGCCATTTTGCAGCTGACCAGCACTCCCGGAATCGGTACCAGCTTCAGAGTCAGCTTCCCTGTGCCGGATGCGCCGGATGCCACGGAAGCAGCTGCACCCGATGCCGTTGCGTTAGAAAAGGGCACCGGCACAATCCTGCTGGTGGAGGATGAAAAAATTCTGCGCGACATGGGACAAACCCTTCTCGAACTGCTCGGCTTCACAGCCGTGACGGCAGAAAATGGCCTCACAGCACTTGAAATCTACCGGGAGCGTCAAAAAGAGATTGATCTGGTTCTGCTCGATCTGATCATGCCGCTGATGGGTGGCATTGAAGCCTACCACGCACTGCGCAAAATCAGTCCGACCTTACCAATCATTATCTGCAGCGGTTATGATGCGGAGTCGGTCGACAGCATTATCAAAAATGATCTGCACGCCGATTTCATGCATAAACCGTACAAGCCGGCCGAACTGAATGCCGTTATGGTGAGAATGATGAGGAGTGTGGCTGAATAAACACACTTTTAGGGATGTAGAAAATTCCAATTTACCATGTAGGGGCGACGCCGTTGGCTCGCCCTGTCTCAATATGCGCTAATTCCCGGATATATCGGCGATCCTGACAGGGCGACCCGCCGGGATCGCCCCTACAAAAACGGTATTTTTAAAATCACCATGTCCCTTAGCGTTATGGAGGGGTTCAAAATGAGACCGGATGATAGCGGGGCAAGTGGACCGCTCAGAAAGAAAGTGGTGATACTGGATAAGCTCAAAGGCACGTTTATCCTGTCGCCGGTGCGCCTCGTCGCCACTCTTGCGTTGTGTACATTTATCATCGAAACGCTTGTCATGATCGTGCTTGAGAGTACCGAACCGGTGGGGTGGAAAGAGACCATCATGGATGCCTCTATCCTGACGTTCTCCCTCTTTGCCATTCTCTATTATACGTTGTTCAAACCCCTTGTTATTCTGATTAATGATTACAAGCTGAAACAGGTCGAGCTGAAAGCGCATCAGGAGCAGCTTGAACTGAAGGTACAGGAGCGCACGGCAGAACTCAAAAAGGCATATCTTGATCTCAAGGCGGAAAATGAAGAGACGCTCAAGACCAGGGCAGCATTATCTGAAAGCGAGGATCGCTTCCGCCAGCTTTTCGATCAGAGTGAGGATGGCATCGTCCTCTTCTCGTTGCATGACCATGTGATACTCGACGTCAATCCTACCGCAGAGCATATCTTCAGAAAAGAGCGGGCTGAGATACTGGCAACCGGCTTCTCTTCGCTCTGCGATCCGGAAGAGTGCGCGCTTCTGCTATCGGTTTTTGCACGGATTACCCAGGACAATGCCATCGGCATTGTCGAAAAAATCAAGTGTACGCTTGTCCCGGGAGAAGTTCACATAGTCTCCTTCCATGGCAAAAAGATTCCTCTGCAAGGTTCTGAAGTTATATTCGCAACATTCCGCGACATCACCGCCCGTGTCCGCCTCATGGAACAGGCCCAGGAGATTCAGGCACGCTTGATTCAGGCCAACCGCATGACCTCACTCGGAACCATGGTCAGCAGTGTTGTCCACGAAATAAACAACCCGAACAATTTTTTGCTTATGAACGCCGGAATCATCAAACGCTTCTGGGACGATATTGCCCCGGTTGTTGAGGATCTTTTTCAGAGCAGAGGCGACTTCGCCGTTGCCAATTCAACGTGGAGCGAGACGCGCACTTTTCTGCCCGATGCAATCGAGGGTATTCAGCAGGGTGCAATCAGAATCAGCGAGATAGTCGGAACTCTGAAGAACTACGGACGGGAAAATCATTTCAATCAAAATTCACAGGCCGATGTCAACGCTGTGGTACAATTGTCGGCAGCAATTCTCAGTCATCATATTTCAAGTTCGACGCACCGCTTTACCCTCGACCTGAGCGAAGGGCTGCCGCTTGTGCGGGGCAGTGCCCGGCAGTTGGAGCAGGTTGTTATCAATCTGATCCAGAATGCCCTTCAGGCCCTGCCTGACCCGGAGCATGGGGTACACGTCGCGACGTTTCGTGATCAGGAAACGGGGCAGGTGCTGATTCAGGTATCCGACGAGGGGTGCGGCATAGCGCCGGAAGTTGCTGACCGGATCATGGAGCCGTTCTTCTCCACCCGCCAGGAGCAGGGCGGCACCGGACTCGGTCTCGCCATCAGCGCAACCATCGTCAAGGAACATGGCGGCGTCATTACGTTCAGTTCGTTGTCAGGTAAAGGATCCGTATTCACCATTCGTTTGAATCAGGTCGTTTCATCAGAGCATGGCGGGCAGGATTGCGAGGCAGATCATGTTTACCACTAATCCGGGGCGGGTACTGATCGTAGACGACGAAATCAATACCCTCAAAGCCTGCTCCACCATTCTCAAAATGCACGGGCTCAACAATATTGTCACCGAATCGGACAGCCGGCAGGTAATGGCGACTATGAATGCCGGCACTATTGATGTTGTGATCCTCGACCTCTACATGCCGCATATCAGCGGAATGCAGCTGTTAGCGCATCTGCAGGAGCAGCATCCGCAGGTCCCGGTAATAATTGTCACCGCTGCCTATGAAGTGGAGCGGGCAGTCGAATGCATAAAGTCGGGGGCCTTTGATTATCTCGTTAAGCCGGTTGACCAGGATCGTTTACTGATTACATTGGTAAAGGCTTTTGAACGCCGGGCCCTCACGGACCAGGTTGCCAGCTTGCGTGACCACCTGATGGAAGACCGCATCGACAATCCCGAAATATTCGAGGATATTGTCTCCTGCAGCCGCAAAATGCGGGCTATTTTTCAATACCTGGAGGTGGTTGCCAAATCACCCCAGCCGGTTCTGATTACCGGCGAATCCGGCACCGGCAAGGAGCTGGTTTCACGTGCCATCCATCGCTTGAGCGGCTGTAAAGGGGAACTGGTTTGCGTCAACCTGGCGGGGCTGGATGATACCATGTTTTCCGACACCCTGTTCGGCCATAAAAAAGGTGCCTTTACCGGTGCCGAGCAGCTTCGTGACGGCCTGATCGTCAAAGCGGCCCACGGTGTGATTCTGCTCGATGAAATCGGCGACCTTGGTGAATCGTCACAGATCAGACTGCTGCGGCTTATTCAGGAAAGAGAATTCTATCCGGTCGGCTCGGACAGTTCGCGCAAATCTGAAGCGCGTATTGTCTGCGCCAGCAATAAAAATCTCAAAGAGCTGGTTGCTTCGGGAAAGTTCCGCAACGACCTCTACTACCGGCTGAACGTTCATCATGTTGATCTTCCGCCTCTCAGAAAGCGCAAGGAAGACCTGCCGCAGCTGCTTGAGCACTTTGTCCGTCAGGCGGCCACCAGCCTCGCAATCAGCCCCCCCTCCTACCCGAAGGAACTGTTGGACCTTCTTGCCGCGTACCACTTCCCCGGCAATGTCAGGGAATTACAGGGAATCGTCTTTGATGCGGTCGCACGCAGCAAAGCGGGCAAGCTGTCGCAGGAGCCGTTCCGTCTGGTCATGTCTGCCGGAAGAACCCCGGCGGCGCCAGAGGAGCCACCTCGTGCCACACCTGACAATGACTCGCGCCTGCAGATGCTGGAGCAAATATGGGGGCATTTTCCGACGCTGGATGAAGCGGAAGCCTACCTGACAGATGTTGCCATGTCCGTAGCCAGAGGAAATCAGGGGACAGCAGCGACAATGCTCGGGCTGAAGAGACAAACCTTCAACATTCGCTTAAAAAACAGAAATCTGCCTGATTGAAATACTCGCTCTTTCCTGCCTGACCCCCTGCAAAAAATATGGCAGATAACATATCTGCCATATTCTACATACCCTATTAAATTCATCATGTTATACCCCTCTGTAATGCTGCTGCCGCGATAACTCCAGTGCCAGCCCCATCCAGCCACGTCACCCCTGCACTCACTTAACAATCTGATATTATTTATAAAATTTAAATCTCCGCTTATGGCATGGTTTATGTAATCTAATTGGATAATCTTACAATAAAAAGGAGACCGCCATGAAGATTTATACGAAAGGTGCCGTTGAGTATATTCGGGGTGATTTGACTCGATCCGGAATTGAACTGAACGTGATCAATTCGTTGTCGCATTCTCTGGATAAGGTCAGTCCGGAGCGTGGATACGGACTCCGTATCGATTGCGGCGGGGTGCGCACAGCTGACAAGAGCGGTCTTCAGTTGCTGTACGTGTGGATGCAGTGCGCCAGGCTCCGGGGTGTGGAGTCTGAGCTCGTGAATATGTCCGCCACCATGCAAAATACCATTCATGCAATGGGGCTTGAACATTGTTTCGCGGGCAACAGTTAGCAGAAAACAACGCTGGTAAAAAATATCCGGTACATCAGCCGACTCTGCAGAGCAAGGCTCGATACCGAAAAAAAAGGGGGTAGTAAAATGCAGCTATTAGTGATTTCTCTCGGTGTCGTCTCGATGGCAGTTCTTCTTATTTTTTCCTGGGCCTTTCGGGTGCCACAAATGTTTAATGCACGTGATGGTAATGCTCAGGACTTCAGACTTCTGCAGCGTTCTTTGAAAAAGAATTTAACTACCAGGAAAATGCTGAAAGATCGAAAGAAAAGTTTGACCGTCGGTCCAAGAACGTTAGCAGCGCCCTGATCACGTACTTGAGCCGGGACGTTAGCAGGGGGCGGCCTCCTGAGAGAGAAAATCATTCTCTCCCAGGAGGTCGCTATAGACAAGTGATACCGTTAGCGGCGCGGCGGTCAGCTTCGGGCATCAGAGGCACATTTCATAATTTTCTTAAAAAACCGAAACCCGCCTGTTGGAACTACTCGCTCTTTCCGGCCTGAACCCCTGCAAAAATTCTGGCAGGCAAAAAATATGGTTTTTTTAACATACATAAGTAAATCCGCAATGTTAGCAACACTGCCATCCTGCTGCTGCAAAAAAACCATCTCTCAGACCCAGACATCCACGTCACCCTGCAATCACTTAACAGCCTGAAATTATGAATAAAATTTAAAAATCTCGTTATGGCATGGTTTATGTATTCTAATTGGATAATCTTGCAGTAAAATGGAGACCGCCATGAAGATTTGTACGAAAGGTGACGTTAAGTATATTCGGGGTGATTTGACTCGATCCGGAATTGAGCAGGATGTGATCAATTCGTTGTCGCATTCATTGGATAAAGTCAGTTTCGGGTCTGGTAACAGAATCCGTATCGATTGCGGTGGTGTACACACTGCTGACATAAGCGGTCTTCAGTTGCTGTACGTGTGGATGCAGTGCGCCAGGCTCCGTGGTGCGGAGTCTGAACTCGTAAATATGTCTGCCAACATGCAAAATACTATACATGCAATGGGGCTTGAACACTGTTTTGCAGGCAACAGCTAACAGGAAAAAATCGCAGGTAAAAAAATCCGGTACCTCAGCCGACTCTTCAGTACAAGGCTCATTACCGGGAAAGGAGTAATGAAAATGCAGCTTTTAATGGTATCTCTCGGTGTCGTCACGTTTGTAATGCTTGTAGTTCAGTATGTATCATATGATCGTGATATGAAAAAGTGAACTTTTCAAACCGGGATGTATGTAGGGTAACTAAAAAATGATGAGGTGGTTCAATGTTAATTTCTCTTCTGGTTGTTTGTATTGTTTCGATAGCGTTTTTAATCTATTTGTGAGGCAACTATGAACAAAACACGAATATTTTCAGTGGATTGATTACTAACATTAAGGCGACCAATCGGTCGCCTTAATGTTATGCTTCAGGCTTTACAGACATCTACCCACTTTCCTGGTCGTGCTATTTCTTCCAATTCTTCACAGCTCAATTCAATTGCAGAGTTTGGGCTGCCGCAGGCGGGATATACCGTATCAAACCGTTTTAAAGATATATCGAGATATACGTCGACATCTTCGTTTATGCCAAATGGACAGACACCGCCGATTGCGTGACCAATCAGCTCCTCTACTTCTCCCGGCGAAAGCATGACCGCCTTGCAGTTAAATTCATCCTTAAACTTCCTGTTGTCAATTTTCATATCCCCGGCAACAACGATCAACACGCCTCTATTATCGATTTTGAAGGAAAGCGATTTGGCAATTCTTGCTTCATCAGTGTTCAAGGCTCTGGCAGCCAGCGCGACTGTCGCGCTGGAGACCTCGAATTCCTGTATTTCACGGTCTTTATGCCATTTTTTTAAATATTCGCGAGCTCTGTCAATGCTCATATACTGTACCCCTATCATTTAAATACTTCATGCAGATGTCCCGGATTTCGGGAACAGTCGTTTCCGCCCTTCATGGTCCACCGCCACGTAGGTGAACGATGCTTCGGTGACTTTAAACGGCGCGGTCTCCTTCGCAATCCCCAACTCCCTGAAGCCCGGTTTCACCCAGACCTCCAGCCTGATGGTGACGGATGTGTTTCCTATCCTCGCCACGGTGCCGTAGCAGCAGACCACGTCACCCACTTTTACCGGCTTGATGAATTTCATGGCGTCCACGCCAATGGTGACGACGCGGCCGCCACCGACTTCTATTGCCATCATGCCTCCGGCAATGTCCATCTGCGACATGATCCAGCCGCCGAATATATCGCCATTCGCGTTGGTATCGCTCGGCATCGGCGAAGTGCGAAGGAGCAGTTCGCCTTCAGGATTGGTGCTGTTGTCAGTCAAGTGGGGTCTCCTTATTATTTTTTTTAATGACTTTTGTGCGTTGATTGATTACAAATAATCACGTACAGTATTCGTGTACATATAAAGGAGGAGAATAATATGTTACAAACAACCTATACAAACGCGAGAGCTAATTTTGCTGGTCTCTGTGACAAGGTTATTGAAAATCAAGAGATCGTTCTCATACGCCGCCGCAAAGGAAGCAATGTTGCTTTGATTGCAGCTGATGAACTGCAAAGTCTGGTGGAAAGTGCTCACTTGATGCGTTCTCCCAAAAATGCCGAAAGGCTTTTTTCAGCGTTAGAGCGTGCACTAAAAGGGAGCGAAACGACATCTTCGCTGAATTTACTCCGTTCCGAGGTCGGTCTTGAAGGCTAAACAACGGGATACGGTATTTCAACCAGAGTTCCGTGAAGACTTGCGCCATTGGGTGGTGACTGACCGTAAAGTTGCGCTGAGGGCTTTTGATTTGATTGAAGCAATCATGCGTGATCCGTTTACTGGCATTGGTAAACCTGAACCGCTCAAATACCTTTCAACCGGTGCCTGGTCAAGACGCCTCACTCAGGAACACCGCATCGTCTATCTTGTGCGTGATGACCGAATCGATTTTCTTCAGGCACGGTATCACTATTGATCATCACAGTTTAGTCGCGAAGAAACAATAAGGGCTTGAAACTGTTACTCCTTTCGATTTATCTCAACTCATTTAAAAGATCCGGATGGTGGTCAAGTAGTCTGAATAAATTAAGTACCGCCTGAATGGGCTTCGCCTCTCCTCGCTCATAACGGGAAAAAGCGTTATGTCCACCACCTGTAATCAGAGCTGCCTCTTTTTGGGTGAGTTTTAACTTTTTTCTGATTCTAGAGAGTTCTGCAACTTCTTCTGCGTCAACCTTATCGCGGAATGTTTTCCACTCTAGCTCCTCATGTTCATCGTAATTGGGAAAACCATCGTGGCAATGATCGCAGAATGCTCCATGCATAACGGATTCATATTTACGACCACGATATTCAAAGGCTTTTATTTGGCTTCCTTCATGCAGTGTGCCCTCCAAACAGAGTGGACATTGTTTGTTATTCCATTTTGACTTCATGGCTATAACTCCTTGAACAATTCCGTAACCCGCCGCGACAGCAGTGCAAACTCTTCAAGAGAGAGAGTTTCCCCCCTCCTCCTGCCGTCAATGGCGCACGCCTCCAGCAGTTCACCACAATCGATCATTTTGGCGAATTCGGCAGATTTAAGACAGTTATAGAGCGTCTTGCGGCGCATGGAAAAGGCACTTTTCACGACCGCCCTGAACAGGTCCTCATCGCCAACCTCGGCTCGCGCCTCAGAGCGGGGCATAAAGTTCAGCACGACGGAATCGACTTTCGGGCTCGGATGAAAACAGCCGGGGTGCACGACAACAACTCTGCTGATGTCAAACCATAGGCCGAGAAGCACCGTGGTCACGCCGTACGCAGAACAGTCGGGAGGCGCAGCCAGGCGGTCGCCGACCTCTTTCTGCAGCATCAGGGTCATGCGTGCCAGCCTCCTGTGCACGCCGTATAAGCGAAAGAGCACTTCAGTCGAAATATTATAGGGGAGATTGGCGACAACATTCCACTTCTGCGCGACTTCCGGGAGGAGCGCCGCAAGATCAACTTTCAACACATCCGCGTCAATAACGGTAACAGCACTGTTGCCCAGATACTGATCCCGATGCCAGGCCGCCAAAGCATGATCGAATTCAATCAGAACGAGGCGACCGGCCCGTTCGGCAAGATGTTTCGTCAGCGCGCCGCGCCCCGGGCCGATCTCCAGGACCGCCTGATCCGGCCTGATATCGGCCGCCTGAATAATTTTATCGATGACGGTGCCGTCAACAAGGAAGTTTTGTCCCAGTGATTTCAGGGGGCGACGGGTACCACTCATGACATAGTGTCCTTTATACGGTCCATATCCCAGGTTGCGGTGACATCCAGAGACAGGGATGAAACATGGCCATGGGAAAGATAATAATCACCCGGAACCGCGAGCATGGCCGCATTATCGCCGCATAACGACGGGTGCGGAATGAACAGTTCAACGCCTGTCTTTGTGCAGAGCTCTTTCATGCGACTGCGCAGGCCGCTGTTGCAGGCAACCCCCCCCGCGACCACCAGCCGGGCAGCGCCGGTCTGCAGGATGGCAGCTTCGGTTTTTGCCGCGAGGACGTGACAGACCGCTTCCTGAAAGGAGGCGCAGAGATCGTCAGCGTCCTGCCCCGGGACTGTGACCGGATGTTTCTGTATATGCTGAAGCACCGCTGTTTTGAGACCGCTGAAACTGAAGTTGCAGGTGCCGTCCCGCAGCAGCGGACGCGGCAGACGAATGGCATCGGGATTGCCGTTCTGAGCCATCCGGTCAATCTGTGCCCCGCCCGGATACGGCATCCCCATGATTTTCGCGCATTTGTCATAGGCCTCACCGGCGGCGTCATCAATGGTTCTGCCCAGCGTCGTGTAACGGCCAAAACCTTCGACATGATAGAGATGAGTATGCCCGCCTGACACCACCAGCGCCAGAAACGGAAACGCAACCGGCTGTTCCAGCAGCGGCGCAAATAGATGGCCTTCAATATGATGCACTCCGACAAACGGGATGTTTCGGGCGGTCGCAATCGCCTTGGCAGCAGAGAAACCAACCAGCAGCGCTCCGGACAATCCGGGACCGCGGGTGACCGCAACGCCTTCAAGCGCAGCCATCGCAACACCGGCATCATGGAGAGCCTGATTGACAACCGGCACGATCGCTTCAAGGTGCCTGCGGGAGGCGATCTCCGGCACGACCCCGCCATACGCGGCATGAATGGCAATCTGGGAAGAGACTACAGAGGAAAGAATTTCACGGCCGTCGCGGACAACAGCGGCGGCCGTTTCATCACAGGATGTTTCAATGGCAAGAACAATCATAAATTAAAGTAAATTCGCTGCCAATTCAGCCAATTCAGAGCGTTCCCCCTTGGTCAGAGTCACATGGGCGGCGATCCGCTGCCCCTTGAATTTTTCCACGAGATAGGTCAGGCCGTTGCTGGATGAATCGACATACGGGTTGTCAATCTGGTACGGGTCGCCGGTCAGCACGATCTTGGTCCCTTCGCCGACTCTGGTGACAATTGTCTTGATCTCATGCGGAGTCAGGTTCTGGGCCTCATCAACAATCAGATACTGATTCGGTATCGAGCGGCCACGGATATAGGTGAGCGGCTCAATATCGAGAAGCCCCATCGCCATCAGCTCCTTGTACCCCTTGCTGTGGCGTTTTTCCGATTCATGCCCGGAGATCAGCAGCTCGACGTTGTCAAAGATCGGCTGCATCCACGGAGTCAGTTTTTCTTCAATGTCACCCGGCAGAAAACCGAGGTCTTTGCCCATCGGGAAGACCGGGCGCGAAACAAGCAGCCGGTTATAGACATTCTCTTCAGCGGTTTTATGGAGCCCGGCAGCAATGGCAAGCAGCGTCTTGCCGGTCCCGGCCTTGCCGACAAGCGTCACCAGCTTGATGCTGTCATCCATCAGCACATCAAGGGCAAACGACTGCTCCCTGTTGCGGGGAAAGAGGCTCCAGATCCCATCCTTCGGCACTTTCCGAACCGGGACAATGCGGGCATTATCCGGATCGTTACGGCAGATTGCCGTATGATTGGCGTTGGCACTGTCAACGATGGTAATGAACTCGTTGGGCGCGAGTTCAGCCGGAGTTTCAAGCCATCCCTGACCGTAGAAACGATCAACGGCATCGGGCGGCACCTCGATCGTCCGGGTTCCGGAATAGAGATCCTGAATATCGACTTTATCATTCTCATAATCTTCCGCAATCAGGCCGATAACATCAGACTTGATGCGCAGATTGGAGTCTTTGGTCACAAAAATAGTGACTGCATCGGGAAAGCGATCACGAACATCCTGGGCAACGGCGATAATCCGGTTGTCACCATTATCGACACGCAGATCAACCGGCAGGTTTTTGAAGTATTTTTCAGCAAACATCTCAATGCGCAATGTTCCGCCACCCGGCATGGTAACGCCCGATGCAAGAGAACCTTTTTCACGCATTGAATCAAGAATCCGTGACACCATCCGGGCGTTACGGCCGGTTTCGTTCATATCCTTTTTGAAGCGGTCAACCTCTTCAATAACGGTAATCGGGATAATTATGTTGTTGTCCTGAAATTTAAACAGCGACTGAGGGTCGTGGAGCAGTACGTTGGTATCGAGAATGAAGTTTTTCATGGGGTCCCTTTTTGGAAAGACAAGATGCCGGCAGAGCGCCGGATTTGCTGAAGAATCTGAATTGGCAGTTATCCTGAAGAGTTACGAATTTTACTGATGCAACGCACAACCGCGTCAGAAAAGAGTGCCATATCGTTGCCGGTGGTAAACCACCCCGGGCTTACCCGCACCGTCCCGCCCGGCAGGGTTCCCAATGTCCGGTGGGCAAGGGGGGCACAATGCAATCCGGCACGCACGGCGATATCAAAGCCGTGATCAAGCTCTGCCGCCAGCAGCGCCGAATCAACGCCGGATGCGGTAAAGGAGAGTACCGAACAGCGCTCGGACGGATCTGCCGGGCCATGGATGGTAACGCCGGGAATCTCACGCAGTTTTTTCTCCGCCTGGTCAAGCAGGGTATGTTCATGCTGGTGAATGGTTGCAATTCCTACGTCACAAATAAATTCAATCCCTGCCAGCAGACCGGCAACACCGGGCAGATTGTGAGTACCCGCCTCAAAACCGTCCGGCATGACCAGTGGCTGCTCCTCTGCCGTCGAATGAGTGCCGGTGCCTCCGTGAGTAACCGGCTTGAGCGACACACGCGGCGCCGCATAGAGCAAACCGGTCCCGCCCGGTCCGAGCAATCCTTTGTGTCCCGGCACCGCGAGCAGGTCGATCGCATATTTTTTCACATCAACCGGCAGACAGCCGGCCGACTGTGCCGCATCCACGAGAAACAGGGCACCGCACGCACGACAGATTTCAGCCAGTTGCTGCACCGGCTGGATGGCGCCGCAGACGTTGGAAACATGGCTTACGGCAATCATCCGCGTATTTGCCTGCACGGCACGCTGAATAGCCCCGGCGGCAACGACTCCGTCAGGGCCGGCCGGGATGATGGATAATTCAACGCCTTTTCCTTGCAGCGCATAGAGCGGCCGCAACAGTGAATTGTGTTCCATGGTGGTGGTGATAACGTGGTCACCGGCAGCCAACGTCCCCTGCAACGCCAGGTTCAGGGCTTCGGTAGCATTATGGGTAAAGATGACCCGTGACGAATCAGGAATTGAAAATAGACCGGCAACCGCCTCACGGGCCTGAAAAAGAATGCGCCCCGCTTCCAGTGACTGCCGATAGCCGCCTCGGCCGGGTGATGCGCCGACAGAGCGCATGGCATGGAGGACTGCTTCATGAACAACGTCAGGCTTGGGAAAAGATGTCGCGGCATTATCGAGGTACACGAATAAATCCTTACGGTGTCAGCTGCGGTTTTTCGTTCAGCCATGGATACAATTGGACAATACCGGATTTTTTATCCCGGGACTGATCGTAAATCTTTTGACTGATCTTGCGTTGATCAGTTGTCCCCCACCAGTTCTGTCGCGCAGTAACAGTGTCGCTTCCGGCATTGTACAGATTAAAGCCGCCGTTGCCGCTAAAGACATTATTGATGAGGAGCGCCTTCCCGTCTTCGCTGCGTACGGCATCCTGACTGTTTTCAGCAAACAGGCACCGGCTGATTTTAACACGGGATCCGAGAAGGTGCAGGGCAGACTGCTTATTGCGCTGAAAACTGGTCATGAACAGCTGGCCTTCGCCCCCTTTGATACGCGCGCCAAACTCATTCCCTGAAATATCGCCACTGGTGATTTTAACCCGGCTGTCATTGATTTCAAGCCCGGTCTGCAGGTTATTGGTAATTTTTGCTGTTGAGAGAAGGACCGAGGAGGAATAAAACAGAGCACCTCTCAGACAGGAGGAGAGCGTCATTCCCCTGGCTTCGAATTCGCTGGTATTGATTTCGATACCGGTGCCGGAATCGACCACAGAACTTCCGTTCATCTGCACAACACTATCGTACGACAACACCCCTGTCTGAGCCTGTTCAATTGAAACCGCATTCAGGGTTATGGTGGAAAAACGGGCTTCAATGCCGTTCTGGGCATATTTGATGCGGCACTGATCAAGCTGATTCCGTTTTTCCGTCGAGAGCAGCACAATGCCGCCCCACTCGCCACGCGATGGTGATGAACTGTCCGCGGTAAAAATGACCGGCTGTTCAACAGATCCTGCCGCATGGAGTCGCCCCAGGACAACAAGGTTCGGCAGCTGGCCGGATGCGCTTTGCGCAAATCGTATGACTGACCCCGGCTCTACCCGCAACGTGGCCTGAGGAGCAACAACAACAAAGCCGCGCACAAGAATCGAACCGCGCCACGTCACATCTTCCGCAATAACCGCCTCGGTATATTCAGTACGGCGCAGATCAGCAGCCGCCGAAAGCAGTGGCATACAGGCAATAAGGCAGATTGCAAAAAACAGTTTCACCCGGACTCTCCTCGAATCGTTTCACAGCCGAATTCCGCCTGCAAAGTATCATTTCAATGTACATAAGGTCAACTGCATATCCTGCCATTCTTACCCTGCGATGAAGTACAGGAGCGCGAATCAGAGTTTGAACTTATTTATGGTTTTTTTGACCATCGGTCTGATGGTTGGCATAGCAACTATCGTCACCCTGGTGACTCTGACCCGCTCCATGTCCAGCGATATTGAACGCAAAATGGACGAGTTCGGCGCAAATATCCTCGTACCCCCCTTTGCAAAGTGGGGGATCAAACCGGGGACTGGAAGCGGTTATGGGGATTGAGTTTGATAAGATTCGCCGTCAGCAATAGAAAAAAAGGTTCAGGATATGAGTCTAAATATCAACGGTATAAAGTGTGAGATCTCTTCAAAATGACGGTCTGCAGTTATGAGTTCAGATTTAGTGTCGACTGCAGTTATTGCAATAAAACAATCGGAGAGAGGCACGGTAACCCCTTTGGCACGCATCGCAGCGGCCAATTCACCGCTACTCAACCACCGAGCAGTCGTTTCCGGCGGGAACTCAAAAACGTCGGGAAAGTTTTTTATGAATTTTGACTCGTTGCTTGATTTGACACCCTGCAGAAGTTCCGCGAGGATAATCCCGGTACAGACAACCGTATCGTTGTCCAGCATTGCTCGTACCTGTGAACAGACCGGTTCCCTGCCGCGCATGAACTCTATCCACACGGATGTGTCCAACAACACGTTAGCCAAGTCGATGATCTCCCCGTCGCAGTTCATCGGCTTCGACAATAAAATCAATTTTACCCGCCATACTTTTGATCTGCTCAAGTTTTCGCTTTTTGATTTCGTCTCGAATAGCAGTAACCACAGCTTCCGTCTTGCTGCGAGCATTCACCAGCGCCATAAGTTCGCTGACAATATCAAAAGGAAGCGTAAGAGTTGTCCTGTTCATACAAATCACCTCATTTATTATGGTGTTAAATCATGCCACTCATAGACATGAATATCAAGCAATAATAGATGACAAAAAGAGGTCTGCCATGACACTGAACAAAAAATCGTAATCTCTGCGGCTATTCTGATCGTTGCGTTTCTGTCGCATGTGGAATGCTCTACAAAAACGGCTGGTTCAAGAATGACGGCGGCGGACACTCCAAACGGGAACAGAAGGTTCAGCTCTGGACCTGTTCCATGCACCCCTTTATCATCAAGGACAAGCCGGGCGCCTGCCCGATCTGCGGCATGGAATTAATCAAGAAGATTGAGGGTGCCGCTGATGGTGGTGGCCCCCAGACGGCAGAGCAAATGCAGCAGGCCGAGTTGACGCGTTAGTTTCCAAAGATAACCCGGTCGCGGAGGTGTACTCGCCTGATCTGGTTGCCACACAACAGGAATATCTGTTGGCGGTCAAAAACCGCGAACAGTTGAAAAACTCGACGATCCTCTCCATATCGCAAGATGGCTCCTATGTATCTGGCGAATTACAAAAAAACCCGCAATTTATTGTACATCATTTATTAAAAATACCCTCCAGCATTTTGCTTTTCCAGTCCTTTCAGGAAGTTATATATTTATGAAATATAATTGTTGACACCACATACATGTTGTGGTTAATTCCTCCACCTCATACAATATTTTGTGGTTTATCGAATTATCCCCCCGCAATATACTATATTGAAAAATATATATTTTCCATCAAAACAAGGAGTTTCAACATGAAAAAAAGTACCGTCGTCACCACAATCCCTGCCCTGACTAAAAATGCGACTACCGTGCTGGAAAAACGCTATCTGCGCCGTGATGAATCCGGAAAAGTTCTTGAAACCCCGGCCGATATGTTTCGCCGCGTCGCTGATACCATTGCTGCCGCCGATAAAACCTTTGATAAAAAAGCTGATGTCACAGCGGCGTCAGACACATTTTATCGCATGATGACCAACTTTGAATTCCTCCCGAATTCCCCTACCCTCATGAATGCCGGTCGCCCTCTCGGCCAGCTCTCCGCCTGCTTTGTCCTGCCGGTCGGCGACTCCATGGAGGAAATTTTCGACGCCGTCAAATTTACCGCTCTGATCCACAAATCCGGCGGCGGCACCGGCTTCTCCTTTTCACGTTTGCGGCCGGCCAACGACGTTGTCAGCACCACCACCGGCATCTCCAGCGGTCCGCTCTCTTTTATGCGCGTTTTCGATGTTGCCACGGAAACTATCAAACAGGGGGGCACCAGACGTGGCGCCAATATGGCTATCTTACGGGTTGATCACCCCAACGTGATGGATTTTATCATGTGTAAGGCCGACCAGAAGCAGCTTAACAATTTCAATATTTCAGTCGGGCTTACGGAAAAGTTCATGCAGGCCGTTGAGAGGGATGAGGAATACAATCTTATCAATCCCCGCGACAAGAAGATCTGCGGCAGCCATAATGCCCGTAAAGTATTCCAGCGCATCGTCAAGCAGGCATGGGAGAACGGTGAACCGGGCATTATCTTTTTAGACCGGCTCAATCGGGATAATCCGACCCCCCTCGTTGGTGAGATTGAATCGACCAACCCTTGTGGTGAACAGCCGTTACTGCCGTACGAATCGTGCAATCTCGGTTCGATCAACCTTGGTATATTTGTCAACGACGGTGCCGTTGACTGGAAAAAACTGCGTGAGACCATTCATAACGCCGTCCACTTTCTTGATAACGTCATTGAAGCCAACAATTATCCGTTACAGCAGATCCATGACATGACCCACGCCAACCGGAAAATCGGCCTCGGAGTCATGGGCTGGGCAGACATGCTCATTCTGCTCGGCATTCCGTACTGCTCGGACGAAGCGGTGAAACTCGGTAAAAAGGTTATGAAGTTTATTAATGATGAAGGGCATCTGGCCTCTCAGGAACTCGGTAAAAAACGTGGTTCTTTCCCTAACTTCAAGGGCTCGATCTTTGACAAAAAGGGGGCTCCGCCGCAAAGAAACGCCACCGTCACAACAATTGCTCCGACCGGCACCATCTCAATCATCGCGAACGCATCTTCCGGTGTTGAACCGCTTTTTGCCGTGTCCTACATCCGCACCGTCATGGACAAGAATGTTCTCGTTGAGGTCAATCCTATTTTCGAGAAAATTGCCAAAGAGCGTAATTTCTACTCCGAAGCCCTCATGCAGAAGATCGCCGAACATGGCACCGTTGCCGACATCGCCGAAGTACCGGTTGATATCCGCAACGTGTTTGTAACTTCACACGAAATTTCTCCTGAATATCATATTCAGATGCAGTCAGCCTTTCAGCTCTACACCGACAATGCCGTTTCCAAGACGGTAAATTTCTCAAATTCCGCCACCATTGAAGATGTTGAAAAAGTATACATGCTCGCGTATGAAAGCGGCTGTAAAGGGGTCACCATTTATCGTGACGGTTCCAGAGACGAGCAGGTTCTGTCGACCGGTAAAAAAGAGGAGCAGATTGCATCTGTCGCCGCCACTCCGGTTGAAGATGACAAGAAAGCGGTCAAACGGGACCGGCCGAAAGCACTGAAAGGGTGTACCCACCAGATGCAGACCGGCTGCGGGCCGCTGTATATAACTATCAACGAGGATAAAAACGGGCTGTTCGAGCTGTTCACCACGATGGGCAAGGCCGGCGGCTGTGCGGCATCACAGAGTGAAGCAATCGGCAGGATGGTATCACTCGCCTGGCGGAGCGGCGTCCAGGCGCGCCAGGTGGTGAAGCAGCTTCAGGGCATTTCCTGCCACTGTCCATCAGGCTTTGGCGATAACCGTGTGCTCTCCTGTGCTGACGCGGTAGCGAAAGCGATCCAGAACCATCTTATTGATAACGGTTATGACGGCAACCACGAAGCAACCCGGCACGAGCGCGGCGCCTGCCCGGAGTGCGGCGGTATCGTCGAGCATGAAGGCGGCTGTTCCGTCTGCCATGTCTGCGGATATTCTGAATGCGCATAATCGATTAGTATTTTGCGCACAAGATGCTTGACAAACGACTGCATAATATGGCATTAGTACGCGGCTAAACAGTGCTGCTTGCTACGGGGTTGTAGCTCAGTTGGTTAGAGTGCCAGCCTGTCACGCTGGAAGTCGCGGGTTCGAGCCCCGTCAACCCCGCCATTATTTAAAAAAGGTGCCCCTGCAAAGAGGCACCTTTTTTGTGTTTCGACCTTCACACCCACATCTAACACGACACAACCTATCGCCTTATTGTGAGATAGTATCTACATCTCATTAAGACCAGAATATCAGACCAGAATAACGGTATCACTATACAAAGAAACAATCTTGTCATGTGTCAGCAGACGCATCGGTTCAGACAGGGCCTGCGCCACCAGCATACGATCGAACGGATCGGCGTGGTGCGGCGGCAGGCTTTCCACACACACCGCATGATGCGTGCTGATATCCAGCGTCATATAACCGGCCTGGATAAAATAATCGGCCGCTTCGCCGCCGGAAACCGGTATATCGCCCCGTCCCAGGCCGTGCTTGATGGAGATTTCCCAGATTGAGGCGGCACTGACGTAGATTTCGTTGTGTGGCGCAAGGATGAGTCGGCGCGCCTCTGCCGGCAGAGCAGGGCTGTCGGTGATCGCCCACAATGCGATATGGGTATCAAGCAGCAGCCTCATTCCGGTTCACCTGCAAACATCCTGGCAATCAGCTCGTTGGAGTCATCAATACTATCCGGCACGGTAAAGCGCCCTTTGGCAATGCCTATTCTCTGCTGCACCGGTTGACGAACAACACTGACAAGCTTGGCTACGGACATACCATGGCGGGAAATCACGATTTCCTTTTCACGACCGCATTCAACCGCTTCTACCAGCTTTGACAATGTTGTTTTGGCCTGAAACATACTCACCGTCTGCATAGGTTCGCCCCCCTGCTGAAATTATTATTATGGTTTATACTAGCTAGATTTACATGAGGTGTAAAGACTGAATGTGACGTATTATTACGATATGTATCTGAAACCGGTGAGTCTGCTGACAACGACCGTTGTTTCTACTCCATTTTCAGCCGTTTCATTTTTTCCACCAGCGTCGTACGGTTAATTCTCAGAAGTTTCGCCGCCTGAGCTTTAACTCCCCCTGCTGTTGCCATTGCCTGCACAATATATGACCGCTCAATGCGGGAGACCGTTTCAACCAGGTCTATCCCCACGCTCGGCAATGTAAAGCACTGAGCTTCTTCAGAACTTTGTGCACTAACGATCTTGTCAGGTACATCTGCGAGCGTTAACAACGTGGCATCTGTCAGTACGATCATTCTCTCAATCATATTTTCCAGTTCACGCACGTTTCCGGGCCAGGCATACTGTTCCAGTGCCTCAAGCGCCTGTTTATTGATACTGCATGGCGTGCGCCCCATGCTACGGCACTGTTTTTCCAGAAAAAAAGATATCAGCGGCATGATATCCTGTTGCCGCTCGCGCAGCGGGGGAAGGAGAAGGGGAATGACATTCAGACGATAGAAGAGATCCTCTCGAAACTCTCCCCGGGTCACCATCTCTTCGAGGTTCGAGTTTGTTGCGGAAATTACCCTGACATGAAGCTTGATCGTCTTGTTTGAGCCGACCCGTTCCACTTCATGTTCCTGCAGCACCCGCAATAGTTTCGCTTGAAGATGCAGTGGCAGCGTCCCTATTTCATCAAGGAAAATGGTACCATGATTGGCCGCTTCGAACTTCCCCGGTTTATCTGAAATCGCTCCGGTAAATGCTCCCCTGACGTGGCCAAAAAGTTCGCTCTCAAGTAATGTCTCCGGAATTGCACTGCAGTTTACCGCAATAAACGGCTTCTCTCTGCGCGTGCCGTTATAATGAAGCGCCCGGGCAACGAGTTCTTTACCGGTGCCTGACTCACCGCTGACAAGCACAGCTGAATCGGTTTTTGCAATGCGGTTCATACGCTCGAAGACGAGATTCATTGCCGGAGAAGTGCCGATAATATTGCTGAATTCAAAGCGCCCTTTTAACTGGCTCCGCAGAAATATGTTTTCCGACAGCAGCCGCTGTTTCTCCAGAGCTTTTGCCACAACAATTTTCAGCTCATCAAAATCAATCGGCTTGGTAATATAGTCAAAGGCCCCTTCTTTCATGGCGCGGACCGCAGTTTGAGCCGAAGCATGACCGGTTACGACGATGAGCTCGGTAGAGGGAGAAACTTTCTGCACATGCTGCAGTATGTCAAGACCACTTTTATCAGGCAGAAAAAGATCGGAAACAATGACCTGATACTGAAGACGGTCAATAAGATCCAGCGCACTTTCACCGGTTGCCGCAGAAGTGACTTCATACCCGACCGTCCTCAGCAGCATGGTCAAAGCTTCGCGACCTGATTCATCGTCATCGACAACAAGTATTTTTATGCCATCATTCATTGGAAAGCCTCGAACGACTGTTCTGTTACAACTTGTATTGATTCCTGTAGAACAGATAAAAGCAGATCAAGCTCACCGGTTGAAATAACCAGTGGTGGAAAAATGACAATGGTATTTCCCAATGGACGTGAGAAAATCCCCCGTTTGCGGGCTTCCAGACACACTCTGATCCCGACTTTCTCCTCCCATGGATATGCTGTTCCGGTATCTTTGTCGGCAACAAGTTCTATACCCGCGGCCATACCGCACTGGCGGACATCGCCCACATGCGGCAGAGCGGAAAAATCGGCCAGCCGCAACTTCAGCAGGGCTATTTTGGGCTGAAGCTCTGCCAGCAGATTATCCTGCTCAAAAAGCTGCAGGCTTTTCAGGGCAACAGCACAGGCAAGTGGATTTCCGGTAAAGGTGTGGCCATGAAAAAACGTTTTCAACTCCGAATATCTGCCGAGAAACGCCGAATACACTTTTTCGCCGGTCACCGTCGCCGCCAGGGGAAGATATCCGGCGGCGATCCCCTTGGAAATTGCCATGATATCAGGAATCACATTTTCGTGCTGGCAGGCAAACATCGCCCCGGTCCTGCCGAATCCGGTCGCGACTTCATCAGTGATCATCAGAATGTCATAACGGTCGCACAGTTCTCTCACCCGCGTCAAAAAACCCTCCGGCTGCACGATCATGCCGCCGGCGCCCTGCACCAGTGGCTCGATCACAAGCCCTGCGACCGAACCCGCATGCTGCACCATTAATTTCTCAAGAGCATCAATACACTCCATTGCACAGGTTTCTTTACGGCAACCGAGTTCGCAACGATAACAGTAAGGTGATGGGGCAAGAATAGTCTCAAACATGAGCGGCTTGAAGGTCGAGTGATATATAGCGATCCCGCCGACACTCACCGCACCGAGTGTATCGCCATGATAGGCATGTCTGAAGGTTATGAAGCGGCTCCGCTCTGGGCGTCCCGAATGAACCTGATACTGATAGGCCATCTTGACCGCTACTTCCATAGCGGTTGAGCCGTTATCCGAATAAAAAAATCGATCAAGTCCGGGAGGGGTTATTTCAGCCAGGCGTGCTGCGAGAATGATACTCTGTTCACTGCCGAGCCCCAGCAGGGTGGAGTGCTCAAGGCGGTCAACCTGCTCTTTCAGAGCATCGTTCAACTCGCGTCGGCAGTGGCCATGCACATTGGTCCACATGGAGGCGACACCATCAAGGTAGCGCTTTCCTTCACTGTCAATCAGCCAGCACCCCTCCCCTTTCACGATTATAATCTGCTCGTCCTGCTGCCACTCCAGCATCTGGGTAAACGGATGCCAGACGTGGCGTTTGTCCCAGAGGCGCAATTGTTCTGGTGTTATGGAACCGGTTTCCGTCATGCACGTTTCCTCGCGATCAAAAATAAAAAACCCGCCAGAATATATCCAACGGGTCTCATAACTACTTGATTTGTATTTATTATGCAAGCATGTTGGCGTACAGTGGAAATTTCTTCATCATACTGTTTACCTGTACTTTTACAGCAGCCAGCTTCTGGTCATCACCGATGCTTGCCACCGCCTCGGCAATAAAGCCGGCAACCTGATCCATTTCGGACTCTTTCAGGCCGTGGGTCGTACAGGCCGGGGTTCCGACTCTGATACCGGACGTTACAAACGGAGAACGGGTTTCAAACGGCACGGTATTTTTGTTGACGGTGATACCCGCCTTGTCCAGAGCTTCCTCTGCCGCCTTGCCGGTTATCTCCGTCCCGGAGAAGTTGATCAGCATCAGGTGATTATCAGTGCCGCCGCTGGTCAACTTGAAGCCGCGTTTTACGAGCGCTTCTGCGAGAGCTTTGGCATTTTTGACAATCTGCTGCTGATACGCAGTGAACTCAGGCTGGAGCGCCTCTTTAAAGGCCACGGCCTTTGCGGCAATAACATGCATGAGTGGGCCACCCTGAATGCCGGGAAAAATCTGCGAATTGATGGTTTTGGCAAATTCTTCACGGCAGAGGATCATGCCGCCACGAGGGCCACGCAATGTTTTATGGGTTGTTGTCGTCACAAACTCGGCATACGGCACCGGGCTCGGATGAACTCCGGCAGCGACCAGACCGGCGATATGAGCCATATCGACCATGACCTTCGCCCCGACGTTATCAGCAATTGTCCGGAACGCAGGAAAGTCAATAATGCGCGGATAGGCGCTGGCGCCGACGACAATCAGCGTCGGTTTATGGGTAACGGCGAGCCGTTCAACCTCTCCATAATCTATCGTTTCTGTATCCGGTGAGACACCGTAGGGAACCACCGTGAACAGTTTGCCGGAAAAATTGACCGGACTGCCGTGGGTAAGATGGCCGCCATGGGCAAGATTCATTCCGAGAATTGTGTCTCCCGGTTTGCATGCAGCAAAATAGACCGCCATATTTGCCTGGGACCCCGCGTGCGGCTGCACATTGGCATGCTCGGCGCCGAAGAGTTCTTTGGCCCGGTCAATGGCAAGCTGTTCAACGACATCAACATGCTCACAACCGCCATAATAGCGTTTTCCGGGGTATCCTTCCGCGTATTTGTTGGTCATGATCGAGCCCTGAGCCTCAAGAACCGCTTCAGACACAAAATTTTCAGACGCAATCAGCTCAAGATTATATTCCTGACGTTCTGCTTCACGGTGAATTGCATCTGCCACCTGGGGATCAAATGAGGAAAGAATGGACATTGGTTCTCCTTGTAAAAATCACGTATTGAAATGGCAGCGTATAAACAGCAAACGGGACGCATGCCGCAGCAGGTCCCGCTGATAAATTTATGCCTGCATACAAAATTATCCCACCGTCATGAATATTTTTTTTCCAGAGCAGTAATCTTGTCAAGACGCTTTTGATGGCGCCCCCCTTCAAAGGTGCCGTCAAGCCATGCACCGACAAGATCGCAGGCTACCTGTTCATCGAGGACACGACCGCCGAGTACAAGCACATTGGCATTATTATGTTCTTTCGCCATCCGGGCCATAAACACATCGGTCACCAGTGCCGCCCGAATGCCGGGAATCTTGTTGGCGGCGATCGACATACCGATTCCTGTTCCGCAGATGAGTACGCCCAGCTCCGCAGCCCCAGCTATAACAGCTTCAGCAACTTTCTGACCAAAATCGGGATAATCGACGGAAGAGTCGTCATCAGTGCCGGCATCTGTCACTTCAATCCCGCGCCGCTTCAGATAACTGCTCAGGGCGGTTTTAAGGGCCAGGCCTCCATGATCACTGCCGATAACAATCATTGACATGCCTCGCTACAGCTTCTTGAATAAAAGGGTTGCATTTGTACCGCCGAAACCGAAGTTGTTACTCATCGCATAGTCAATTTTAGCATCACGCGCCGTGTTGGCGACATAATCGAGATCGCACTCAGGATCAGGGTCAGTGTAATTGATTGTCGGAGGAACGACACTTCTGTCCATCGCCATCAGGGTATACACCGCTTCTATACCGCCTGCGGCTCCGAGAAGATGACCGGTCATCGACTTTGTCGAGGAGACCAGCATTTTTTTGGCGTGCTCACCAAAGATACTCTTGATCGCCATTGTTTCGTACATGTCACCAAGCGGTGTCGATGTGCCATGCGCATTGACATAAGCGACCTGTTCAGGAGTGACGCCGGCATTTTTCAGTGCCATCTTCATACTGCGTGCGCCCCCTTCTCCGCCCGGAGCCGGTGCGGTCAGGTGATGTGCATCTCCGGTCAACCCATAGCCGACAACCTCGGCATAGATCTTTGCGCCGCGAGCTTTCGCTGATTCGTACTCTTCAAGAACGATAATTCCCGCACCTTCACCCATGACAAAACCATCACGGTTTTTATCGAACGGCCGTGATGCTCCGGCAGGATCATCATTTCTATCCGACAACGCTTTCATTGCTGCGAAACCGCCAATTCCGAGCGGTGTGATGACCGATTCAGTTCCGCCGGCAATCATGGCATCGGCATCGCCCCGTTTAATAATGTGATAGGCATCGCCAATTGAGTGGGTACTGGTTGCACACGCCGAAACAGACGAAATATTCGGCCCCTTTGCCCCGTATTTAATGGAAATGTGGCCGGGGGCAAGGTTGATAATCAGCATCGGGATGAAAAACGGTGATATCTTCTTGGGGCCGCTTTCGCTGAGAATCGTATGATACTTTTCAATGGTCGGCAAACCGCCGAGGCCGGCACCAACGAGAACGCCGACCCGCTCGGCATTTTCTTCATTGATTATAAGACCGGAGTCTTCCATGGCGTAATGAGCAGCGGCGAGAGCATACTGAATAAAAAGATCCATCTTTTTTATCTCTTTTTTATCAATAAACTCTTCCGCATTAAAGTCAGGAATCTCACCGGCAATTTTGACCGGCATATCGCTCGTATCAAAACGGGTAATCAAGCCGATACCGGACTTTCCTGCAGTGAGTGCATCCCAGTTTTTATTATTCCCGCAGCCGAGCGGAGAAACAGCCCCGACGCCGGTAACCACAACTCTTCTCATGATAGTTAGCTCCATAAAACAGGATCTTCTGCTCTGTCACAATAAAAAGAGAGGGGGTTGAGCCCCTCTCCCGATACGACGGTGTCGTGATATCAGATATGCTCGGTGATGTACTCGATAGCGTCGTTCACCGTCTGAATTTTTTCCGCGTCTTCGTCAGGAATTTCAATATCGAACTCTTCTTCAAGAGCCATAACCAACTCAACTGTGTCAAGAGAATCGGCACCGAGATCATCCATAAAAGAAGACTCAGTTAAAACCTGTGATTCTTCGACTCCAAGCTGTTCTGCGACAATTTCTTTCACCCGCTTTGCAATATCAGACATCTTCCACCTCCATGTGATTTTAAACCTTTGCAGGTTCTGTATATAATGCTGTGTGCTTAATTAAGCATGAAATCTTTAAATGTCAACCGATATTTCCATTTCAGGGAGTGCCGGGACTACATATACATGCCGCCGTTTACCGAAAGGACGTGGCCGGTAATGTATCCGGCAGCTTCAGAGGCAAGAAAAACAACTGCGTTGGCGATATCGTCAGCACTGCCAAGACGCTCCAGAGGTATCTGGGCGGTCAATTCGGCACGGACCTTATCGGAAAGCGCATCGGTCATCGCAGTTGCAATAAAGCCGGGGGCAACGGCATTCACCGTGATGCTTCGTTTGGCCATCTCGCGGGCATTTGACTTGGTCAGACCGATCAGACCGGCTTTGCTGGCACAGTAGTTGGCCTGGCCGGCATTGCCCATCTGGCCGACAACAGAAGCAATATTAACAATCCTGCCGTAACGCTGCTTGCTCATCACTTTGAAGGCAGCCCGGGTACAGAGGAAGGCTCCTTTCAGGTTTACGTTAAGCACAGCGTCCCAATCATCATCTTTCATCCGCATCAGCAGGCCGTCACGGGTAATGCCGGCATTGTTTACCAGAATATCAACACGCCCGAATGCCTCGGTAGCGGCATCAATCATACGCTCGACATCAGCCGCAACCGTCACGTTGCCGACAACCGCCAGCGCCCTGGCTCCTGTCGCCTGCAACTCGGCAACAACCGCTTCAGTTGACACCTGATCCATATCAACAGCCACAATGGTGGCACCTTGGGCCGCAAGGGCCAGCGCTATGCTCCTGCCGATTCCGCGCGACGCTCCGGTAATGACGGCAACTTTTTCTTTAGGCATGGCAAATCCTCTCTTGATTTCGATAGGTTATTCCAATTCTAAATCAAGGCGCTATCATCGTTGGCTCGTCTTCGGCTCCTCAACATACTGGTTGTATGCCTTCGTCGCCTCATTCCTCGCCGCCTTGATATCACTCTTGATTTTGAATTGGTATTAATTATTCTTATCAGCAAAAGCAGCTTTTAGCTCCGCTTCAGTAACCAGTTTACCGTCAACAAGCGCCTTGGCACTGAAAATCCAGATGCCGCGTTTACAACCGGTTGCCTCAATTTCCAGGCTCAGCTGATCGCCCGGTATGACCGGTTTCCTGAAACGGGCATTGTCAATGCTGGCAAAATAGGTCACTTTGGAGCGCACACTCTCGTCAGACGACATGATGGCAAGTATGCAGGCAGCCTGCGCCAGCGCCTCAATGATGAGAACTCCCGGCATAACCGGATGGCCGGGAAAATGGCCGGGAAAGAACGGCTCATTCATGGTGACGTTCTTGATAGCGACAATCCGCTTGCCCTGCTCCAACTCCGTCACACGGTCTACCAGTAAAAAGGGCGGGCGGTGAGGAAGGATTTTCATGATGTCATTAATGTCAAGCATACCTGGTCTCCCCCTTCTTAAAAAATCAACAAAATCAGGTTGTGGCGGCCTTTATTCCGGCGCAGTCTTCAATAGAGCCGATTTCAACCTCTTTGGCAATACGCTTGACTAAGCCGGACAGAACCTTTCCGGGGCCTAATTCAACGAATTTTGATACTCCCAAATTGGTCATGGTAACCACTGATTGTTCCCATAATACCGGAGCGCACACCTGAGAAACAAGCAGGTCTCGGACTCGACTCCTGTCGCCGTTGGCTGTTGCCTCAACATTGCTGACAACCGGGTGGTTCATATCACCATAGGAGATAGCATCAAGCACTGCGGCAAGTTTTTCAGCAGCCGGCTTCATCAATGCACAATGAAAGGGGGCGCTGACCGGCAGCAGCATGGCCTTTCTAAAACCGCGGCTCTTGGCAATTTCTATCGCACGGGCAACGGCAGCCACCGAGCCGGCAATGACGATCTGACCGGGAGAGTTATAGTTAGCCGGTGAGACAACATCACCTTCAGCCGCTTCGCGGCAGATCTCCTCCAGGACATCCCGCTCAACACCAAGTATGGCAGCCATCGTGCCGGTACCGACAGGAACGGCCTCCTGCATGAATGTGCCGCGGGCACGTACGGTTTTTACCGCATCGGCAAATGAAAGAGCTCCGGAGCAGACGAGGGCGGAATATTCACCAAGCGAATGGCCTGCCAGATAATCAGCCTTTAGTCCGGTCTCCTGCCGGGCGACCGTCAAGACGGCAATACTGGCGGTCAGAATTGCCGGCTGTGTGTTTGCGGTCAGCTTGAGATCGTCATCACTTCCTGAAAAGCAGAGTGCGGACAACTTGAAGCCAAGGGCATCATCAGCCTCCTCAAACAGGTGCCGCGCAACGGCGAACGTTTCAGCCAGCTCCTTTCCCATACCGGAATATTGGGAGCCCTGGCCGGGAAAAATGAATGCGGTTTTAGACATACACTGAACCTCATCTTACATTAGAAATAAAAGTGCCTACCAGTTGACCAGAGCAGATGCATACGTGAACCCCCCACCGAATGCAACCAGCAGCAGCTTGCTGTCAGGTTTGATAATTCCCTGACGGTTCGCTTCATCGAGTGCAACCGGAATTGATGCTGACGAGGTATTGCCATAGCGATGAAGATTTATGAACAATCTCTCGGGACCGAGCCCGAGACGCTTCGCAGTTGCATCAATAATACGGCGATTCGCCTGGTGAGGGATCATAAGTGAAATATCGGCCGGCGTGAGGCCATTCGAATCAAGCGCTTTTACAGCAGCCTCTTCCATAGCTCTGACCGCATGCTTGAATACTTCATTCCCTTCCATTCTCAGATAGAAAAGCCGTTCATCAATCGTACTGCTGTCGGCAGCCGTATTGCGACTGCCGCACCCCGGTTGGTACAGAAGATTCCAGAAGGAACCGTTACTGAACGTGTGGGTGGAGAGAAGGGCATGGCTCCCCTCAGATGCTTCCAGGACAACCGCTCCGGCTCCATCACCAAAGAGAACGCAGGTATTGCGGTCCTGCCAGTCGACGATACGCGACAGGACTTCTGCTCCAATGACAAGTATCTTGCGTGCGGCGCCGCTACGAAGAAATTTTTCAGCGATTGATAAACCATACAGAAAACCGGAACACGCCGCAGAAAGATCAAAAGCGGTGGCGTTCGTAGCACCAAGAAGATCCTGGACAAGACATGCAGTTGAGGGAAATGGGAAATCGGGAGTAACGGTACCGATTATAATAAAATCTATCTCTTCAGGAAGGGCACCTGCCATTGCCATGGCACGACGGGCAGCTTCAGCGGCAAAAGTTGACGTATATTCACCGGCAACCGCAATGCGCCTCTCCTTGATACCTGTTCTCGACGTTATCCATTCATCACTGGTATCAAGCGACCGTTCAAGCTCGGCATTCGTGAGTATTTTTGCAGGCAATGCCGAGCCGGTTCCGGTTATTCTCACGTTCACGACTCTATCTCCGTTACGGCAACTGCGGGAGACTGCTTCTCATTACGCATCAAGACCGAACAGTTCTCGGACAGTTTTTCGGAAACGTGTTCCGATACGCCGTTTTTCGCGTATTCATGGGCGAATTTGATGGCATTTTTGATCGCTTTGACATTGGAACCGCCATGACAAATCATGCCGACACCGTTAATCCCGAGTAGAGGCGCACCTCCATACTCGGCATAATCGACGATTTTTTTAAAACGATCGAAAGCCCCGCGCACAAACAGGTAACCGATTTTGGAAACCCAGCTCTTGACAATCTCTCTTTTCAGCATCTTACCGGCAGCATCAGCCAGCCCTTCGGAAAGCTTGAGCACTATATTTCCGACGAAGCCGTCACAGACAACAACATCAACCGCACCGGCGAAAATATCACGCCCTTCGATATACCCGCAGTAATTAAGCGACGTTTTACGCAGGAACGCATTCGTCTCCCGGGTCAACTCATTGCCCTTTGAATCTTCCTCACCGTTGGAAAGCAGGCCGACCCTCGGTGACGCTATCCCCATGGCATAACGCGCATACACCTCACCCATGATGGCGAATTGAACAAGATGAAGCGGTTTGCAATCGACATTACCACCAATGTCAAGGACCAGTGTCTGCCCTTTCAGGGTTGGAAACAGCTGAGCTATGGCAGGGCGTTCGATGCCGGCAATCCGTTTCAGCACAAACATTCCGGAGGCCATTGTTGCCCCGGAATTTCCGGCACTGACGGCAGCACATGCCTTACCCTCCTTAACGAGTTCAAAGGCACGGCGCACGGAGGAATCACGTTTTTTCCGGACCGCATCAGAAGCGGAATCATGCATACCGACAACTTCGCTGGCATGAAATATATCGATGTCAAGACCGTTGACTGAATGCTTGGCCAGTTCAGTCTCCAGGCGGTCCTTATCACCGACCAGAGTGACCGACAGACCAAATTCCCGGCACGCTTCAACGGCACCGGTAACTTCGACAACCGGTGCATTGTCGCCACCCATTGCGTCAACGGCAACTCTCATCTGTTCAGCACGTGGCACAGAATTAAATCTCTAGGCGTGTGCGGAAGATACGTCAATAACCTCTTTACCCTTGTAGGTACCACAGGCAAGACAGGCACGATGCGGCAGTTTTGCCGCTTTGCACTGAGGGCAGATGGAGAGTGAAGGGGTCGTTAAAAAATCATGCGCCCTTCTCATATTTTTGCGGGATTTGGATGTTTTTTTCTTGGGTACAGCCATGGTGTTTCTCCTTTTTCCAGTGATACACGCTCACGTGTCACCGCTCTATGGTACGGATATTTTAAAATCCTTAAGCGCATTGAATGCCAGTCGTACCGGTTCTTTGCTGCATGAACAGTGTGACGTGTTTAAATCTATACCACACGTATGACACAATCCCTTGCAGGCCTCGCTGCAGAGCGGTTTTGACGGAATCTCCATCGCAACCTGCTCCTCTATTTCATGCGTCAGATCAATGTCTTCTCCGGCGTACGTAGATGACATCAAATCCATCTCGCCCAACTCAAACTCATCTTCAGACACGGCTGCAACGGCCGTTTCTTTTCGAAAAAACAGAGTAAAGTTGGTATCAACAAACGAGGTATAGTCCGCAAGACATCGCGAGCAGCAAAGGGCCAGAGGGGCCGTAATTCTCCCCGTAACCCGGATGTTTTTAAATTCACGGACAACAGTTATGTCGCCCTGTATATTTCCCGTAATGCTGCAGCCGTCAACATTCTGTATTGCTGCAAGAAGAGGAAACACTGCAACCGCTTCATCGATATGAAGCAGCTGCGGCGTATCTTTGATGTGATCTACAATCAGTTTCACAGGTGCCACCGCAGAGCAGAGAGACTTTAATTTAAAGCAAGTCAGTATATATAATATGATTAAATTGTCAAGAAATTTACTGAAAAGCCATTTACGGGCCGGTGTCTTGAATTACTGATGCCGTGGAGCACATCTGCCGTAACATTCCAGCTGATCCCGGACGAGCCGGACAGTGTCGTCTTGAATCATGCTCCAGTCAAAGCGCCACCCCCAGTTTCCGAATGCCGTCCCGGGAATATTCATGCGTGACCCGGAACCCAGCCCGAGGAGATCCTGCAGAGGCACAATGGTCGTAGTGGCAACGGACATAAAAACGGCACGAAGAAGAGATTCAAGCGACTCTTTACCATGATTTCCGACATAAAAATCAACCCGGGCACGCTGACTCTTTGATAACGAATGATACCAGCCTGCGGTCGTATCATTATCATGAGTTCCTGTGTAGGCCACACAATTATGGTGATAATTATGCGGCAGGTAACCGTTTGACGCGCCGGAATCAAAGGCAAACTGCACTATTTTCATGCCGGGGAAATTATACCGATCGCGGAGCGCCACGACTTCCGCCGTAATAACACCAAGATCTTCGGCAATAACCGGCAGCCTGCCGAGGACAGTAGAGAGTACGTCAAAGAGTACCGCTCCGGGAGCGGCCACCCAGGTACCCCTTATCGCTGTTTTTTCTTTGAACGGCACATGCCATGCGGCCTCAAATCCCCGGAAATGATCAACACGCACGATATCAAACAGCTCGAACATTGCACGAAAGCGCTCGATCCACCAGGTATACTTCTGACGCCCCATTTCATTCCAATCATACAGGGGATTACCCCATAACTGCCCGGTCGCGCTGAAATAATCGGGAGGGACACCGGCTACAACCGTCGGCTTGCCCTTTGAGTCAAGCAGGAACAGTTCACGATGACTCCAGACATCAGCTGAATCGTACCCGACAAAAATAGGGATATCTCCGATAACGGCAATTCCTCTGGCGGAGGCGTATGTCCGTAACTGTCGCCATTGTCTGAAAAACTGCCACTGAATATATTTTTGAATGCCTATTTCCGGGCCGAGTTCAACAGAAAATTTTTCATACTTCTCCCCCGTCAGAAGGGCCGCACCCGCAGGCCATTTATCCCAGGATTTACCTTTGTATTTCTGCTTCAACGCCATAAACAGGGCATAGTTATGAAGCCAGGGGGTCGTGTTGCAAAATTCCCAGAACTCCGCTTTGAACGGCGCCGCAGCGTTTGCCAGAAATCGGACAGCCGCTTCCTCAAGCAGTTTCATTTTATGGTGCGAAACAGCCTCAAAATCGACAGTTGCATGATTATGGCTCTTTTGGTACCTGACTTCGGGAAGATCGCCATCACCGGCAACCTGATCAAGATCAATCAGCAGCGGGTTTCCGGCAAACGCCGAAAATGCCGAATAGGGCGAGTTGCCGCACGCCGGCGGCGACAGTGGCAGCATCTGCCAATACGACATGCCCATGTCCGCCAGCAGATCAACAAACCGGCGGGCATCTCTGCCCATTGAACCGATACCGCCCGGCCCCGGCAACGATGTAAGGTGCAACAGCACGCCACAACCCCGCTTGTCTAACATGATGTCTCCCGTTTTTAACAACCTGTAGTTTCTGACAGCGCCAAACCTTCCAAAAGGCCAAAATCACTCACCTTCAAGCGTTTAAAGCCACATCTGTCCATAACTGAAGTAATAATTATCAGGCCGGCAATGATCAGGTCTTCCCGCCCCTTTTCAAGTCCTTTAACTGACAGCCGCTCCGAAGGGCTCATCTGTGAAAGGCGTTGAAATATCACACCTATATCGTCCCGGTGAAGCGTATAATTATTTACCGAGCGGTAATCGTACTCAACCATCTCCAGCTGAATTGCTGCCACGGTTGTCGCGGTCCCGGCCGTTCCGACAAATTCAGTTTCTTCAGAAAAAACTATTCCGGCTGAAGAAAGATCGTCCCCCAGCAGATTGAGTACCGACTCTACACGCGCACCGATTTCACTCTCCGTACGAAACCCTTCTGTGAGTCTGACGACTCCGATCGGCATACTTTTTATGAAGACAGGCTTTCCAGCTGACGCAACCGTAAATTCAGTACTTCCTCCACCGACATCAAGTACCACGAGCGTTGCTGGTTCTGAGTCGAGCGCGGACAACACTCCCGCCAGCGTCAGTCGCGCCTCTTCTTCGCCATCAATAACAACCAGACTCATACCGGTTTCCTGAAAGACTTTTTCGATAAACAGACCGCCATTAACTGCATCCCGTACCGCACTTGTTGCTGATGCCCGAATATGAGTAACTCCATAGCCTCGCGCTATTCCGGCAAATCTGACCAGACAGGCCAGACCACGCGCCTGCGCAGCGTCTGACAAACCGTGTTCATCGCTGAAACCGCCGCCGAGTCGAACAACTTCACGTTCAACGTGTACCGGCACAATTCCAGCAGAAGATCGATCGGCAATCAGCAAACGGGCCGTATTTGTCCCGAAATCAATAGCGGCACAATAATTATTCATTGCGTGTTCCCTGCAAAAATGGCGATGCACTTCCACCCCTGTATATCGTAACAAAGAGAGAAGTGCATCAGGTTTTATAACATGAGAGAAGTCCCTGACAGAATTAGGGTTTACCTGGATTGTTCAGCCAAGCACCATTTCCTTCAGTTCCTTGCCGACCTTGAAAAATGGCAATTTTTTCGGACTCACCTTGATTGGCTCTCCGGTTTTTGGATTGCGACCGGTATATGTGCCGTACTCTTTGATCACAAAGCTGCCGAGGCCGCGAATTTCAATACGCTCGCCCTGTGCCATAGCTTCACTCATTGAGGAGAAAATCATATTGATTAGTTCCTCAGCGCGCTTGACCGGTAAATCTTTCTTCAGAGCCAACTGTTCAATAAGTTCTGATTTGTTCATAGAACCCTCCATGTTCGTAGCCGTGACGGCTTATATACAACAAACAGATAAATGTAAAACAAGAAAGTGGAATAGTACGACAATCAGACTGTTAATGACAAGATTTATTCAAATATTTTTTAAAGATAACGTCGGCATCATCCGGACGACCAAGTTCCTGAAGGACAACATACAGTTTCTCCGCCGCAGGACGGGCGTATGGTGTCTGTAACAGTTCCACATACAGATTTACGGCATTCTCATGATCACCGGTCACTTCAAATATATCAGCACGCATCAGCAGAGCCTCGCCCGGCATTATATCACCTGAAACCATCGCTTCAATGACGGTTATGGCATCCTGAAAGCGGCTCCCCTCACGCAACACAAGCGCCAGATTCAGCCAGGCAAGTGAATTACCGCCATTCTGCTGAATGGCGGCACGAAGCAACTGTTCTGCTTCTCGGTCATTACCAAGCCGGTGCAGTAACTTCCCTTTTTCGTAGCAATAAATATCACGCGGGACAAGATCACGACATTTTTCAAGAGCAGCCAGCGCTTCCTGATGTTCATCCTGACTTGCGGCGATGAATGCAGACGCAAAATCCTCTCCCAGACCGGCATAGCGTTGACACTGCTCTGCCGGCAGCTGCTGGATAAGCAGTTCATAATATTCCAGCAGCGGCAGGGAATGGTCCGGATTGTCACTATCTGCAGGTGCGCATCCTGAAGAGCTACACGAATTACATGATGATGATGCTGCTGCCATCGGTTCTTTCTGATGGTCGTCCTTCTCTGCATATTCTCGCAGCAGCAGATCCGCTTTATCCCGAACAACCCGGTCAGAAGTCAGTGTTTTTGCGAGTTCCAGATGGTCTATTGCCTTGGCAACATCGCCGTGCGAATGGGCGAATTCAGCCTCAAATAAATTACGTTCAGCCAGCCTGAGATTCGCCGTAGCGATCCGCTCTCTGAAAACAGCCTCAAGCTCGCCACCGGCACTCCGGTGCAAGCCATCTTCATAATACGTTCTGGCATCAAAAAAACTATCCGACTCCAGACAGGCATCACCCTTTGCGAGCAGATCTGACGGGGACTTGGCAAACAACTTGCTGATAAAATTCACGATAATACCTTTCTACCTGCAGAGTAACGTGACACTTTCAATATGAAACGTCTGGGGAAACATATCAACCGGAACCGTTGCTGCAACCCGGTACCCGCAGCCGGCCAGCACGCCGCAATCCCGCGCCAGGGTGCTCGGGTCGCACGAAACATAAATTATTCTGCCCGGCTGTAATCGGGCAATACCGGCAACAACGTCATCGGCACCTGAACGTGGGGGATCAAGTAACACGGTATCGAATTGGTGCCCCTGAGCAAGAAGGTGCGCAACACCGGAGGCCGCATCATCACAAAAAAAGCTGACATTTGCAACCTTGTTGCTGTCCCGATTATATTCGGCTGCCAGAACAGCATCAGCGTTCTCTTCAATCCCGACGACCGAAGCGACCTCAGCGGCGAGAGGAAGCGAAAAATTACCATTGCCGCAATAGAGATCAAGAAGATGCCCGGCAGGGGAAAAATTTCCCAACTTCCGTATGATGGCAAGCATGGTTTCATTCTGACGCTGATGAACCTGAGCAAAACCGCCGGGTGGGTAGGTAAGCTCAACCGGTTTTTGTAGAGGGTCCACCTGATTCATCAGGTAGCTGATAGCTGAATCACCCCATATTTTTTCACCGGACTCATGACGTTCCGTTTTGACAAAAAGTCCCGTACATGGCCACACATCAGCCGTTTGGGAGAGTAAGTACTCTCTGTTTTTCCGGGTAATGGCCCCGCTCTGGTGTATGAAGACTATTACTCCGCGGTCCCCAGCATCAATACTGAGCTGAGTGACCGCCTCGATACCGGGATACGCCTGAAGTACCTCTCTGAAACGGTGTAACGTCTGATTGATTATGGGAGTGGCGATGGGGCAGCCGCCAACAGCGTCCTCCACCTGGTGCGTACCCTGCCGGTAAAAGCCGATGGCTGTTTTTCCCTGTTGAACAGCGACCTTGAACTGGAGACGGTTACGGTAGCCGTAGGGCATCTCAGCCGGCACCACATCTTCAATAAGATCTGCCGGAACGCGTGCTCCCCGCCAGAGTGTTTCCGCCAGAATAGTACGCTTCTGTTCTAGCTGCGCAGAGTAACTGATATGCTGCCACTGGCATCCGCCGCAGCGGCCGAAAATTGCACACTCCGGAGCTGTCCGAGCAGGAGAAGGGGTCTTTATTTCTGCTATAGAGGCGGTACAGTACGATTTTTTCCGGACCGTGACCCGGAGGGCGACGACATCGCCGGGACAACTGAAGGGCACAAAACAGACCTTGCCGTCAATGCGGCAGACGCCATTGCCGCCAAAGGCAACTGTATCAATCGTGGCAAATGGCAGTGTCACGCTACGCCCGGGCTCTTTGCATCTGCGGGGCCTTTGTGATGCATTTCTGATATTCACTGCGCACAAATCCGGGGGCAAAGCCGGGCGAAGATAAATAGGCTACCGCAGTTTCATGGAAGGCGTTGGTCAGCTGGGTGCGCACTGCTACTATGTCTGCTTCCGGTACCGCCATTTTCTCTAACACCCGCTCAAATCTGACGGTTGTTCCCAGCTTACTGACCGCAGCGTGGAACTCATCGGCATTATCAAAATAACTCTGCTCCAGCGGAATATCACAACAGGCGAGCAGTTTCACATGATAGTAACCGCCAAAGTAATGGCGGGTCTGATCCAGCAGCGTAATACTATGAGCCGCACCGAGAGGTATCGTTTCAAGAATCACAGCGCCCCCAGAAGCTTGTGCATCTGCGGCATAACCCGGACATCCGGGAGACGGGACGATGCCAGTTCCTGCAGATGAAAAATGCTGGCAGCGGCAATGCCGACTCGCCCGTCGGGAAGAGAGAGCGGCTGCAGAAAAAGCGGCAGCGCTGCATCTACAGCAGAGATCAGTTCGCATACCTGCGCTATTTCACTCTCAGTTGTATCCTCACCCACCACAACTTTCACCGAGACATTTGTGCCGGAGCACTCGCGCAGGAAGAGAGCATGAAGATCCCAGAGCTGCACCGTACAACCTGCGGTTGAGGGGAGTTTCATATCCATGCTGATATAATCGACACACCCCTTTACCTGTTGCAAGGCAGCCGGCAAGGTACCGTTTGTTTCAAGATGAATCGGCAGGATTTTTCTGATTTCCGGAAACCATTCCTTGAGAACATCCGCATGCAGGAGCGGTTCACCACCGGTAAAGCTGATCGAATGGTGAGCCGCCGGCAGGTGTAGAATCCAGTCATGTAATAGTGCTGATAGTGTCTGGAGTGTTACCGGCTGCTGGTGATTGCGGAACGTTCCTGATCCGGGTTTTGTTTCAATACGACAGATGTCGGTTTTGACGAAATCGGTATCGCAGTAGCGACAGTCAAGATTGCATTCCGTCAAGCGCACAAAAATCTGGCGACGACCGGCCAGCATCCCCTCACCCTGAATGGATGAAAAAATTTCGCTGATATAAAGCGGTTCACTCATAATAGCGGGCGGATGCGTTATCAGACTCCCAGACAGTGATCGAATCAATTTTGATGTTGTCGTTATTCATCCGTTCGGAGATGCGCTGATACAGAAATTTGGAGATATGTTCAGAGGATGGGGAAATATTCGCAAACGCGGGGTTGTCGTTGAGATATTTGTGATCGAGCTCGTTAATGATTGCGCCCGCCTCTTTCTTGAGAATTTTAAAATCGATACCGAGGCCGGCCTTGTCCAGTTCACGGGCGGTAACCGCCACCTCTACCTTCCAGTTGTGGCCATGCAGATTCTCGCAATCACCCTGATAATTAACGAGATTGTGTGCGGCAGCAAAACTGGTCCTGATCGTCAGCATGTACATTATAGAAACCTCTCTGGAGAAATTTAAAAAATCGGGCTGATACTACACAAAAAAATGGGCAACCACAAGGGCTGCCCATCATATTCACAAAGAAAGGTAACATTACTGCTGCGAAACTGCCAGCGCCTGCTTAATGTCCGCTATAATATCATCCACACATTCAATGCCGACCGAAAGTCGAATAAAATCTGCCGTTACTCCACTGGCAACCTGCTCTTCAGCAGAGAGCTGCTGATGGGTGGTTGATGCCGGGTGGATAACAAGCGACTTGGCATCGCCGATATTTGCCAGGTGCGACAGCAGCTTGACGTTATCAATGAATTTCTTGCCGGCCTCCATGCCCCCCTTGATGCCGAAGCCGATAATGGCCCCCTCCCCCTTCGGAAGATACCTAAGCGCCCGGGCATGGTCCTTGTGGCTTGCCAGCCCTGGATAATTAACCCAGGTAACATCGGGATGCGCTTCGAGCCAGCGGGCCACCACACGGGCATTTTCAACGTGGCGCGCCATCCGGACATGGAGCGTTTCAAGCCCGAGAATGATCTGGTGCGAATTGAACGGAGAAATGCAGGCGCCCATATCACGGAGCAGGGAAACCCGCATCTTGATAATATAGGAGATAGCACCAAGGGCATCCCAGTATTTAAGGCCATGATAGGAAGGGTCCGGCTCGGTGAACTCAGGGAATTTACCGTTATTCCAGGGGAATTTTCCGCCATCGACAACGGCGCCGCCGATACTGGTGCCATGACCGCCGATGAATTTTGTCAACGAATAGACGACGATATCGGCGCCATGATCAAGCGGTTTAAACAGAAACGGCGTGGTCACCGTGTTATCAACCACATACGGCAGACCGGCCTGATGGGCAACTTCTGCAATCGCTTCAAAATCATCGACATTGTTTTTCGGATTGCCGACCGACTCACTGTACACCAGCCGGGTATTGCCGTCGATCGCCTGGCGCACTTTTTCCGGGTTTGAGGTATCGACAAACTTGACGGTAATACCGAGCTTGGGGAGCGTGTAATGGAACAGGTTATAGGTGCCGCCGTAGAGATAGTTGGTGGAGACGATGTTGTCGCCCGCTTTTGCGATATTCAGCACCGCATAAGTGATGGCGGCCTGACCGGAGGCAACCGCCAGTGCGGCGACACCGCCATCGAGAGCGGCAAGCCGCTGCTCAAGAACGTCCGTCGTCGGATTCATCAGCCGGGTATAAATATTACCGAACTCTTTGAGGCCAAAGAGGTTGGCAGCATGTTCGGAACTCTTGAACACATACGAAGTGGTTTGATAGAGCGGCACCGCACGCGAAAGTGTGGTCGGGTCGGGGGTCTGGCCGGCATGCAGGGTAAGCGTCTCAAATGATTGTTTGGTCTCAGACATAAATCCTCCTGAATTGTATGACTTAATTTGCTGCGGAACAATACTGTTTACACGTAAAGGAGTCAAGTTTAAAAGATCAGGTTCTTCTGCTCAACGTGTACCTACCAGTCACCGGTACATATCCCCATGGCCATACCGTGCAGCAGGGTATATGACTGCCCGCCGCCGGTCTTTGATGCAACATCGCAGCGGTAGAATTCATCAAAAATCCGCTTTAATTCTCTGCGGGTAAAATTACGCGCCTGCGCAACGGTTTCCCCCAAAAAATAGGCGTTAATCGAGAGTTCACTGCCGATTTCCGTCTGCGACATTTTTTTATCAAGGAGCTCTCTGACCCGCCATAATTTACGGAAGTGACTGGTGAGAGCGCCGATTATCATCGGCGCATCCTCGCCGTGAAGAAACAGGGTATCAAGGCATCTCAGCGAACCCGATACATCACGCAAACTGAGGAACTTTGCCAGTTCAAAGGCGGTAAACGCCTTGCTGCTGCTCGCAATGTCCCGCACATCATCAACCGTAATGCGCTGTTTCGAACCGGCGTAAATCACAAGTTTTTCAATTTGCGAACTTAATTCCTGCAGGTTGTTGCCTATCAGTGCTGCCAATAGCTCTGCAGCAGCCGTTTCAAAGGGTTTTCCGTGAGACACCGCTTCGGTTTGTATAAATCCCGGCAGCTTATTGTCGTAGTAGCGTTTATACTCGACCAGCACGCCATGTTTTTTGAATTCCAGAAAGAACTTCTTGCGTTGATCAATCTTCGTGCCGGTAAGCAGCAGACAGGTGCCGGGCGAAGGCTTCAGTATGTATGGCAGTATGATTTCAAGCGCATCAGCCTTCAGCTGCTCAGACCGCTTCACCAGTACCATGCGTCGCTCGGAAAACATCGGCAGTGTCTGGGCGGCGTCTACGATATCCACTCCTTTCGACTCATTGCCGTAGTAGACATTGAAATTGAAGTCTTTGAGCGACGGGTCAATGGCTTTGGCAAGCATCATGGTGACAGCCCGGTCAACCAGAAACTGTTCTTCTCCGTATAAAAAGCAGACGGGCGGCACAGTGCCTTTTTTTAGTGCTGTCTCGAATTCCTGAGGTGTCATGGTTAATACGACTCTTCAATAGCAGTTAGAAACTTGTGGGCAAGAATACGCGCTGCGCCATCAAGTGCCTGTTCTTCAGCGTTGCGCTGCAGGGCAATGTTGATATTATTCGCCGGATACTGCCTGGAGCTTTGGAGCCGACCTCTCCAGACCGGCAGCAGCTGCCCCTTTTTATAGGCTTCAAGTTCAACATTCAGGTTCAGTTTATATTCGCTGACCTCATCCTTGGGGTTATACGCAACAGCCGTGCTGGAATAGGAGAGTATTTTTGCTTTCATGGCGAGATCAGCCGTTTCCTGACTCTCCGCAGGATTCAGACCGCGAAGAGCGTGAAACTCGTCATAAAATGCCCGGCGCAGCACCGTTTGCGCGGTCGGACTGATGCTCTCGTTACTAAAGAACGGAATCCAGACATTCCGGTAGCTCTGTTTTCGATCCGCCTGTGCGTTTGTCAGATGATATCCGCACCCGGTAAGAGTGATCAGCATCAGGGCATACAGTAACGCCCTATTCCGCTTCATCGTCAGCATTCCCTACCCCGCCACAATATTGACCAGCTTGCCCTGGACACAAATAACTTTACGAACAGTCAGGCCGGCAATAAACGCTGCGACCTTTTCATCAGCCAGAGCAAGGGCTTTCTGTTCATCTTCTCCGGTACCGGCGGCAACGGTCAACTTGGAACGCAGCTTGCCATTCACCTGCACAACCACCAGCAGTTCTTCATCAACGACCGCATGCGGGTCATATGAAGGCCAGGCCGCCTGTGATATCGGCCGGGAATTACCCATTCTCTCCCAGAGTTCTTCAGTAATATGAGGGACCAGCGGCGACATCAGGAGAATGACACTCTGCAGTGCTTCTTTCATAATCGCCGCAAATTGCGGCGTGGCCAGTTCGGCAGGCTGAAGAATATTGAGCAGTTCCATAACGGCAGCGATCGCGGTATTGAAATGAAAGCGCTCGTCCAGATCCTCGGTAACTTTCCGGATTGTTTTATGTACCGCCCTGCGCAGATTGCGTTCTTCTGCGGACAGCGATGCCGGATCAAGCGCTCCTGCGCCCCGTATCATCTCAAGACGATCATGCACCAGCTTCCAGATACGGCTGAGAAAGCGGAAAGAGCCATCAACACCCTGATCATTCCAGTCGAGATCCTTCTCCGGCGGCGCGGCAAAAAGTGAAAACAGCCGTGCCGTATCGGCGCCGTATTTTGAGATCAAGGCGTCAGGATCGACCACATTCCCTTTCGACTTGCTCATCTTGGCACCATCTTTGATGACCATGCCCTGCGTGAGCAGATTAATAAACGGCTCATTCGCAGATATATGCCCGAGGTCACGCATGACCTTGGTAAAGAAGCGCGCATAGAGGAGGTGCAATACGGCGTGCTCGATGCCGCCGATGTATTGATCAACAGACATCCAGTAGTCGACCGAATCACGATCAAGGATGCCATCCTTAAAATCGGGGCAGCAGTAGCGGAGGAAATACCAGGATGATTGCACAAAGGTGTCCATCGTATCAGTTTCACGACGGGCATCCTTTCCGCATACGGGACAGGAACAGTTGACGAACGATTCCATCCGGGCGAGTGGGCTCCCCCCTTCGCCGCTGAAGGCGACATCTTTCGGCAGAACTACCGGCAGATCTTGTTCCGGTACCGGCACCACACCACAGCTGTCGCAGTAGATCACCGGAATCGGATTGCCCCAGTAGCGCTGGCGTGAGATACCCCAATCCCTGAGACGGAAATTGACCGTTTTTGCTCCCGTACCCTGCTGTTGCAGAAAATCTGCAATCGCCTCTTTTGCATCACCGCTCTGCATGCCGTCAAACGTGCCGGAGTTGACCATTATCCCGGCTTCAGTGAACGCTTCCGTCATCGTTGCGGAGTCAAACGTTACCCCTTCCGGCTGAATGACAACCTGCAGCGGCAGATCATATTTTCTGGCAAACTCGAAATCGCGCTGATCATGCGTCGGCACGGCCATAACGGCACCCGTGCCGTAATCCATCAGGACAAAGTTCGCCAGATACACCGGCATCCGGGCACCGGTCACCGGATTCGTGCAGTAGGAACCGGTAAAAACGCCCTCTTTTTCCAGATCATCGGCGGTGCGTGTGATCCGCTCGGTTTTTCTTATCTTTTCGATAAAAGCAATGACCGTTTCCCTGTTTTCCGCAGTGGTCAGTTCAAGCGCCCGAGGGTGTTCAGGAGCCAGTGACATAAAGGTCGCACCGAAAACGGTGTCCTGACGTGTGGTGTATACCCGGATCGCATCGCTGCTGTTTTCAACGGCAAAATCAATCTCACAGCCAAAACTTTTACCGATCCAGTTGCGCTGCATGACAAGCACGCGCTCCGGCCATCCGGGCAGAGTATAGGTGTTGTCAAGAAGCTCATCAGCATAATCGGTTATCCGGAAAAACCACTGATCCAGCTCCTTTAAATTAACGTCGCTGTCGCAGCGCCAGCAGCCGCCGTCCTCAACCTGCTCATTGGCAAGCACGGTCTCACACTTCGGACACCAGTTGACATACGAGGTCTTCTTGTAGGCGAGACCTTTGGCAAACATTTCCAGAAACAATTTCTGTTCCCAGCGGTAATAATCAAGGTCACAGGTAGCCAGTTCACGGTCCCAATCGTAGGAGAAACCCATTTTTTTAATCTGGCTCCGCATATAGGCGATGTTTTCATAGGTCCATGTCGCGGGATGGCTCTTGTTCTGAATAGCGGCATTCTCGGCCGGCATACCGAACGCATCCCACCCCATCGGATGCATGACATTGAAGCCGCGCATTCTTTTAAATCTGCCGATAACGTCGCCGATCGAATAATTCCGGACATGCCCCATATGGATGCGTCCTGACGGGTAGGGAAACATCTCCAGCAGATAGTATTTCTGTTTATCCTTGTCCGCCGACGCCTTGAATGTTTTCTCGTTCTCCCAGATGGCCTGCCATTTTTGCTCAATCTCTTTCGGTGTATACTTCATTTCCACGGTCATGTCCTTTCGTTCTTCAAATAGAGAGTGGCGAAATCAAGAAAATCCGCCCTGCATAATAATTTCTGCTGCAATTTGATCCAGTGGAATGCAGCGATCAACAACCCCTGTCGCAACTGCCTCACGTGGCATTCCATAGACGATGGCAGTTGCTTCCGACTCGGCAATAACGTAGCCGCCAAGTTCTTTGATACACCTGACTCCCGAGCTGCCGTCATTGCCCATTCCGGTCAGAATCACAGCAGTCACCCGTTTCCTGTACATTTCCGCGCACGCCTGGAACATGACATCAACTGACGGCACATATCTATCCATTTGAGATGGGTTAACTATGCGGGCAGCTACCTGTGCCTCTCCACTGGCCTCAAAGACCATATTTTTCCCCCCGGGAGCGATAAGTGCCCTGCCAGGTAGAACAAGATCGCCATCTTCTGCCTCTTTAATATCAAAACGCGAGGTACGATTAAGGCGGTCAGCAAACGCTTTGGTAAAACCGGGGGGCATATGCTGGGCAACAACTATGGCAAACGGGTACTGCTGCTTAAATGCTGAAAAAATCTGCTGCAAAGCCGGTGGACCACCGGTTGAAGACCCTATGGCAACTAGGTCGACAGCATGCTGCCGGCCAATTACTGACTTTCCTGCCGACAACTCCGACCTGTCTCCACTGTTGGCACATACAACCCTTCTCGAGTCTGATTTGACGTGATCTACAGGCGTAAGTGATAAAACCTGCCGTACTTTTTTCTGAAGATCTTCTTTAATACTCAGAAGATCTATTGAAGCGGAGCTTGAGGGTTTTGCAACAAAGTCGAGCGCCCCGAGTTCAAGTGCCTTAAAAACCTTGTCAGCTCCACTGAGAGCACTAATTACGAGCACCGGCAATGAAAAGCGGGTTGTCAGAATACGCAAAAGTGTGAATCCGTCCATTTTTGGCATTTCAAGATCGAGAGTCACCAGGTCAGGCTTTAACGCGATAACCTTTTGAATACCATCCTCTCCGTTTATGGCATAACCGACCACTTCAACAAAATCAAGACTCTCAAGCATACTGCTGATAGTACGCCGGCTGAAAGCCGAATCATCGACGACAACAATCCGGATTTTTCTCACAGGTGCCCCCCCGCTGCAAAACGCTCAGGCTTTTGATACACCATGTCGTTTTTAAAGTGCCTGAGAGTAAATGAAGACGGTATGTTCACGAGTGATTCAGCGTGACCCAACAGGAGAAAGCCGCCGTCATGAAGTGCTAAATAAAAAGATTCAATGACACGCTTCCTGGCAGCCATATCAAAATAGATTATAACATTACGGCAAAAAATAAGGTCAAATGAGCCAAGCAGTTCCAGGTAGTGGGTATCAAACAGATTAAGGTGACTGAATGTTACAAATCCACGAATAGTGCTGTTTACTTTATAGCCGTCATCCTGCTGAACAAAAAAACGCTGCAGGTCTTTCTCGTCTGTCGCACGAAAGGAGGGTTTACCGTAAACAGCACTGCGCGCCTGCTGGAGAACTTTTTGACTGATATCAGCCCCGATTACTTCAATATGCCAATCCTTAAGCTCCGGAATGGCGTTCAGCAGCATTGCAATGGTGTACGCTTCTTCTCCGCTGGAACAACCAGCGCTTAAAATCCTCAGTGAACGATGACCACACGCAGTTTTACGTTTCATCAGTTCAGGAATTATTTCATCAGAAAAAGCTTTCAGCTGGTAGGATTCACGAAAAAAATAGGTCTCATTGATTGTAAGAACATTCATAATATCCATGAGCTCTTGCTCTTTATTGCGATCGAATTTCAAATGGCGATAGTAGTCATAAAAAGATACGAAATGCAAATCATGTAACCGTGGTGTAAGACGTTTTTCAATAATGTATTTTGACTCCATGTCAAAATAAATACCACAGTGTCCATAAATACAGTCCCGTAAGAGGATAAATTCATCGTCAGACATCACATGCGTTTGATTGAAAGAGAAAGTCATGAACAGCCCGGCTCCTGCCTGTACCATGGTTTGAATGTATGTATATACGGCATCATCAAAAGACAAAAGATTGATCTTGGCTATGGTTGCGGAGAAGTGAGTCAATATCCAGAATCATAAATACACTGTTTTGATACTTACATACGCCGAGCAGGAACTCCATTCCTGCTCCGGATACATTTTGGATAGGTGGTTTAATGTCACTGACCGGCACTGAGAACACCTCTATAACATCATCAACCGCCAGTGCCAACAGTTGGTTGACCAGTGACACAACAAGCAGTTTACCGGCAGAAACCTCTTCCAGGGCCGGCATCCCGAGACGCGCGCGCATATTCATGACCGGTATGACAACCCCGCGTAGATTGATTACGCCTTCCAGCAGATCTGAAGCGCATGGCAACGGAGAAAGCAACTGCGGCACGAGGATTTCACGAATTCTCATTATATCGACTGCGAACTGAATGGCGCCTATCTTTACACATGCGAGCTCAATGTGTGTCGGCAGCTCTTCCATGGTATGCACCATCAGCTCTGCCCGGCCAACAGTCTGCTTATTTCATCAATAATCATGACGGACTTGAATGGCTTGGCAAAAAAAGTATTTGCCCCGCACAGCAATCCCTTCTCCTGATCACCCGGACTGTTTCTCCCAGACAACAGAATAATCGGCACCGCAGCGGTTCGAGAGTCGTCCCGCAACTGCCGGCACACCTCAAAACCATCCATATCAGGGAGCATGATATCGAGTAATACAAGGTCAAACGCCTCCACTCCGATTTTTTCAAGGGCCATGCCACCGGTAGACGCAGCCATGACATCAAAACCTTTTACCGTTAAAAGAATGGTCTCAAGCCTTAAAAGACTCTCTTCATCCTCAACAATTAAAATTCTGTTTTTCCGAAACATGGTGCCCCCTTTATCAGTACAGATCGATGTCAGTACTATTTTCTACATGCAAAAGTATTATCAGCCGGTCGTCTGAGCGCCCGATTCCGCTGATAAAGTCACGGTTAATACCATCAATAACCGGAGGGACTGCTTCAAGAGTGTCTGTCTTTATCCGAACGACCTGAAGAACCTCATCAACCAACAGACCACTTAATGAGTTTTGCTGCTTAACGACAACAACGCGTTCTTTACCGGTCTGAGCGCTGCGGACCAGACCAAGCCGGATACGCATGTCAATAACAGGAATGATGACTCCGCGAAGTGAAAGTATTCCTGAAACAAAGGCCGGGGTACGGGGTACTTCGGTTATGTCTCTCGGTTTGATAATCTCTTTGATTTCCATGATGTCTATACCATAGAATTCATCAGAAACACGAAAACAGAGAAATTCACGACTGGATTCCGTACTGTCCGCAGAGGTGAAGTCATCAGCATCGGTTAACGCAGCGTTACACCCTGCGGCGGTTCTCCCGGCAAGAATTGCTTCCAGGGGAGTACGTGGTTCGGCAAAACTCTTGAGCATGGCGCTTTCAAAGAGCGGTACAACAGCCATTGAAGCAAAAGTACGAGTTGGCGCAGCCTCTTCAGCCGTTTGTAAAGACTTTTTTCTGATTTTAGCAAGATCCATCTTCTGTACCGCCTACATCATCAATTCATCTTTAATTTCATTGATTATGCGTGAACCAATTAACGCCGCGTCGCATCCGTAGGCAACCAGTAAGGCGTTAGTTGCCATTGAATTGATTTTACGAGGTACCCCGCCACTCAGCTCATGAATGCGCTGCACCGCATCCGGAGTAAACAGACCGGGTGCCCCCCCTGCCGTTTCGAGTCGGAAATCAAGGTATTCCATGATTTCATCAAGCGATAGCGGTTTCAGGTGGTAATTGAGGGAGACCCGCTGCCGGAGCGGTTCAAAGCGGCTGGAAGCCATTATTGGCCGCAGCTCCGGCTGCCCCATGATAACAACGGCAAGCAGGTTCCGGTCATCAAGCTGGAAGTTTGTCAGCAGACGTATTTCGTCAAATACTTCAGCATCCGTTATCATTTGTGCTTCGTCAACGACGAGAACCGGGCAGATGTCACGTTGATTTAGCGAGTACACTGCGCCGTGTATCTGATTGATAAGGGTATCTTTTGCGTCGGCAGGCTGATCCACTTCAAGTATTCTGGCTATCGTCCGCAGAAATTCCAGTGCATTCAAGCGAGGGTTGATGATGTAGCAGAACCGGAAGCGAGGCCCGAGCCGATCCATAAGAGCACGCGAAAGCGTGGTTTTTCCGCAGCCGATGTCGCCGGTCAAAACGGCCAGCTCTCGCTCTTCAACAACAAATTCGAGCCGTGCAAGAGCTTCTTCATGGCCACGGCTCAAAAAAAGAAATCGAGGATCAGGAGTTTTGCTGAATGGTTTTTCTTTAAAGCCGAAATATCGTTTGTACATGTACGTCAGTTCCCCGTACGCAGCGTTTCATTTATGATTCCAGCAACATCCAGGACGAGAATCGTGCGTTGATCACCAAGGTCTGCAGCACCTGAAATTCCGCGGAAGCGCTTGAAGGCATCACTAAGCGGTTTTATGACGATATCCTGCTGGCCGGTCAGGTCGTCAACGGCAATACCGAGACGTTTTTCAGCGACCCCGACAACGACGACATAAAATTCCCCCGGAGATTCCGTATCATTCTGAATATCGAAATAATGCTTGAGCCGCAGGATAGGCAGCGTTGCTTCGCGCAGCGTAATGACCTCCTTGCCTTCAACCGTCACAACATCTCCGCGCGTCATTAAGAGTGTTTCCAGCACTGACATGATCGGCAACGCATATATTCTGCCACTACAGTGTACAATGAGCGCTTTGATAATTGCCAGCGTGACCGGCAGAGTTATAACGAAACGACTCCCCTCGCCCTTCCGGGTCTCAAGATCAACCATCCCGGAAAGTGCAGCAATATTGTTTTTTACTACATCCATACCAACGCCCCGACCAGAAATTTCACTTATGGTGTCATTGGTTGAAAAACCGGGGAGAAAAATTAAATCAAGAGCGTCGCGGTCAGTTACCGTACGTGCATCGGCTATCAATCCCTTTTGTACGGCAATGGTTTTCACTTTTTCAACGTCTATGCCGCCACCATCATCTTCAATCTCGATAACGACATGATTTCCTTTTTGATACGACGAAATCCGGATTGTACCTTTTGCGTCTTTGCCCGCTGCCTGTCGAACCTCTCCTGATTCAATGCCGTGATCTATGGCATTGCGGATAATATGCATCATCGGGTCAGAGATATCCTCAACAATCAGTTTATCCAATTCCGTATCCGCCCCAAAAAATTTGAGGGTCACGCTTTTGCCCTGCTCCCGGGAAATTTTTCGGACAATGAGAGACATTTTCTCATACAATTGCCCGATCGGGATCATACGAATGTCCATAACCCCTTTCTGGAGATCTGACAGTTTGCGTTCGAGCCCTTTTGCCGCCTTGTTGAGTTCAACAGACAGGCCAGAGTATCCGCCATCACTCATCCTGGTTGAGACACCCTCAATGGCTGAATGTGCAAGGACAAGTTCGCCGACGATATTCATCAACTCGTCGAGTTTACCGATGTCGACGCGAACGGTGCGGCTCATGCTTTTGGCAGTGGCTACAGCATCTTCAGGGATGTGAGACAGAGACGTCATTGTGGCGCCTGCTGATTGTCCCGTGAGAGCAGGAACAGTGGTGATTTCCCCGTTTAATTTCTCGCTGCGGGTGACAACCGGCACCGCTGCCGTATCTTCTCCCGGTACGTTATGCAGCTCTCCGTGACCAAGCCGGGTTACTGAAATGTTTTCGCGACAAACAGCCGCCTTTAGCTCTTCAAGCGTCCGTTTGGAGCCAAAAAGAATCTCAAAATCAATAGTGGTCTCGTTGTTACCACTCATACTCGGCAGTGTGCTGATAACTTCGCCACGCTCTTTCAGAACAGCAGAGACAGCTACTAATTCCGTATCAAACGTTGACAGGTCAAAAGAGGCATGAACAGTAAAAATGGTGTGCTTTTTTGCAAGATTATCCTTCAGTCGATGCTCTTCATATTCTGTGAGCGAAGCACGTACCTGTGCAGAAAGCCCAAGATCGTCAAGGAGCAGTATGCCACTATTTTTCCCGGATGCTTCAAGGCAGGAATTTATCTGCGCAACACATCTGGCGATGTCCTGTGACGGTACTCTCTCTTCACCTGAAGCAAACGTCCGCAGCATGGCACGCAACAGCTCATGGGCATCGAACAGAACCGCCACAAGCTGTGGCGCAAGATCAAGCTTTCCGAGTCTCAGAGAGTCGAGCAGATTTTCCATGTTATGAGCAAGCTCGGCAACGTCACCAAAACTGAACATCCCGGCCAGACCCTTTAAAGAATGAGCCCCGCGAAAAATGGAGTTCAAAACATCCGGATTCAGCTCACCCGTTGCAGCCATATCGGAAAGGTCAGCTAATTCGGAGCCGAGCCGTTCAATTATCTCCTCAGCTTCGGCAATAAAATCCTGATTTACTTTCGTATGTGGAGTGCTCTGCTCACTCATTTTTCGCAGCTGTTTTGTACGGGTAACCGATTAACTCGAGACCGTTAAAATCCGGCATATTCATATCGGTCAAGCACTTCTCCATTGAAACTCCCGCCTGAGCCAGAAAACTCTTCAAGGGTTCAACATCACCAATCGGCGTTTTGTCGGGGAGGTTATCACCGTAGAGAAAACCGACAACCCTTGACTGGCCGATCAATGGACTGATAAAAACTTCTGTGGGGACACCATTGCCCAATTGTTCAAAGAGATGGCTATCCACGTGAGCAGGCTGTGGGGTGAACGTAAGTGAATGGCCGGCTTGAAGCGATTCATCGAACAGAGGTGCGGAGCCCTGACTGAAGTGTATCGAACGAACCCGCTCATCGCCGCTCACTGCACCTCCTGTTATGCCAAATTGTCCAAAACCGCAAATAATATGATTATTGATGGTAAAAAGAACCGCTCTGTTGAGAAATTCAGAGGCAAAGCGGAGCACCAGCAACATCACTCCATCCTGTAGATCAGGGTTGTTCAGTTCTTCGAGCATGCCGCGCAAAAGAGTCTGCCCGTCATTGCTCTGTGTGGGCACTGCAGTGTACGGAATGTCGTCACCTTCTCCCATTTCAATGCGTAACGCGTCGCCAAGATTAAAGCGGCCCGCACAAGCATCCGTTTCTTCCAAAGAGGAATAATTTCCCAGCGTATGTACCACTCGTGCCAGAAAAGGGCCTGTTATATCAGCTGCTTTTAATTCACACCGTCGAGGTTTACTGATAAAACGGTAACCTCGATCATGAATTATTTTTTCTGCATCCGCATGATGATAGTCAGACATGACAATTAACGGTACATCTTTGAAATTAGCATGGAGAAGTTCCAACAGTTCCACTCCTCCCAATACGCCTGACCCGTCCATTTTCGGCATGATAAGATCGATCAGCACGGCAGGTTGTTCGCCAGACCTGCAGAGAGAATCCACCATAATCAGCGTATCTTCACTGCGGGAAACCGCATGGACGACAAAGCCGTTTCCGGTAAGGCCGTCAGCAATAATCTGCAACGTCGGTCCATCATCATCAACAACAACAACAGGTCGAAGCTCAACCTGCTCAAGTGAAGGCATGCCACTCACATCTGCGAGGTCAAAATCAAAATCAATCGAAGGGAGCAACGAATCGTTACCGGGCAGATTTATTGCGGGAAAGAGCCGATTTTCATCCAGAAGTCTGGTGCCTTCCATGGCAAGAAACTGTGGATTCAACCCCTGATCAAGCATAAACTGAAGCGGATCCATTTTTGTGACTGCGACCGTTTCGCTTGAATCCTGAACATCAAACCTGAAGGTGCCTTCTTTCCAGAAAAACAGAGAAAAAACTATATTTTCAATCTGTTCCCGAACGACATCGTTGATAACTTCCTGTGAAAGAGCAAATTTTTTTACCAGTATCCCCCCCAATCGTTCACAGAAACCTTGTTCCTGTTGATAGGCAAGGGCTTTTCGCAACTGGTCGAGATCAATGATCCCTTTTTGAATCAGCACTTCTCCGAGGCTCTGCTGATACGTAGAGGAGGACGCTCGCACAACCTGTCCGTGACGAAAAAAAACCGAACCATCCCTTCCCCCGTTACTAAGAAAAAGGACGCCGGTTTTTCTGCTGAGACTGACGATCTGTAAAATTTCGCCAAGCCCAAGATCCTCTAGGTTACCTTCCAGGCTCATGTATCACAACCCATCTCTGTATATAAGGCACAAGTCGCAGAAATATATCGTAACCATAGACTCAAGTAAAGAGTTTACGAGGGTTTTGTACGTCATGCTCCCGCTTTGCGCGACGTATCAGTTTTGTCCCGACCGCGGAACATCAACCGCAAGGGGACGCCGTCGAAACCAAACGCCTCACGGAACTTATTGATGAGATAGCGTTCATAGGAATAGTGGATATTATCAGGCTGATTGGTGAAAATGACAAAGGCGGGCGGACGGGTGGCAACCTGGGTGGCGAAGTAGAACTTCACTCTGCGGCCATGCGACAGTGGCGCGTGATGGGATTCAATCGCATCGGTAAACACGTGAACGAGTTCCGATGTTGTGACACGACGGCAGTACTGCTCCATGACTTCATCAACCGTCGCAATGATCTTGCCGGAGCGCTGCCCGGTTTTTGCCGAAACGCAGACAATCGGAGCGTACGCCAGATATTTGAAACCGTCCCTGATTTTGGCAATATAGACGCCGAGAGTAGAGTTATCCTTTGCGAGCAGATCCCACTTGTTAATGACAAACACGCATCCTTTTCCCGCCTCATGAACATATCCGGCAATACGCTCATCCTGCTCGGTCACCCCTTCTGCGGCATTGATTACCATCAGCACCACATCGGCGCGTTCGATACTGCGCAGAGCATCGCAGACACTGTATTTCTCAAGTTTTTCAGTCGTCTTGCCCTTGCGCCGGATACCGGCAGTATCAATGAGGACATACGGTTTTTTGTTGCAGGTGAACGGGGTATCAACAGAATCGCGGGTTGTGCCGGCGGTCGGATTGGCAACGACCCGGTCAAAACCGAGCAGACGGTTGACCAGGGACGACTTGCCGACATTCGGCCGCCCGACTACGGCAATCCGGGTGACATTCTCTTCGGGGTCCGCAGCATCAGACGGCGGAAAGACGTCAAGGATATGTTCAACGAGGTCGATAACGCCGCGATTATGCTCTGCCGAAATAGTGTACAACTCGCCAACGCCGAGTGAATAAAATTCCGCCGAGTCATTCTCCAGCTTTTCGCCGTCAACTTTGTTGACCACATAAAACACCGGCTTTTTGACGCGCCGCAACATACCGGCAACCTCAACATCCGCAGGGGTCAGGCCGCTTCTGGCATCCATCATGAAAATGATGACATCGGCCTCGTCAATGGCAAGCTTTGATTGTTCACGCATCTGCTGCAGCAGGAAATTTTCGGTTACCGGCTCGAAACCGCCGGTATCAATAAGAATAAACGGCTTGTCGAAGCGGGAAATGGTGGCGTAATTGCGATCACGCGTAACTCCGGGGGTATCGTCGACAATAGCACGGCGATGTCCGAGGAGACGGTTAAAAAGGGTTGATTTGCCCACATTGGGGCGACCGACGATGGCTACTAACGGTTTCATTGATATTCCTATTATTCCGGCAGCAGAGTAAATGCCGGACAGTGTTTCGCTTTAATAACTGAAAAATGGCGGCGATCAGTCGTCAAAATTGATGAGAGATTAAGCCGTTCTGCAACAGCAACGACGGAAGCATCCACCAGGCCGATCACCATATCCTGATATGAATTCATCACTTCAAGCGCACGCCCCATATCTTCTTCGGTAACCTGTTCGAGCCTCAAGGCTCCGGTGACTATTGATCTGATAAAGGCTATCTCGGCTTGCGGCGAAAGATGCGTCTGCAAAAGGTAGCAGGCTTCAGGGATGACAGCTGAAGGAATGATCAGAGTGCCTTTATAATTTTCTACAAAGCGGCGCGCCCGGAGATGCCAGGCATCAGAACGGTCGGCAAGTGCATAGATGATTCCCGTGTCAACCAGCACCGGGGCAATCGATATTATTTTTGCCACAACAGTTCCTCGTGTCGCTCAGCAATATCTGATTCACCGCTTGCACCAATTGCTATAAACGACAATTCTGCTGCCTGTTCTCCCTTGTGAACAGCAAGATAACTAACCAATGCCTCCCTGACAACAGTAGCCACGCTGGTTTTTTGCTTCTTTGCGAGACTCTTTACCTCATCAAGCAGATAATCTTCGGCAAATATGGTTGTACGTTTCATATCACACCTCCATTGATGTATGATATATGATATATGCTATTTGAGTCAATCGTTATTCGTATCCCAGTTCTCTTAATTGTGACGGACGTTCGCTCCAGTTTTCAACAACCTTGACGAACAGTTCCAGATAAATTCTTGTGCCGAGCAGGCGCTCAATATCCTGACGGGCCTGACTGCCGATTTTTTTCAGCATCTCACCTCTGGCACCGATTATGATCCCTTTCTGGGTATCACGTTCCAGCATGATGGCTGCCGCAATGGCGATAACGCCATTTTCCCGCTCAATGAACGATTCCACCACTACCGCAGTCGAATAGGGCACTTCGTCACGCGTCAACCGGAATACTTTTTCGCGGATCATCTCAGCCACGATAAATTTTTCCGGCATGTCGGTCAGAATGTCATCCGGAAACATCGCCGGTCCTTCCGGCAGGTAGCCGCTGACAACAGAGACAAGATGGTCAACGCCGTCATTGCGCCCTGCAGATATCGGCACAATTTCCTTGAACGGATGAAGCGCAGCCCAGTCGGCAATTTTCTTCAGAATCATATTCTTGTCGGACAGCAGATCGATCTTGTTGATGACCAGTACGACCGGAACCTTCGCTTTACCGAGAACATCCCGAATAAATTCGGGGTCGGCAGCGCCCGTGGCCTCAACGACCAGCAGCAGCAGATCGACCCCGCTGAGAGCGGATCGCGCCACATCAACCATACTCCGGTTCAAGCGGGAGTGCCCGCTGTGTATCCCGGGGGTATCGATGAAGACAATCTGGCCGCCAGGGATATTGTGAATTCCCTGGATACGGTTACGGGTTGTCTGCGGCTTGTCGGACGTAATGACAATTTTCTCGCCGATAATGCTGTTGAGGAGCGTCGACTTGCCGACATTCGGGCGACCGATGATTGAAACAAAACCGGAGGTGAACTTTTCTTTTTTCATGCTTAAATTTTCCTATCTTTCATGTATTCCTTGCACGGTTTCAAGATGCGTTTTTCTGTAGGGGCGGGTCCCAGACCCGCCCTCGGCGCAATAACCAACAATGATGCCTGCAGCAACAAGGGCGGGTCACGGACCGCGCCCTCGGCGCAATAACCAACAATGATGCCTGCAGCAACAAGGGCGGGTCACGGACCGCGCCCCTAC
>DUZS01000022.1 GCA_013349405.1 Desulfuromonadales bacterium | reverse complement strand
TTAAGCGGGCTGATCCTTGGCGCAGCCGCAACTGATATCCACGTCCACGATACCCATTTCGTCGTCGGCCACTTTCACTACGTCATGTTCGGTGGCACCGCATTTGCTTTTTTTGCCGCCATGCACTACTGGCTGCCAAAATTCTACGGGCGCCACTATGCGGAAAAACCGGCCATCGTTGCCTGGGCGCTGATGTTCACCGGCTTCAATATCCTCTACTTCACCATGCAGGTGCTCGGCATGCAGGGGATGCCGCGTCGCTATTACGATTACCTGCCGGAATTTGCCACTCTCAACCTGGTTGCGACGGTCGGCAGCTGGATTCTTGCCTTCGGTCTCGTCATTATGCTGGTCAACCTTTTCCGGGGACTCTGGTGGGGGGTGCCGTTTGCAGGCAACCCCTGGGGAGGAGCCTCCCTTGAGTGGAGTGTGCCGACGCCGCCGCCAACCGAGAACTTTCTCGAAGAGCCGGTCGTAACTCACGGGCCGTATGATTTCAGCGGGGTGGACAAATGACCGGCCACCCGCATAAGGATGACTTCGCCGCCAAGCTCGGCATGTGGCTGTTCCTGTTTACCGAACTTCTTTTGTTCGGCGGGCTGTTTCTGCTCTACGCAGTGTATCTCAAGCGCTATCCGCACGAATTTGCGGCAGGGGGGACCCAGCTCAACTGGATCATGGGTGCCGCGAACACGGCCATCCTGCTTACCAGCAGCCTCACTGCCGCCATGGCGGTTACCGCCGTGCAACAGGGGGAGCGCCGGCGCACCATGGCACTGCTCGGAGGAACGATACTCTGTGCCGCCTGCTTCATGGTGATAAAATATTTTGAGTGGAGTGCCAAGATCGGCCATGGCATCTACCCCGGTTCTGAGCATCTGAAAGCCGGAGCACCGGGGGAATCGGTGTTCTTCAGCCTCTACTACCTTTCCACCGGTATTCACGGGCTGCACGTTATGATCGGCGCCGCGCTGCTGACTTGGATCGGACTGAAAGTCCACTCCGGTGAAGTCCATGCCGACAATTTTATCCTGCTGGAGAACGGCGCGCTCTACTGGCATCTGGTTGACCTGATCTGGATTTTTATCTTTCCGCTGTATTACCTGGTTCTGTGATGGGTTCGAAAGAGAACAAAGAAAGAGCGGGAAGTGTATTTTTTCAGGAGGCCAAAAGGGGACAGGCTGCGTATTGACGCTAACCTTCTACCACAGCAGTAAGTGCCTCGGTAATCTCTCGCATGATTTTGTGACCAATTTTTCCAATGCGATGAACAAGCCGGGCTGTGTCAATTCCGCGCACTTGCAGAACATCTATTGCAGAAGGCTTTGAAAGGTTATTCGTTGCGTCAGGGGTGATGAGGACATGCCAAATATTGCCGGAATAACGATCATCCCAACCGGTGATGGGGGCAATCAAGCGAACGGGAAGAATACCGACAGAATCGGAACTGATAATGACTGCCGGTCGGGTCTTCTTGATTTCTGCTCCGATGGTAGGATCAAGATTGACCAACCAAATTTCGCCACGCTTTGGTTTAGCAGCCAATGAAGTCTCCGCCGCCCATGCCAGTTACTTCGGTATTGCGAGTATAGCAATCAACTAGCTTCAGAGCCTGTTCACGCAGAATACGGCGGCGCTCCGTCAGCGTCAAGCGCATGAAGGAAGCGCGATCAGGCTCAAGTGGAATAAGCTTTTTTGTTTGTTTACGAACTGATGTTGTTTGCGATTGTTGTAACATGGCAATCTCCTTTTAAAATGGTTATAGAGATATCACAATCCTGGCTGTGCGACAATTGAGAAATCAGTTGTTGGAAACGCAAAAAAATTTGGATACTACTTCTGTGTAGAAGGAACGGAACAGTATGAACGAACACCATCACATTGTAAGTTACGGCAAACTGACCGGCATCTGGCTGGCTCTTCTTGCCCTGACCGCCCTGACTGTGGCAATCACCCGTGTGGACCTCGGCGGCTACAAGGTTCTCGGCGCACTGACCATCGCCTGCGTCAAGTCAGGCCTCGTCATTGCGGTATTCATGCATATGAAATACGAAGGACGACTGCTGCGCTGGCTGCTATTCCTGGCGCTGGTGACGCTGGCCATCTTTATCGGCCTTACTTTTTTTGACGTACTCTACCGGTGACGGAATATCTATGAACCAACTACCGCTCATAACCACGACTGAGGCCATCGATCCGGTCTTCATGTTCATCTTCGGCGCCAGCCTGGTGCTGCTGCTCGGCATCACGCTGGTCATGCTCTTTTTCGTCCTGCGCTATCACCGTTCCCGGGCACCGCAGCCGACCTCTCAGGCAGATGGCAACCTCTGGTTGGAAATTATCTGGATCGTGCTGCCGACTCTGCTGGTGCTGGCGATGTTCTGGTCTGGCTGGAAAGAGTATCTGGTTCTGCGGACGGTGCCGAAGGGGGCGCTTCCGGTGACCGCCACGGCACGGATGTGGTCCTGGGAGTTCAGTTATGAAGGGGGCAAAACCGCTCCCAAACTGTATGTGCCGGTTGGTAAACCGGTACGTGTGGAGTTGGTCTCAAAAGATGTCATCCACGGGTTTTTCCTCCCCGCCTTCCGGGTCAAGCGCGATGTCGTGCCGGGCATGAGCAATTACGCCTGGTTCGTGGCAACAAAGCCGGGTAGTTACGATCTGTTCTGTTCCCAGTTCTGCGGCACCCAGCATGCGGCGATGGTCTCTACGGTGGAGGCGCTGCCGGAGAAGGAATTTGCCGAATGGCTCGAACATGGCGCTGGCGGTGAGGAAAAAGAAGCACACCTTGATGGTAGGAAGTTGGCGACAGAGAAAGGGTGTCTTGCCTGCCATTCTCTGGATGGCAGCAAGGGTGTCGGGCCGACCTTTAAAGGACTCTTTGCCGGCAAGGTGCACGTTATGAAAGATGGCAAGCTGCTGGTCGTTACTGCCGACGATGCGTTCCTGAAAGAGTCAATCCTCCTCCCTGCCGCGACGATTGTGGAAGGTTTCCCGCCGATCATGCCGGTACCTGACCTCTCTGATGAACAGGTAGCGGCGCTGATCGAGTTTATCAAGAGTGTCAAATGATCCGCGCTTCTGCCACATTATTCCGGCTGAAGCTGTCACTCTTGAACGGCATCTCTGCCCTGGCCGGATATCTTCTGTTTCCTGGTTACGGTGACTTTCTGTCCGCCTTGGCCGCATTTGTCGGCGTATCTCTGCTTGCCGCCGGAGGATCGGCTCTGAATCAGGTGCAGGAGCGAGACCTTGATGCCCGGATGCTGCGCACCCGGCTGCGCCCGGTTCCGCAACGGGTGCTGACACGGTCAGGTGCCTTCGCAGCTGGCGTCTCCACCTTACTGCTCGGCTTCACACTGCTCGGTTATGTCGGCTCTGCTGTGACGGCACTGCTTGGAGTCGCCGCTCTGGTATGGTATCTGGCTGTCTACACCCCCCTGAAAATCAGAACGGTGCTGGCGTTACCGATCGGTGCACTCTGCGGCGCGTTTCCCCCACTGATCGGCTGGAGTCTGGCCGGCGGCCATCCGGGTGATTATCGGGTCATCACCCTGGCAGGCCTGCTCTTCCTTTGGCAGGTTCCCCATTTCTGGCTGTTTCAGCGCCGCCATGCCGAAGATTATCGCCGGGCCGGAATCCCGCTGTTCCCCACAGAGGGCGCCATCGCCGGCAACTCCCCCTTCTTCTGGCTCTGGATAGCGGCACTCTGCGCCGGGGCGATGCTGCTGCCGGCCTTTGGACTCATAATCCGGCCCGGCGCACTTTGGTATGCCCTCTTTCCTGTGCCGCTCATTTTTTTCTCTCTGTTTCGCTCGGGACAGCTGCTCTTCCCCTGTATTAACTGTTTTCCGCTGCTGGTCACACTGCTGCTGGTGATCCAGAAACAGTCCTGACGGAACGCTCGCCGCAAAGGAGTCGTCATGAAGATTTTTATCGCCGGTGGCACCGGCTTTGTCGGGGAACATCTGATTACGGAACTGCACAAGTGCGGCCATAGTGTGCGGCTGCTGGTGCACAGCCGTAACACACTGACGGGAAATGTGGAGCAGGTTGCCGGAGACGTTACCCGGCTGGAAAGTTTTTCTGAGAGTCTTGCCGGATGTGATGCCGTTATTAATCTTGTCGGTATTATTCGCGAATTCCCTTCCCGGGGCATAACCTTTGAGAACATGCACGTCACGGCAACGACACACATGCTGGCAGCAACGACAGCCAACGGCATCAGCCGCTATCTGCAGATGTCGGCGCTCGGAACCCGGCCGTCGGCAATTTCCGCCTATCACCGCACCAAATGGCAGGCTGAGCAACTGGTGCGGGGGAGCGCTCTCGACTGGACGGTCTTCCAGCCGTCGCTGATCTACGGCCCGCACGACGCCTTTATCAACATGCTGGCTGCTCAGTTGCGCCTTGCCTCGGTCATGCCGGTCATCGGCAGCGGCAGCTACCGGCTGCAGCCGATTCATGCCGATGATGTTGCACGCTGCTTTACCCGCGCATTGGAGTTGCCGGAAACGATCGGACAGACGTATGAACTCTGCGGCAATGACCGGCTGAGCTACGAAGCGCTTCTCGACATGATTGCCGACACACTGGGGAAATCGCGACCACTCAAGCCGCATCTCCCGCTCGGATTAATGAAGCTGGTAATACCGATTTTGCAGAAAGCCCCCCCGTTTCCGATCACATCCGATCAGCTGCAGATGCTGTTGGAGGAGAGTATCGGCGGCAATGAATGGCAGCAGGTGTTCGGCTTTGCGCCACGCGGTCTGCGGGAAGGAATTGCTGAATACCTGGGTAATCGGTAGGGCGTCAATCGTGTGGTTGGCTTACGATTATGACGGGATCTCCTTCAGGTGACGGTTGCGAGTATCATCGACTACGCCTTTTTTTCTGTTACTCCATGTTCAAATGTTTTTCCGGGAGCGTCATTGCCCAGCCGCCCTGCAATACTGTCGGCAACTTTTATACCATCCAGCGCGGCACTCATGATACCGCCGGCATAGCCGGCTCCTTCACCGGCCGGGTACAGGCCTTTAACACTGACAGACTCGAAACTGCTGTCGCGCAGAATCCGTACCGGAGAGGAGGTGCGGGATTCAATACCGATCAGGGTGGCTTCGACCGTAACGAACCCCCGTAATTTGCGGCCAAAATCAGCGATGCCCTCCCGTAACGTATCGATGATGAATGGCGGCAGCACCGTTTCCAGTTCTGTTTCACGGATTCCGGGACGATAACTTGTTTTGACGGCTCCTTTTCCGGGTAGTCCTAAAAAACCGAGCAGGTTTTGTGCTGGAGCCCGATAGCCCCCACCACCCGATGCAAACGCCTGCCGCTCCCACCTCTGCTGCAGGCGAACGCCCGCCAGCGGCCCCGGTCCGTCGAAATCATCTTCCCGAACATTGACCACCAGAGCACTGTTCGCATATGGCGAGTTGCGCATTTGGCCGCTCATGCCGTTGGTAACGACCCCACCGGCTTCTGAAGACCCGCCGACGACAACCCCGCCGGGGCACATGCAGAAGGAATACGCGCTGCGCCCGCTGGAACTGCTGTTCCAGGCCAGAGCATAATCTGCAGCAGGAAGGTTTGGCGGTCTCTGCCTGCCATACTGTGTGGCATTTATCAGCTCCTGCGGATGTTCCACCCTGAGACCCATGGCAAAGGGCTTACGCTGCAGAAGTATATTCAGCCTTTCCAACAGCTCAAATGTGTCGCGTGCGCTGTGACCGCTGGCCAGAATCAGGTGATCGCACGGGATTTCTTCTGCATCATTCACAATAACTGCGGAAATATTTCCATGAGTGATACTCATGTTTGTCATGCGACTACTAAAGCGGAATAAAAAACCTTTATTCTGAAGTTCACGTCTGATAGCACTGATTACTGTTCTCAACCGGTCGGTGCCGATGTGTGGCTTGGCGAGATAGCGTATCTCAGGCTGGGCCCCGAACGCTGCCAACTTATCGAGTACCCAGGGCACGGTCAGATCTTTTGAGCGGCAGGTCAGCTTACCGTCGGAAAACGTTCCTGCCCCACCTTCCCCGAATTGAACATTTGATTCCGGGTCAAGCGTGCCATCCTTCCAAAAGCGCTGTACCGAGAGTGCCCGCTGCTCAACCGGTTCCCCGCGCTCCACGATTGTTGCGGCAAGCCCGTACTCTGCAAGTCGCAGAGCGGCAAACAGTCCGGCCGGACCGCTTCCGACAATAACGATACGTTGCAACGACTGCAGTCGCTGGGGGGATTGGGGCACTATTTCATCAAGCCACTCAAGCGAAGGATCTGTGGCCAGGCGCGCCTGTACAGATGTATCCGCAGAAAAAGAGAGCGTATAGACGATCTTGATGTGTGGTTTTTTACGGGCATCAATACCCTTTCGGATAATTACGACATTCTTGATGGCTGAAAGCGGGACGGAAAGCTTCGCCGCCAGGAAAGCGGGCAGGGATTCTTCACTGTCATGCGGTGTAAGGAAAAGGTTACGATAAATAAAAGGCATGCCGTCAGCTCTGTTGATACTTTCTACGCTCCAACAACTGCTCGACAATGATGACAATATCTACAGGGCTGGTTGACTTAGGGATATGTATCTTTGCACCCATTTCCGGAACCTCATGCTCACGTGGTGCTCCATGAACCATTGTTGTCAGCAGTATGATAACAGGGGGATGGTCACCGGCCAAACGGCCGATTTCCATGCACGTGCTGACCCCTCCCATACGCGGCATGACGAGATCAGAGATTACGACGTCAGGCAGTTCCTCAAGATAGTTTTTTACCCCCTCAATACCGTCATTCGCATTAAACACGATGAAGCCGCTCTCTCTGAAATTATCAGTCAATATTTTCAGAAAGAAGGGATCATCATCAATAAGCAGGATTTTTTTGAGGGCTTGGGTCATCGCGGCACGCTACCAGGAATGAATGACAAAAGGTGATGCATAGTACACTATCTCAGCAGGAAAAAGAAAGGGTGAAAATTCACGTAAAGGCCGGAAATTCGAGACGGAATGTTGTGCCTTCCGGAGACGTGCATTCAACCTCCATACTCCCTTCATACATTCTGGCAATACGTTGGGCAACTGGAAGTCCCATGCCGGTGCCGCGGTTTTTTGTGCTGAAAAATGGCTCAAAAATACTGGGAAGAACATCCTCTGTAATGCCACTGCCGCTATCGCTGACTCTGATAATCACCCTGTTATTATTTTCAAAAACTTCAATAGCAAGGCACCCCCCATAGCTCATTGCATCGAGAGCATTTAAAAAAAGATTCGTAAAAATCTGTTCCAATTCAGCTGGATCGGCCGTTATAGGCGGTGGTACACAATGATAGTGCCTTTTGACCTGAATTTTTCGCGCATCTGTCTGGGGTGAGAAAGCTTCAATGGCGGTGTCAATAATCTGGTTTATCTGTATGTCAGAAGTAATGGTACGGGTTCTCCGGGACGCATCGAGCAATTTTCTTATAATGGCGTCTATTCGGTCGACTTCCTTCAGAATTTTTGCCTGGTATTCAAGCTGGTCCGGTTCCGTTGCAGTTTGACGCATAAGTTGTATAAAGAGAGCGATGGAGTTAAGGGGGTTGCGTATCTCGTGTGCCACACCGGCAGAAAGATAGCCCATTGCTGCAAGTTTTTCAGATCGGGCGATTTCTTCCAATGCATTCTGGAGCGCAGCAGATTTTTCACGAACCCTCTTTTTGAGGTCAAGATTCCACTGCTCTATTTCGAAGAGAAGATGTTCCTTCTGTTTTTGTAATTCCCGATTATGAAGCTCTATCTTCCGAATTTTCAGGACATTTTCAAGCCGTTCGATCAAATTCCGATTATTAAATGGCTTGACAATATACTCTGAAGCGCCGTTTTTCATTAACTCTACGGCAACCTCTTCATTCCCTTTGCCGGTAAGCATGACGACGTATGTATCCGGAAACCCCGATTTTACCTGTCGAAGCACAGAAAGACCGTCCGTCTCCGGCATGATATAGTCGAGAAGAACCAGATCAGGAGTATGACGCGAAATCAGTTCAAATCCGTCACAGGCGCAGTCTGCCGTATATGTTTGAAAACCGTGCTTTGCAAGTATCAGGGAGGTCAGGTCGAGGATGTTACGATCATCATCTATGATGACAACAGAGGTTTTTTTTTCAGGTGAGTCCGATTTTGTGAGCATGAACGGCCAGTTCTCTCTTTTAGTACACAGTCGGGAGTCTGACCGTCAGTACCGGGCACGCTGCTGAGCGGACAACCCGTTCTGCCGTACTTCCAAAAAGGATACGGTCCAGACCGGTTCTGCCATGAGTGCCGATTACAATCAGTGAAGCATCAATTTTAGCCGCGGTCCCGGTAATTTCGTCATGCGGGATGCCGGTAATGATTTCTGTTTTGTAGTTAGTAAAAGTACCAAGCCGTGCTGCGCAAAACTCTGCCATCATTTTGACTGCGCTCTCTTCGATCTCTTTTTCAAGCTGTTCAAATGATATGTGCGGCACATAGAAGCCGCGTAAATCGACCGGCTCATTAATAACATGTATTATTGTCAGTTCGGCATCAAACTGAGTAGCCATAATCAAAGCATAGTCAAAAGCGCATTCAGAATTTTCAGAAAAATCGATGGCTGTCAGAATTTTTGCAAAAGGGTTCATGGCACTATCCTTCTGGCCGTAAGTTCAGGCCGCTTTGGAAATTTTGTCGATAACCTTTTTAAGGTCGTCATATTTGACCGGCTTGTTGATATATTCAAACGCTCCAAGCGTTATCGCCTCGACATACGACTCGACCTCTCCGTAGGCGGTAATCATAATAACCTTACTGGTCGGGTAGGTGCGGTTAAGTTCGCGCAGAAACATCAGTCCATTCATTTCCGGCATATTGAGATCGGTAATGATCAGTTCAACATCGTTACTGCGTAAAAAATTAAGAGCCTCCAAGCCGTTACCTGCTGACGCCACCTGAAATCCATCATGAGCAAGAATCTTGGAGAGCGCCTCCCGGGCATTCTCCTCATCATCAACAACCAGTATCCTTTTGTATTCCTGTGGCACGGTTATTCTCCTGCACGCTTCGAAGTACAGGAAGTCTAACATGGAGTAGTGGAGTGTCAAGACCTTGAGGAATTATTTTACTCAATTTACAATACAACTATTTTGAAAATTAATAACCACCCGATATTATTGCACAATAGAGTTAGTATCAATTTCAATATAGACAGGTTTGCCCAAGGCCCCGAGCGACTTATACGGTTTGCCATTCAGTTCCACATCAATCCTGCCGGAGTTGCTTAATTCTAGCGCAACTTTTTTTTCTGCTTTCCACTCGATGACATCACCGGTTGTAAGTTCGTACGGTTGTACCGCAGAGTCATCGACCGTAACCATTAAGGTCCCATTCTGTGTCACTTTTATTTTAAGAATTAAGCTTTTTACCGCAGCTGCAGGCCGCTCTGCCGGTACACTCTTTTCAGCGGCTGTTTTCTCAAGCAGCGTTTTTTCAACCTTGGGAACAGAACTATTCTGTCCTCTTATTACAGAGCGGGCGGTGCTTTGCAGGCTCTGGACGGCAGTATTCTGCACCGGAGGAGCAACTGCTGACCGGGGTTGGCGTACCAAAGGCGGAGGCGCGTGTTTAAAAAAAGTAGCTGTAAGCAAAATAAGCGCCAGCAATAGTGCCGGGAACATCAATTTTTTCAGTGATATCAGACGTCGTTTGCGACGACGCCCGGGGGGGGATATGCCGGCAGGGTCACTTTTGTCACTCTGGATTCCGAAAAGCTTTGCATACATCCGTGCAATGTCTTCTGAGTTCAGACCGAGATAGGTGGCGTAGATGCGCAGAAAGCCTTTCAAATATGCCTGATTGGCGAATTCGCTGATCTGGTCATCTTCCAAAGCCTTCAGATGGGATATACCGATTTTTGTCGTCTCAGAAGCTTCTTCAAGCGAAATATTGTGGAATTCGCGGCAACGGCGAAGTATGAGCCCGGGCGAGCCGCTCCCCGTTTCCGGTACAGATGAAAGCGTTTCTGTCTCCTTGATGGTACTCACTTGATCAGTTCCAGATAGCCAAGGGCAGCCCGTCCCAGTTCACTCTCAGGAATGAGGCGCACTGATTCCTTAAAAGAGGCACGTGCGTCATTGATCTGGTTCAGTTTAAGCTGTGCCTGTCCTAGGTAATAGAATGCTGCGCCATAGTCACGATAAATGGAGAGCGCCTTGTTATATTCGATTATCGCCTGTTCACTCTTGTCCATGGCAAACCAGACCCTGCCGAGAGAAAGCCGTGCCACCGGGTTCCGGGGGTTTATGGCGGCAACAGCCTGCAACTCTTCCCTGGCTTTCGTATAATCGCCTTTTCCCAGATACGCCAGGCCCAGATTAATGGCCGCATTTTCGTTGTTGTCATAGAAAAGATCGTCTTTAACAATTTTGAACTGTTGGATGGCGCTGTCCCAGCGTTTCAAATCAAGGTAGGCGACGCCCAGATCGTTACGGGCGGCAGAGAAGGCTGGTTTCAGAAGGATTGCTTTGAGAAACTTTGCCTCGGCAAGATCAGGGCGCTTTTTGCCGACATACGCCAAACCAAGATTGTAGAGGATATCAGAGTTTTCAGGATCAAGCTTTTCAGCCTCGGTAAGATCAAACAGGGCAGAGGAATAATTGCGCTCGCCAAGATAGGAAAGCCCCATCTGATAGTGGTATAAAGCAGGATTTGGTTTCGGGTCGTCCTTCCCCCGCCCGGACACACACCCGGAGACGACCAGACAGAGCAGCAACACAGTTGTAGCATAAAACCATTTTTTCATAAATCGCTCAATCAATCAGCATCGTAGACAACAAGGTTCAGTACGAAATACCCTCGAAATGTGTCAAGCCTTTGAAACTGCGGAAGCGCGTCTGGATTTCACTGTATTCAAGCCGTTTCATCCGGTTGAGGCTGAAATCCTCGACGTTGAAAGAGGCCATGACACTGCCGAATATGATCGCCTGACGAAGTCCTTCCTCTGACAGATCACCGCTATTAGCCAGATACCCCATAAAACCTCCGGCAAAGGTGTCCCCTGCTCCGGTCGGATCAAACACCTCCTCCAGGGGATACGCCGGCGCAGCAAAAACCGTTTCGGCAGTAAACATTAAAACACCATACTCCCCCCGCTTGATGACCAGTCTCTTGCAGCCAAGGGCAATGATCTGACGGGCGGCTTTCACCAGATTCGCCTCTCCGGTGAACTGGCGCGCCTCCCCCTCGTTAATGACAATAATATCAACGTTCTGAAGAACCTTCCGCAACGCTTCCGGTTTTGAGGAAATCCAGAAGTTCATGGTGTCACACGCCACCAGTTTCGGCTTTCTGACCTGTTGAAGTACATTCATCTGCAGATCAGGATCAATATTGGCAAGAAAGAGATACTCCGCGTCACGGTAGGATTCAGGCAGGTTCGGCTGGAAATCCATCAGTACATTAAGCTGGGTGTCAAGTGTCTGGGCTTCGTTCAAATCGAAACCATAGCGCCCGCTCCAGTGGAAGGTTTTGCCGGCGGCACGCTGTAAGCCGGTAGTATCAATATCCCGGCTGTGAAGAAAAGTAATGTGCTCTTGCGGAAAATCATCACCGACAACTGCAACCAGGGAAACATTGGTAAAAAAGCTGGCAGAGGTGGAAAAATAGGTAGCCGAGCCGCCAAGGACATTTTCCCCTCTGCCGAAAGGGGTCTCAACGGTATCAAACGCGACAGTGCCGACAACAACTATGCTCATCAGTTTCTCCTAAAACAGGAATATCTTGATATCAAGGCTCGCCGCGCTCCCCTTCTCCCGATAACATGACGAGATCAACCCGTCGATTTTTAGCGCGCCCTTCCGGTGTTGCATTATCAGTCAAGGGGCGGAATTCTGCATATCCGGTAGCCGATATTTTGCCGGCTTCAATATCAAAGTTTTTCATCAGGTATTTCAGGGCATGTGTTGCGCGGGTCGTTGACAGCTCCCAGTTGGAAGGAAACTGAGCCGTGCTGATCGGAATGTTATCGGTATGGCCTTCGAGGCGCAACGGGTTATTGAACTGGGTCACCACTTCAGCAATCGTGTTAATCAGTTCATATGCCTCAGGCTTTATATCAGCCTGACCGGAGGCAAAAAAACCAACCTCCTTGAGGCTGACGATCAATCCCCGCCGGGAAATTTCCAAAGAAACCTTGTGTTGGGCGCCCTGTTTGACAAGATATGCCTCAATTGCTGCTTTGATCTGGCGGAAATCCTTATCATCGGCCCGCGTTTTTCCCTGCCCGCTATGTGGGCGCTCAATCGGATTAGTCTTTATCTCCGGTTTAAGCGATGGAATGACCGTAATCTGCTGCGAGGCGATTACATTAATTTTGGGGGCTGTTGCGCCGGCATTTGCCATGCCGAATGACTCCTGAATAGACTTCATAACCTCTTCAACTTTTTTCTTGTCGCTTTGACCCATGGCATAGAGTACGACAAAAACAGCAAAAAGAAGCGTAATGAAATCTGCGTAGGAAACGAGCCAGCGCTCGTGGTTTACATGCGGTTCCGGTTCTTTTTTTCGCGCCATGGCTACCTAGTGTCCGCCAACGAAGGCCATTAATTTCTGTTCAATAAAATGCGGGTTTTCACCGTTTTGTATGGCAATGAGCCCTTCAAGGACCATCACCCGTCGCAGCACTTCCTCTTTCATGCGGATTTTCAGCTTGGTGCCTATGGGAAGGCAGATAACATTGGCGATCAGCAGACCGTAGATGGTGGCAACGAAGGCGACCGCAATACCTCCCCCCAGCTTTGAGGTATCGGAGAGGTTACCCATAACATGAATAAGCCCGAGAACAGCACCGATGATACCGATGGTCGGTGCAAAGCCGCCGGCTAATTCGTAGAACTCAATGCCGTGCTTGGTGTGATCCTCGAACGCGGTAATATCCGCTTCCAGTGTTTCGCGCAGTTTCTGCGGATCGATACCGTCAACAACCAACGATATGCCTTTTTTTATGAAGGGATCACGAACCGACTGGGCTTCCTGTTCCAGTGAAATCAAACCGTTGCGCCGGGCCTTGGTGGCATAATTGATAATATCCTTTACCACCTGCTCATGGTCGACTTTTTGCGGCAGAAAAACGGTTTTAATCGCCTTCATGGCACCGATGATTGCCGGCAGCGGCATGGACACAAACACGGCGCCGAATGTTCCTCCCCCGACGATCATAGCAGCAGTCGGCTGAATCAAAGCGCTTATGTGAACACCCTCAATTACGGCACCACCGACAATGCACCCGAAGGCCATCACCAGCCCTATAATAGTCGCTAAATCCATACCTAATAATCCCTGCTGTGTAATGGAATGTGATTCTGCCTGCCCTGATTGTCGGGAAACGGCTCATCAAGAAGCGGGGGACTGTCCCGATGAAACTGACCGGCTCTGGTTCGCCCCAGATATTTTTTGGCAGCGTGGCTTGCCGCCCGCCGTGAAATCTTCGCACGGAAGGCGACTATCCTGCTGATAATAGCGCTGGCACGGTCAATAACAATATAGCGATTGCCGTTAAAAAGGGTAATAACTGTGTCCGGAGTTTCCTCAATACAGATAATGTGATCCGGGTTGAGATACATCAGCTGTTTATCCAGGCGCGTGACTGCTACCATGTAGACCCCGATGGATTCGTGATTAACTCCCTATAAATATCAAAAGCCGTACAAGGTCAAGCACTTTCTGCTTATTCGGCCCCTGGAATGCCGTTGGCGGCTTAGATCCGCGCGTCGATTGCACCAAAGTCAATGTACCGTTCCGCAATTGAATTTATAAGATTGATCTTTTCGAGATCCTCAGGGCCGATTTTTGAAACATGCTCACGTAAACGGTAAAAAATTTCTGAAGAAGTCTCTTTGATACGAATGTACGGGATTTTGCTGTCGTCGAGAATTCTCTGGGTTATGCTGGAGACCGGTACGTGGCCGGCAATAATAAGCCCTGCCAGGCGCACCTTGTATTCAGGAATATGATGCAGTGCCGAAGCGGTAACGAGCAGCTCATCGCGCGAACTGGTCACAATCAGAAGAGTGGATTCCTCGAGATGATCAATAACAATCTGTGAAGAGGCTGCACCAAGCTGGATGGTATGACACAAGCGTCTTTGTTCGGCGGCGTCACCATGAAGCTCCAGGCCGAGAAGTTCGGAAACATGGTGCAGGGTTGGATCGGCAAGAGTGGGGAGATAATCAAAAGCGCTTGTAACCATGATGCCGCTGCCTGAAAAGGCTTTCTGCAAATAGGAGAGCGTATTGGCTCTTTTTTCTTTCACCAGCTTATTGGCCATTATGATGCGTACGTCAGCCCCTTCGCGCTGATACAGTGCCAGGTTGAGCTCGACAGCATCGATAACATTGCCGATGCCGCCACCGGTGACCAGCAGAACCGGCGCGTTCAGCTCCGCGGCAATCCGGGCATTGTTCATACCAACTACCGAACCGACGCCGCCATGGCCGGCCCCTTCGATGATCAGGTAATCATATTTTTTTTCCAGCTCTGCACATGCATCACGGATCGCCTTGAGAGGTGCCGCGGCATCTATCTCCCCGTCAAGAAAACGGCGGGTTGTCCCTGGAGACAACGTTACCGGAGACATGAGTGTAACATCCTCTTCGACTCCGAAGACACTGGAGAACATTGCGGCATCTTTGTCAACAATAGTGCCGTTAAATACGATCCACTTGGGGCCAAGCGGCTTCATAAAGCCAACGCGCTTATATTTTTGCCGTGCCAGATGCATCAACGATAAACTGATGGTCGTTTTACCACAATGCTGGCCGGTTGCTCCTATAAAGATTTTTTTACACACGCGTATCTCCTCCCGCTATTAACAGTTTGTTGCGATTTTTTTGAAGAACAAATCAAATGTTTCCCCGCCGGAAATCTAATGAGGACAACGAAATCCCATTCCGTTTTTTTTAAAAAGATGAAAGAGGTTTTGAGGCACTTTTCGCGCCCATGTGACCCGACCTTCAACTCCGGCAAACGAGTCATCAGGGAGCGAGAATTGTATTTTGATTATTGAATTGACGGGAGTGATAGTGGGTGTTTTGATGAACATGCCGGACGTTGAAATGTCTTCAGTAACAGCCACCCTGGAAACATCAAAGAGGCCAAAGTAGATGGTAATGCGCTGCTTGATCCGTCTGATGTCCCGTTTATCTGCCACTCTCTATGCCCCGGTGCATGAACTTGGAAGACGTGCCGAACTGTACGAAAATGCACAATGCCAGAAATATACCACAATTTCAATAGATAGCAGGTTCCTGCTGAAAAAATTGTCTCCGGAGTTGGTAATAAGATAGTGGCACTCCACAAAAAGAGTAACCATTACATCCACCGCTTGACGATTGCCGTGGATATTAAAAAAATAGGCACCATTTTATTATGGTGGAGGAAAATGCGGCATTTATGACCATGTGTATTTTCGATGACCGGGTTGTATAATTTATTTTAAATACGATTAATATCTGATACTTATGCAAATCAATGTATGTTATGTTATATGTGGGATAAAAAAGATTATTATGATTTACCGTCAGACTTGAAAAAAAATTTAAAAACGGCTTGATATTTTATCAAAAAAACAATTATAAAGACGCCGCTACTGAACGCAAATCCGTCTTTGAGATCTATCCTGAACGCACGCAGGCAAAGGAATATATGATAGAAAGTGAACAAAAAACTTCAGGATTTACCAGAATATTTCTTTAATTTACATCAGACTTAATTAGTATTAATTTACTCCCTGATACACATAATTTTTTCCTACTTATGCTCCATACAATTTGATAAGAGGCTCAAATGTCTTCGATTTTGCGAGAGGCTCCCCGTTATGAAATACAGCTGATTCACATTCAAGGCTCCCTCAAAGGGGAAATCAGCACCTTTGTGACGGATCAGGTAACTATCGGCAGGCAACAGAACTGCTCGGTGAAATTTCCCCCTGCAGAAGAAGGGGTCTCCAGGAATCACGCTACTATTCAACGGGAAGGCAATCAGTTTAGACTAATAGACACCAGTACGTATGGGACGTTTGTCAACGGAAAGCGTGCGGGCGAAGCCACGTTTCTGCGAAGCGGCGATGTCCTCGAAATAGGGCCTGGTGGCCCAAAAGTAAGCTTCCACGCCGAAATTACAGAAGAGACTTCGGCAAATGCCAACAAGCCCCCAGCATTGGTTCCACAAGCAGATCCGGTTCGTCCGCAAGTTTCTGCCCGAACTGTTCATGACGAGCCTTTGAGGGATCCTGCGACCGAAACCCCTCCACAACGACAGCCACAGCCGATTCAACCGACAACACCAATTCAAGCAAGAGCGGTCTTGCCGGTTGAGAAAACAAAAGCGCCCCTGGTCATTCAATTTGGTCCAATTATTAAATCCTATAACGAACTGCCAGTGGTAATTGGATCGGATGCCGGTGCGGATTTCGTACTCCAGTATCCTGGCATAAGCACACGTCATCTGCAGTTATTCTATTCCTGCGGTGAGTATTGGGTTAAGAACCTTGCCGGCGCCTGCATCGTTGCAGTTAATCAAAAAAAAATGGATTCAGAGGTCCAATTAAAGCCGTTTGACGAAATAGAGTGCTGCCCCGGCGGGCCGACTTTCAGATATATTGGTGAGGGACGTCTCGTAGAAGTTGAACAGAATCCGTCTTCCTCATGGCCTGCTCAGGAAGCTCACTCATCCGCATTTCAAGATAACCCGTTACCAAAAATGGAAGAGGGGGGATTTTTTTCTAAATTTGTGAAGGGGTTTAAAAAGTAGCTTATATTAATTTTCCCGCCCATACTGAGAGGAATTCATGGCCAGATTTGAGACATCTCAACGCACTATATCACTCCTGCCTTTTCTCCAGCCAACCGATCAATCACCCAGACTTGCCCTGACAGAAGGTTCCTCAGACGCATCGTATCCATTTGCCATAATGGATGACTCCGCTCCATTTTCGCGTGTTATCAGAGGTTCGTTCCTTACCGATGCCAGCAGCAGCCTGAAGAATGTTTTTCTGGTTCTACAGCGCGATATGTATCGTTTGAAGGACACCACATTCAGTGCGGTGACTAATCTTACCATTGAGGCTGGCTGGGTCGAAATGCTTTTACTCGCAATGACTTCAGATAGTGGTGAAGACTTAATTTCACTTACGGCAGAATGTTCGTGCGACAACAAAAAAATAGGCATATTTGCGCCTCTGCTCTTCTGCAGGGAGAAAAAACTCTTTATGCCGCTTCTCTGCCCGTCTTGCGCCAGGGAGCTGGAACTCTGTCATGACGATGAGCTGCTGGTGCAGAAAGGCCTCCACCCCTATTCGCGGTCGGTTCGGAGATATTTGTACTGCCCATCGTGCAGCAGTACCGAGCAGAGCGAATTTTTTGTCCGGGAAAGAGAAGACACCGATCCGCTTTTCCTCTCCGATTGCATGGATTTAGTCCGACGCCTGCAACTCCTCGAAGAACATGGGGTTGACACAGACAGATTTCCCTGTGTTTCCTGCGCCGAACGGGGCACTTGTTTCGGCTCGACTAACAGCGTCCGCACCAGATTAACGCCACTCTCCTTCTTCCCGTTTCATATGCTGATTGTCGATGCCCCGGCACTAAATGCCATTGATTTCATTGCCCTTTTATCGGGAGCGACGCCCGCATTGCTCGCAGAACAGCTCGACTGTCATGCGTTCCCGGGCAGGGTCTTCTCACTTAATTCTATTGACAATACCAAAACAGTTAACTGGACTCTTTTTGCCCAAGGGGACGAGAGAGTCTTCCCCGAGCTCCTTTTGCTGAAGCTGTCACTGCTTGAGGAAGTCGTGGGGAGAGTTGAGGCACATATGAATGCCTCGCTGCGGGGAGAGCGAGTCTGGGTGTATGTGCCGAAAGTTGGCAGGAATCTACCTGCAGGGTGGAACTTCAAGCTCCTCTTCATTGATGATCTCACTCCCGAAGCTTCTGTACACGAGATAGAGCGCAATTGGCCGATGGCTCTGGCTCAAACCGGCCTGTTCTTTTTTCAGATATTATTGAGCGGCAGAAAAATCGGGGAAAGCAGCATTGTCGAGGCTGTCAGACAGTATCTTTCCGAGAAATCAGATTCAGGTGGAGAAACTGGAACCTCTAACCTCAAATCGCTGTGTGTTCCGGCAAATACTTTCCAGAACTCCGACGGGTTTAAGATAAACCGGCTGTATGAGACCGTTTGGGATAAGGCATGTGCAGCAGGTTTAGAGCTTCTGGATGTGGCGCGAGGCAAGAGCTTATCCTGCTGCAGAGATATTCATCACTCCATGCTCAACATCTTGGAAGAGACCCGTCAATTACTATTCAGCACTGACCAGTTAAAATGTGCACCAACCGTAACAGACGGGGCCGCTGAGCAGGAAAAACGGGTGATGATTCGCCGGATTGTTTCGGAAATGATTGACAGCAGCCGAGCGGAGATTCAACAAAAGATATCTTCACCACCTGATAAACGATTTGATGAAGTTTTTGAAACTGTCATTTTACGATCTCCCGCCCCACCTGAATTATTACTTACGCCGAAGATATCCATAGATCCCGACGAAACAGTTATCCTGCCTGCTACAAGAGCGGCTCAAGCGAATACTTTAGAGCTATCTTCTGGGGAGGAAGAGCTCATGGAGACGGTTGTTCTGCCGCCCCGATGCCTTGCACAGCAACACCATGAGAAGCCTGGCCACCTGGACCCTTTTTCAGAACAACCAACAGCAGAACGACCAGATTTTTCAAAACCGGGTCAAGAGCAAGAGGATCTTTGTGCTACCGTTATGATCAGTTCACCAAGGGGCAGACAGCGACCTGACGGGGCCAGATGACCGGCGTGGCTATCGTGTCCCCGCAGAATTTTTGACAAGTGAGGTGAAGTAGATGCCGGATACACGGAATCGGGTAGACGAAATAGCAGGAGAACTTGCACGACGCTCCTCCTCTATTGCAGAGCCTGGCAATGAACTCAAGGAATTTCTTGAAACTGAGTTATCAGTCTACCCTGCTGAGGAGAGATTGCAGATATTGGCAGCCCTTATGGAAAGAGTTGCCAACGGGGATTCTGTCAATGTTGATAATGGTACCGTATCTGACGAAACATCGAAGCTGATGTCGCGCTTTTTGGGGCAAAATTTTGCGGTGGAAGGACTGAGTCAGGAAGAAATTTTCAGCAAGTTTTCTACGGCACTCAATACGCTTTTTGATTCCATAAACCGGATTATGGCAGTTATTAATGAGACACTTCTCGGTGAGAATCCTGAGCTTGCCACCATACGGAAAATTATTGGTTCAAATATTGACGGCGAAGGAAATGTTGTTTTAATTGGTGACTACCTGGAGCGAATACAGAAGTCATTCCTGGTTGCACATACATCTTTTCAGCACGCATCATCTACACTTTTCAGTCAAATACTTGACGAACTTGCTCCGGATACTCTGTCTAAAACACTCTCTTCCGGATTCAAGTTTGGAGCACTTCGCAAAGCTGAACTTTATGATCTATATGAAGAAAAATATACAAAAATAAAGCGTTGGCATGAATGTGGACAGTACATGGAACGGCTTTTGCGAGATTTTGAAAAGCGCTGCCAACAAGAAATAAATAAGTTGTAATAATTGTTACAATATAATATTAGTAAACAATATAGTAATTGAAACAATGCACTGTTTTATTATGGGGGAATGCCGTGATGAAGCCCGCTCGACGTAAACTGGCAGTTGTACCACTTTTATTGCTGTGCTCCTGCTCGATGTTCTCCTCAAGCCCCAAGGTTGATGGATCAGTTCCTGCCAGACCTCCCCACATTGCTGTCTCTCCTCCTCCTGTTGAATATAAAAAGGGAGGGATTACCTTAAACATTGCTGCTGATCCTCAGCTCAACAGGTACAAGAATAGTCCTCATACCCTTCTGATATGCTTTTACCAGCTAAAGGATCCGAATGCCTTCAATCAGCTTGCCGATGACCAGAATTCGCTCGCGAAACTCATGGAATGCGGCAAATTTGACGCATCCGTTACCTACACAAAAAGGTTTATTGTCCAGCCGGGCCAGACATTATCAGAGCAAAGAGATTTGGCTGAGGGGACGCGGTTTTTCGGCCTTGCTGCCGGATACTACAGTCAAGGCACTGAAAAAACAACCCATCTGGCTCCCATTGCAACCGGCTTGAGTAGCTCAACGATGAGTGTAAACATTGAACTGGGACCAAATGAAATATCGCACGTTACGGTGAAATAACATGGAACTACAGCGACCTCTCTATTGGCACCAGGGCTTGTTTCTTCAACCGCAACACTTTCAGCTTGCGGACCGGGTCAATCAATCCCTGCACATCCCCCAACTGGAATATATGAACCCGCATTTCTGGGGCGTGTACTCCATCGGAGTCCATAAAGCCGCTCTGGGAACCAGATCCTTTCAGCTCTCCAAGGGGGAATTCGTCTTTCCTGATGGCTCCCACCTGGTCACTCCGGGCAATGCCGTTATCGAGTCCCGGACCTTTGAAGAAGACTGGGTCGCCGGTGGCAAACCGTTCACAATTTATATCGGACTAAAGAAGTGGAACGAGTCGGGCGAGAATGTCACCGCAATTGATTCCATGGACAATATCTCAAAAGTTTCAACCCGGTATGCTGTTACAAACGACCCGGAAAGTGTTGTTGACATTCATTCCAGCGGACCATCGGGCGACGTCAGGCGCATGAGCTTCGTCATGAAGATTTTTTGGGAATCTGAAGTTAACCTGATTGGTGACTACCTGCTTATTCCCGTAGCGCAACTTGAGCGAACCAGAGAGGGAATCGAATTTTCACAGAAATTTATCCCGCCATGTCTCTCAATAGGCAGTTCGCAGCTCCTTTTCGAAAACGTGAAGGAGATAAGGGATCAGCTCTCCTCACGGAGCCGTCAACTTGAGGGTTACAAAAGGCAACGTGGTATTCAAACCTCTGACTTCGGTACCAGGGATATGGTCTATCTGTTGGCGCTTCGATCGCTCAACAGATTTCTGCCACTGCTTTTTCACTACTGTGAGACCAGCAGGCAGCTCCATCCCTGGCACGCGTATGGAGTTCTACGCCAACTGATCGGGGAGCTGTCAACATTTTCCGAAACGATCAATGCTCAGGGCGAGTCGATGCAGGATGGAATGAAGCTCCTTCCGGAATACGACCACCAGAATCTTGGGGAATGTTTCTTTTCGGCTCATCTGTTGATAATCAAGCTTCTTGACGAAATAACAGCCGGCCCGGAATATGTGTTACCACTTCTGTATGATGGTACATATTTCACTTCTGAGATGAAACCAGCAAATTTTGAGCAGAAGTACCGCTATTTCCTTGCCCTTAAGTCCGGGGACGAGTCCCGCTCTTTTCTGCAGTCTGTGTCCGCCGTTGTTAAGCTTTCTTCGCGCGAGCGCATGCCACTCCTGATCGCCCGCGCCCTTCCCGGAACCGCCCTTGAATATCTGCAGAATCCGCCTCAGGAGCTCCCAAGGAGGGCTGATACGTATTATTTTGCCGTAGACAGTAACGGTGAACATTGGGCTCAGGTGGAAAAGGGGCGCAATATCGCACTTTATTGGGACAACGCACCTGAAGACCTTGAGGCCGAATTAATGATCGTGACGCGGGTGTAGGATGCCGACCATGGAGGAACACAGAAAACCATGCAGTTACGGAAACGGGGGATCTGACATGCGCCTTATTGATTGTTTTGTTCAGCTTATTGGTTATGTGGAGCTGATGCGGGAAAATATGAACCGGAATACATCTTCATACGAGCAGGTCAGAGAGGATGTTATCCGCCTTCTCAAGGCAAGCGAGACTCCGGCAAAAAATGGGTCGATACCTCAGGACGAATATGATCAGGCTAAATTTGCTGTCTGTGCCTGGATTGACGAGGCACTGCTTGCGTCGAACTGGCAATACAGAGGAGCCTGGCAGAGAGAACAGCTGCAGAGGCTTTTTTACAATACGACTGATGCCGGCGTTGAAGTGTTCGACCGGCTCAATAACCTGGCGCTTCATCAGAAAGAGCTCCGCGAAGTGTACTATTGCTGTCTCTCCCTTGGCTTTAAAGGTCGCTTTATCAATCAGGGCGATGATTTCCTGTTAAATCAGTTGCGCGGATCAAATCTTAAAGTCATTTCGGGGAGCACTCCCGGGATGAACCCACCGGACCGCGCTGACCTCTTTCCGGAAGGTGTGCCGCTGCGCGGAGCAGAGGTACAGATAAAATCGTCAAGATATTCACTTGGTACAGTTATCGCCATTGTCGCACCGTTTGTGCTTTTCGGTATACTTTACCTGATGTTCCGATTCACTCTTGCAGGCGTGGTTGAAAAAATCTCCTAGGGTGTGGTGATGCCTTGAAAAATACACTTCTCACTATTCTCAAATATCTCCTCATTGTCGCTCTCGTCGCACTGGTGCTTCTTACCATTATCGGTGCAGTCTACATCATGGCCTGGCCATGGTGGATAGGTCTATTCATTGCCATCTGCCTCACGGGCTTTTATAGCGGCTTCCTGTTTGTCAGGAAACTATTGCAGAGGCGCAGGGAACAGAATTTTGTCCAGCAGGTTATTGAGCAGGACAACAACCAGGTCACGGCAATGTCATCTGCCGAGCAGGGTCAGATGCTGGAGATTCAGACCCGGTGGAAAGAAGCGATTGAGACCCTCAAAAAGTCGCACCTGAAGAAACAGGGGAACCCGCTCTACGTTCTTCCCTGGTATATGATCATGGGTGAGAGCGGCTCCGGCAAGACCACTGCCATCAGCAGTGCCCGTCTTTCTTCGCCTTTCTCGGAAGCGCATCATACGTCCGGAGTTTCCGGAACACGGAACTGTGACTGGTGGTTCTTCGATAAGTCGATCATTATCGACACTGCCGGTCGCTACGCCATTACTGTGGATCAGAAAAGTGACAGGGATGAGTGGCAGAAGTTCCTGTCCCTGCTTGGAAAGTACCGGAAAAAAGAGCCGATAAACGGTTTGATAATCACGGTTGCCGCCGACAAGCTGCTGGGAGGATATCCGGAGACCCTTGAAGCTGACGGGAAACAACTGCGCAGCCGTATTGATGAACTGATGCTGTCACTCGGTGTTACATTTCCTGTGTATCTGCTTGTGACAAAATGTGACCTGATCCAGGGAATGACCCAGTTTTGCGAGGCTCTGCCGGAACAGTCACACGCAAACCCTATGGGCTTCATTAACCAGGATCTATCCAAAGACGTTTCCGGCTTTTTCGAAACTGCATTCACAGCGGTCACTGAAAGACTCAAAAACCTCCGCCTTTACCTGCTCAACCAAAGTGAATCCGGTCGTAAAAATTCAGGAATAGTGATTTTTCCCGATGAGTTCCAGTGCCTGAAACCCGGGCTTGAGGTTTTTGTAAAGACGGCATTTCAGGAGAATAGCTACCAGGAGACACCGCTTTTCCGGGGGGTGTTCTTTTCAAGCGGTAAGCAGGAAGGTACACCCTTTTCTAAATTGCTCGGAGGATTGGGGCTCATTTCGGATCAGGAGATGCTTCCAGGCACCAGCAGAGGAATATTTCTGCATGATTTTTTTGATAAAATACTGCCCATGGATCGCTCCATATTTGCACCGACATCCCGTTCCCGCGAGTGGCACATTATCACCAGAAACCTTGGCCTCGCATCCTGGGTACTCATTTGGATCTCTCTTTGCGGAATTTTAAGTTACTCTTTTGTCAAGAACATGGCCATCATTCGCGACGCTACCGGAGTGATCGCCAAGAGCCCCCAGCTTAAAGGTAATTTCTTTGCAGATCTTGATTCAATGGATCAGTTCAGGCTGATGGTACTGAGGGTCGAGCAGAAAAACAGGAACTGGTGGATCCCTCGCCTCTGGCTGAACAAAAGCCGGGAGGTGGAAATCGAGCTCAAGAAGAAATACGCGAAACAGTTTCAGGATCGATTCCTCGCCGAATTTGACCGGGGAATGTCCGGAGTCATTGGTGGCGTATCAATGGGTACGCCGGAGGATACTGCCGGGCAGTATGCCGTGCACCTTGTCAGACGGATTAACCTGCTGCGGGCATCTCTGGATGCATCGGGAGTAGATTCCCTGAAAGGAAAGCCGCTACCTGACTATGTCGCCTTGTCAATAAAGGATACCCAGGATCCGGAGATCACCAAAAAGTTCGGCAACCTCTATCTATATTACCTTGCGTGGCGTCTTGATAAACCTGAAATCAACAAGGAGATCGCTCAGCTTCAATCCTGGTTGAAGCACCTGCTGTCGGTCAGAGGGGGCGACCTCCGATGGATGGTGGCATGGGCGAACAGATCCGGAACGGCACAACCGGTCACCCTCGCCTCCTTCTGGCCCGGTTCCCGAAAGGTACATGAAGATATCTTTGTTCCGTCAGCATTTACTAAAAAGGGCAAGAATGAAGTTGTCGCACTTATGGAGGAGATCAAGGGCGCTTACCCGGAACTGGGCATCGTGGAGCGAGAATCGACACGGTTTGAAGGGTGGTATCGCAGTAATGCCTTTGCAGCGTGGCAGCGATTTGCCGGACTGTTTCCCCGCGGTGAAGAGCGTCTTGCCAGTGCCAAAGAGTGGCAGACCGCCGCTGCAGCCATGACGACTGACCAGGGAGCGTATCAGGCTTTCCTGACGGCCATGGCGAGCGAACTGCTGGCATTCGGCACAGGTGATGCGACACCCGCCTGGGTGCAGCAGGTGTTTCAGTACCAGATTCTCAAGACGCCGGGAGTGGCGGTTAAAACAATCGATGAAGGGAAAAAGCTTGCGGAAAAGGTCGGTGATCTCGTCGGTAAAAAGGTTGAAAGCGGGGCGCAGTTAGCAGCAATCAAGCCGTACCAGGAGTACTTCGCTGCGATATCAGCCATGTCCTCTGCCACCAAATCAAGGCCCCAGGCTTTCGAGATGACTAAACAGGTCTTTACTGAAGATGCGGTGTCGAGCAAGTCACCGTTTTACCTTGCATCTGATGCTTCACATCGACTCAGGGCGAGCTATCCAGGCGGTATCGACGACACCATGTTCAAACTGGTGACAGGACCATCTACATTCCTCTGGAGTTTTGTCAGGAAAGAAGCCGCGTGCGTACTGCAGAAACAGTGGGAAGAAAAAGTGCTTCAGGATGCCCAGGCTGCAACAGACCCGCAGACAATGCAGGTGATAATGGGGCCTGAAGGGCCGGTCTGGAAATATGCCAAGGATCCGGCAGGACCATTTATGGGCTGGACGCCCCAACAGGGATATTACACCAAGTCAGCCCTTGGCGGGAGTGTTGATTTCAATCCGTCATTCTTTGTTTTCCTCAAGAAGGGGATTAAAGCAAAAATTGCTGCCGGGCCTTCGGTAAAGCAGGGGAACAACGTAACCATTAAGGGACTTCCTACTGATGTCAATGCTGAAGCGACCACCAAACCGCAGGGCACTCGTCTGGAAATGCAGTGTGCATCTGGCGCCTTGGTAATTGAAAACCTGAACTTCCCGGTCAGTAAGAACCTTGTCTGGTCTCCGGATGCCTGTGGAGAAGTCGTATTTCAGATCGAAATAGGAGATCTGGTTCTTGCACATAAATATGTAAGCTTCCCCGAGTTCCTCAAGGCATTCGAAGGGGGGAGGCACACGTTCTATGCTCAGGATTTTCCGAGGGAGAAGACTGCACTTGACCGGATGAAGGTCCAGTTTATAAGGGTTAATTACCAGTTCAGCGGCACCCACGAGATCATGAAGATGGCTGGTGGTGGCAGTGGCGCTTCCCAGGGGATGATACCGCACGCAGTAGCAAACTGCTGGGATTAATTTTATCCATGTTGACGCACTGGCAATGGGTGGCGTGCGGCAAACACCCGGCTGCAAAAGATTATATCCGTATCGGGGACCAGTTCACTCTTGGAACGAGCCTGTTTTCGTGGGTAGAGCAGGGCTATGATAAAGTGCGCCATGACATGTCTGGCAGATTTCAGGTTTCATGGAAATTTTGGCTTAACGGTACTATGCATGACCGGCTTGCGTGCGGTGTGCTATTGGAAAGTGGTGACGCCATTGGCAGGCCGTATCCCCTGTTGCTCATGGGAAGCGGGACTTACCGGCAATGGGGGAAGTGCTGGGAAAATCTGCCGTTGGCATGCGAAACGACCTGGAACAGTGCAATGGTGCTCTTTTCAAACAAATTGACAACCATCCCGGAATTAGAAATGGGCCTGGGCATGCTCCCCTCCCCGGATGACATTCTGCTGGACGACACCCTGCCCCCGGCTCTTCCTCTTAAACCTCTGAGCGGAGATATGGAATCGGAGTTTTGTTTGTATTCCCTTGAAACTGATAACGGCAGCGGTATTGAGGTGGCTGCTGCGATGCGACTGAGCCTGTTGTTAAAAAAAAGAAATGCCGCCCCTCCTGTTGCCGTTTTTATCGGTGGGGGCAAAACCGCATATATGGCAGTTATGAGGCGCCCCCTGAAATCTCTGGATTTCGTGACACTCTGGAACCTGCAGTAGAGCGTTGAATGGAGGATGTGATGAACAGCGTAGAGCTGATACAGGAAGGGAAGCTTTCAGAAGCCCGAGAGAGCCTGGTCTCTAGAATCAAAGCTTCTCCCGGCGATACAAAAGCAAGAACACTTTTATTTCAGGTGCTTGCGTTTTACGGCGAATGGGATAAGGTGGTGCGGCATCTCGATCTTCTCATCAGCCAGCTACCGGAGACAGCTACCGGTGTGCTCGTATACAGGAATCTCGCTGCTGCTGAGAAAACCCGGCAGGAAGTTGCGGCAGGACGTCAAATGCCCGATTTCATGACGGATCCACCATCTTTTTTGAGCTCTCTGCTTGAAGCAAGAAGATTGCTTGCCGACGGGGATACGAGCGCCGCATCTTCACTGCTGGACATGGTTGCGGAACAGACTCAGGAAGCTTCCGGCCGGACAAATATCGAGGCATTTTACGGTTTTAGTGAGTGTGATGCGACTTTGACCGGTATCATGGAGGTGTTTGTCCATGATCGATACATCTGGTTTCCGATCGCTTCAATCAGGGAGTTGTCAGTTCAAAAACCGAAAACCCTGCTGGAAACTATTTGGGCCCCCGGAAGGATTGTGACATGGGATGGACTGACAATTGAATGTTTTCTCCCTGTGCTGTATCCCGGTACTTCAACTTTTGCAGGTGACCAGATTCGAATGGGGAGGATGACCGATTGGATCGATCTCGGCAATCAAAACTACCAAGGTGTTGGGCAGCATCTTTTTATGGTCGGAAATCAGGAAAAAAGTCTGCTTGAACTCGGAGAAATCACATTCAATCCCCCCGTAGCGGAGGCCGACTGATGTTAGATCATATCAACCTCAATGCCATTGCAGCCCCCATTTCAGAAGAATCACCTGCCGGTGAAGATCTTCGTTACACGAAAGTGTATGACGAAATTAAGGAGGCCCGGCGTGCCGATGATGACATTCCTCAGGGTGACTGGCAGCGGGAAAATAAGAATGCGGATATGGACAAGGTTATCCGTGTGGCGCTTGATGCCCTGACAAATAAGACAAAAGATTTTCAGATTGCCGCCTGGCTTACGGAAGCACTTGCCATAGAGGAAGGGGCGGAGGGGGTTGAGACCGGTCTTCGGATATTGACCTCACTTTTGTCGCAATTCTGGGACACTGCATATCCTCTGGTTGAGGATGACGACTTCGACTACCGGATTGCTCCCTTCGAATTTCTCAATGAGAGGTTGACCACCGCCATTCGCATGGTGCCACTGACCGACCCGCGCACGAGCCTCGGGTACTCTTTTTCTAAATGGAAAGAGTCGCGCGATGTTGGCTATGAAGCGGACGCACGGGGTGACCGCCGTGCGGAGATGATCGCCGAGGGGAAACTGCCTGCAGAGGAGTTTGATTTGGCCGTTTCAAAATCTTCAGCTGCCTTCTATAAGTCGCTGGCGGATACTATTGCCAACTGTAGTGCCGCTTTTGCCGAATTGGACGCTGCTATTGACGGGAAGTTCGGCAACCATGCCCCGCGAGTATCCGAAATTGGCCAGATTCTCGAAGAGTGTAATCGTATCGTTGTTAAAATCTGCCGGGAGCAGAAAGGGTTGAAGGACGCATTTGAAGCAACGCCTGAAGTAATACAAGGAGGGATGACATCTGATAATTCATCTCCCGGCTACAGCTCGACTGATCAGAGCGGACAGGCAGCACCGGGAGCGGCATTTCCCGTAGCGACGCTGGGGGGAAGTGAAGCCACGCAGGAAGCCGCTCTCTGGGATGAGGCGCTCAGAATCATGCAGGCCGGCTCTCTCAAGGAGTCGCTCAACCTGCTCCTTTTGGCTGCACGGAGCCAGCCCTCCGAGCGTGGTCGAAGCCGTTACCGCTTCCTTGTGGCCAAGCTCTGTCTCAGGGCGGGAAGACCGGATTTAGCGAAACCGCTTGTTGAACAGCTCTATACGATGATTTCTGAATTCCACCTGGAAAGCTGGGAATCTCCCGCCTGGATTGCAGAAGTTATTGAATCTCTTTACCAGTGTCTCACCAGTGCCGAGTATGCAGATGAGGACCCGGCCAGAGCTCAGGAGTTGTTCCGCAAAATATGTACGATCGATGTAACCAAGGCGCTTGGGAAGTAAAATACACGAAAAGGGGAGGTAGATCATGGCAGGAAAACAGAGTCTTCAGCACAAGATCGACAGAGTCAGGGCACCGCGGGTTCAGATTACCTATGATGTGGAGGTGGGTGATGCCATTGAAATGAAGGAAATTCCCTTCGTAGTCGGCGTCCTGTCCGATCTATCCGGCAAACCGGACGAACCACTCCCGAAACTTAAGGATCGTAAGTTTGTGGAGATCGATCGCGATAACTTTAACAATGTCCTGGCCGGTATGAAGCCGAGACTGGCGTTTAAAGTTGACAACAAGATTACCAACGACGATTCAAAAATTGCTGTCGAACTCCGCTTTAAATCAATGGATGATTTTCACCCCGAACAGGTTGTTCAGCAGGTCGCACCACTCAAAAAACTGGTCGATGCCCGGCAGAAACTCTCGGAACTGCTGAATAAACTTGATGGCAATGATCGTCTTGATGAACTGCTGCAGCAGGTCGTCAACGATTCCGAATCTCTTCAGAAACTTGGCAAACAGGCAGGCGTGGAAACTGACGGCAACAAAGAATAAATATCTATAGAGGAGGGAATATATATGGCGGAACAGGAAAAAGAACAACTTGGTGCCGTAACCGAGGTAGAGGAGCAGTCAATTCTGGATCAGATCATCCACGAGGGCAGGATGGCGCGCGACGACAGTCAGAAAGGGTGGGCGCGCGATGTCCTTGGCGAGTTTGCAAAACAGATTATGGAAGGTACGGTCACGATTTCAAAAGATACGGAGTTGATGATTAACGCCCGTATTGCCCAGATTGACCGGATCATTTCGTCGCAGCTCAACGAAATTCTGCACAATGCCGAATTTCAGAAACTGGAGGGGGCGTGGCGCGGTCTGAATTATCTGGTGCAGCAGAGCGAAACCGGCGAAACAATGAAAATCCGGGTGATGAACGTGAGCAAGAAAGATCTGCTGAAGGATATGGAGAAAGCGAGCGAATTTGACCAGTCAACCCTGTTCAAGAAAATTTATGAAGAGGAGTTCGGCATGTTCGGCGGCGCTTCATATGGTGCCCTGATTGGTGATTATGAATTCGGGAACAGCCCGCAGGACCTGACACTTCTTGAAAAAATCTCCGAAGTTGCTGCTGCCGCCCATGCTCCGTTCATATCGGCTGCCGCGCCGACCATGTTCAACTGGGACAGTTTTACCGAATTGAGCGGCCCACGAGACCTTGCCAAGGGGTTCCAGAGCGTGGAGTACGCCAAGTGGAAATCGTTCAGGGATTCCGAGGATTCACGCTATGTGGCCCTTGCTCTGCCGCATATCCTGATGCGTCTGCCGTATGGACAGGCAAATGTACCGGTAGAATCCTTCAATTACGAAGAGGATGTGGACGGCACTGACCACGGCAAGTACCTGTGGGGAAACGCCGCGTACGCTTTGGGAAGTCGACTGACCGATGCTTTTGCCAAGTACCACTGGTGTGCCGCAATTCGCGGTGTCGAGGGGGGCGGACTGGTGCAGGGACTGCCGGTGCATACCTTCAAGACCGACGAAGGTGATGTGGCACTTAAATGCCCGACTGAAATTGCCATCACCGACCGTCGTGAAAAAGAGCTGGCCGACCTGGGCTTTATCCCGTTGGTTCACTGCAAGAATACTGATTATGCTGCGTTTTTCAGCACCCAGACTGCAAACAAGCAAAAAACATATGCGACCGATGCGGCCAACGCCAACGCAAAACTCTCTTCTCAGCTGCAGTACATAATGGCAACGTCACGGTTTGCCCACTACCTGAAGTCGATGATGCGGGACAAAATCGGCAGCTTCATGACCCGCAAGGATGCGCAAACCTTTTTGAATAATTGGATTAACAAATTTGTTATTCTCAACGAGGATGCCAGTCAGGAAGATAAAGCCCGCTATCCTCTGAGTGAAGCACGGGTAGATGTTACTGAAATTGCCGGAAAACCTGGTTGCTACCGGGCTGTTGCGTTCCTGAAGCCGCATTTTCAGCTCGACGAACTTACCGTTTCATTGCGACTTGTGGCCAATCTGCCGCCACCAGCATCGTCATAGCATCGGCAAAAAAAGGGAGGTGGTTACATCATTAAACTTAGACATTGTATTGTAGGTTAACATCCACAGTGCAGATCAGTTGATTACTAACTAACAAAATTCGGGAGGTGTAAAATGGCAGTCGACATGTTTATCAAGATGGATGGTATCAAAGGCGAGTCCATGGACAAAAAACACAAAGATACAATTGATGTACTTGCCTGGAGCTGGGGGATGTCCCAGTCGGGCAGCACTCATGTGGGTGGCGGCGGTGGCTCCGGGAAGGTAAATGTACAAGACATTTCCCTGACGAAACGAGTGGATTCTGCTTCTCCTCTGCTTGCAGCGCGCTGTGCGCAGGGAGAGCATATCAAAGAGGCATTACTTACCGTGAGAAAGGCCGGTACGGATCAACAGGAGTATATTAAACTGACCCTCTCGGATTGCCTTGTCTCGTCGATATCAACCGGCGGCTCAGGGGGGCAGGATACCCTGACGGAGAATATTTCGCTTAATTTTGCCAAGTACAAATTTGAATACTGGCCACAGAAAGCTGACGGGACATTAGGCGGCGTAGTTGCATCCGGGTATGACATCAAGCAAAACACAAAAGCATAACAATTTGGAATTGACGCACGTATGAAACCATCAATACTGGACAGGCTCCTTGATACAGGACCGGATGTCAGTGAGGGGCCTGTCCTGACGCGCGGGATAACATTCAGAGAACTGCGGGACGCTGTTGAGCAGGATCTTGATAATCTGCTGAACACCCGCTGTTTCCCCTCGGGGATACCGGCATCGTGCAGAGAGGTAAAAAAATCGCTTCTGATGTATGGCCTGACGGACTTTACGTCTAAAAATCCATCATTGCCACTCGTGCGGACAGAGTTACGCCAGGAAATCGAACAAGCGATCACCCTTTTCGAGCCGAGGCTCCGGAACGTAATGGTTCGGATTGAAAGCCCGACAAGTGGTGAGCGGCGCTTGATGTTTAAAATCTCCGCATTGCTCCAGATTGATGATGAAATTTCCGAGCCGGTCAGTTTTGACACGTATTATGACAGCAACCGCGGTGAGTACAGTATCAGCAGGCAGAGATAACAGTATCAGGTGGGCGGCAGATTATGGGCGACGACATCCTTCACTACTACGAGCGAGAACTCTCATTCATCAGGGAGATGGGGGGGGAGTTTGCCCGGAAGTATCCAAAAATTGCCGGTAGATTGCTGCTGGATGGTGAAAAGTGCGACGATCCCCACACTGAAAGGCTGATCGAAGCATTTGCACTTCTCTGCGGACGGGTGCACAAAAAGATTGATGATGATTTTCCTGAGGTCACGGAATCATTTTTCCAGATACTCTACCCTCACTATACCTGTCCGATACCGTCAATGTCAGTCGTGACCTTTGACCCCGTCAAGACGGCAATCCCGCCATCCGGCTATTGCATACCGACAGAAACCCCTCTTTATTCCCGGCAGGTCAACGGGATGCAATGTCAGTTCAAAACCCGCTATCCGGTGACTCTCTGGCCTGTGGAAGTTATCTCCGCATCGCTCAAGGATCCGAGAAGAACACTTCCAAATGCTCAACAGTCACTGGTCATCACGATCAAAACAACCGGCGGCGTCGGTATGTCACAACTCGAATGGCACTCCCTGCGCTTCTTTTTGAACGGTCAGAGTCAGCATGTTCTGCCTATGTATGAACTGATCTTTAATAACGCAACATCTGTGGAGTTTGTGGGTCAGAATCAGAAGGGCGCTCCGGTTGAATTGAAACAGAGTGGCGATGCAATCAGACCGGTCGGATTCTCTCCCGAAGAGGCGATGCTGCCGACAACCGGCAAGTCATTTCCGGGCTATCTTTTACTGACGGAGTATTTTTGTTTTCCGGAGAAATTTTTATTTTTTGATGTTGCCGGTCTTGAGAAACTATCTACCCTGGATCTGCAGGATACGCTGGAAATCTGGATCAATTTCGACTGCCCGGCAAAATTGGGGTTAACCGTCAGTGGTGAAATATTTGCCCTGAATGCTGCTCCAATCGTCAATCTTTTTTCTCGCACAGCAGAACCGGTGCAGATCTCCCATGAAAAAACCGCGTACCCGGTGATTCCGGATGTGCGGAGACAGGATGCAACAGAGATTTTCAGCATTGATCGTGTCAGTTCACTCCCCATGGCGAAGGGGGGGGAGAAAGAGTACCGGCCATACTATTCTCTGAGTCACCACCGTGCCGGAACAGAGGACACTGAAGGGAATGTCTACTGGCACATGAGGCGGTTGCCGTCTGGCAGATACGGTGACGAAGGCACCGATCTGACCATGTCCTTTGCCGGACTTGATTTCAGTACCGCATTTCCTGAAGCGGAGATCTTGATGGTGCAGACAACCTGTACAAACCGCGATCTGCCGGGGAGGATGCGTTTTGGTGATTCTACCGGTGATTTCGAAACCGAAATAGCTGCTCCGGTAACCTCCATCAGATGTCTGGTTAAACCAACAAGAACGCGCAGACCGGCTCTTGACGGTTCACTACAGTGGCGGCTCATCTCACATCTGGCACTCAACTATACGTCAATTGTTTCGGGCGGTGAGGATGCCTTGAAAGAAATTCTCAAAATGTATGATTTTGATAATTCTCCATCTACGCGCCAGCAGATAAGCGGTATCACTTCGCTGAAAACAAGCTATGTTACGAAAAGAATTGGACGTTCATTCTGCCGGGGCGTCCAGGTTGAGATGACCCTCGATGAAGAAAAGTTTGTCGGGTCTGCCCTCTACCTGTTTTCCGGAATTATCGAACGATTCATCGGCCAGTACGTATCAGTTAATTCGTTTTCACAACTTGTGGTGAAGACACTACAGAGGAAGGAAACCTTTAGAATATGGCCGCCGAGGAATGGGGACAGAGTTCTTTTATAGAGCAGCGTCTGAAAAAAGAATTCTACCGCTTCACTTTTTTCCAGGCGATTGCCATCATCGAACGTCATTGTGAAGGGAAAAAGCCGCTTGGAGAAGCACTGCGACCGCTTGAGGAACCGGTGCGGTTTCAGGTGAGCCCCGGATTTTCTTTCCCGCCAAGTGATATTGCCGGTATACGCTTCGATGAGGAAGAATCACGCTTCTATCTGAATGTTGCCTTCATGGGTCTTATAGGGCCGTCAGGAATTCTACCCCGCTGGTACAATGAGCTTGCTCAGGAGCGCAACAGAAGCAAAGATTTTTCCCTGACAGAATTTCTGGATCTTTTTCACCACCGGCTCAATACCCTGTTCTACCTGGCCTGGAAAAAGTCGCACCTTACCGCACACTATCGGCCTGGCGTGGTTGACCGCTTTTCACGGTATTTCAGTAGTTTCGTGGGGCTCGGTGCAGATAAAGGGAGTTCACCGGCAGACCTTGGTATCGAGTCTCTGCTCGGCTTTTCGGGGCTTCTTTCCCGGCAGATACCATCATCGGCTGCAATTGAGTCGGCACTCTCGCACTATTCAGGTCAAAAAGCGGTTGTGCAGCAGTTCATTGAGCGTGTTATTGCACTCCCGCCTGAAGATCTTACCAAAATCGGCATGGCAAACTCCGAGTTGGGTGTGTCGGCACTATGCGGTGCGCAGGTATGGGAAAATATGTCGAAATTCAGAATTGATCTGGGGCCTATGGATACTGTCTCCTTTAGCCGGTTTCTTCCCGGTGGAGGGATGCTCCGGTCAATGTTTTCGCTGGTCAGATTTATGGTGGGGATCGAGTACGAATTTGAAATCCGGATTATTCTGAAGCGGGACCAGGTTACTCCCTGTCGTCTGGGGGGTGGCGGATCCGGTTTTTCACCGATGTTGGGGTGGTCCTCCTGGATAAAGGCACCGGATGCCGTTCTCGAGGAAGATCCAAGTGTTACATTTCAAGACTTTGATACGGGTGCCGTAACGGCTGCCTGAGAAAAATTTATTCACGCACGGGAGAGATCGATGCCAAAACTCAATCTGAAGTCGCTCATCGGCAAACTCAATGACACCTGCCGCATCAGCCTGGAACAGGCAGCCGGACTCTGTCTGTCTCAAACCCATTATGAAGTTGACGTAGAGCACTTCTTTCTGAAGCTGCTCGATTCTCCTGATACCGACCTCCATAAAATTCTCAGGCACTTTGAAATTAATGAGTCACGTTTGAGGAGTGATCTCACACAGGCAATGGAGAGCTTCAAAACCGGGAACTCACGCAACCCGGCGCTTTCACCCCGGATTCCCAAGATGATTCAGGACGCCTGGATGATTGCCTCGGTAGATTACCAGGCGACCGCAGTCCGTTCCGGTCATATTGTGCTGGGAATCCTCTCTAATGACGAGATGGCACGGATGATGAACAACAGTTCCACCACCTTCAAGAAGATATCCCAGGAAACGCTTGCCCAGAGCCTGCGCGATTTGACCGCCGGATCGGCCGAAGACAAGGAGACCTCTTCCCGTCAGGCTGCCGGCGGAAGCGAACAGCCAGGCGCAGCCCCTCCGGCTGGTACCAAGGCACTGGATCTGTACACCATAAACTTGACCGAAAAAGCCCGTAAGGGTGAGATTGATCCGGTGCTTGGCCGCGATTTCGAGATCAGACAGATGGCCGATATCCTGATCCGGCGTCGTCAGAACAATCCGATTTTGACCGGAGAGGCCGGTGTCGGCAAGACTGCTGTGGTCGAAGGGTTTGCGCTCAAGATTATTGAGGGGGATGTGCCGCCGCCGTTGCGCGGGGTAGAAATTCGCAGTCTGGACCTCGGTCTCCTGCAGGCCGGAGCCGGCATCAAAGGTGAGTTCGAAAACCGGCTCAAATCGGTCATATCCGAAGTCAAAGCATCGCCGGTACCGATCATTATCTTTATCGACGAAGCACACACTCTCATCGGGGCAGGGGGCGGAGCAGGCACCGGCGATGCCGCCAATATGCTGAAGCCTGCGCTGGCACGTGGCGAGTTGCGCACCATTGCGGCAACCACCTGGGCGGAGTACAAGAAGTATTTCGAGAAAGATGCCGCCCTCACGCGCCGCTTCCAGGTGGTCAAGGTTGAGGAACCGGATGAGGAGAAGGCGGTCATGATGATGCGCGCTGTGGCACCGTTCCTTGAAAAACATCACAATGTGATGATTTCCGACGATGCCCTGATCGATTCAGTCCGCCTGTCACACCGATACATTCCGGCCCGGCAGCTCCCTGACAAGTCGGTCAGCGTGCTTGATACCGCCTGTGCCAGGGTTGCCATCGGTCTGAGCACTATTCCGCCGGCTATTGATGACCTCAACCGGCGGATGGTTCAGATCGACCGGGAAGTGAATATCCTTGAGCGTGAATCGTTGATCGGGCGCGATCATGCTGAACGCCTTGCCAAGCTGGCAAGTGAAAAGGAAACATCACTGGCAAAACTCGAGGAAATGAATGCCGCCTGGCAGACAGAAAAGGGAATCGCAGAGAAGATCACTGCTCTGCAACTGCTGATTCGTGAACTGCATGGCGTAAATCCTGCCGACGAGACCATTCCTGCCAAACAGGTGGAGTTGAAGACGCTGGAAACCGAACTGAAAGGGATTCAGGGGAACAATCCGCTGGTGCAGACTGAAGTTGATGCCCAGACTATCTCCGAAGTCATCTCCGGCTGGACCGGTATCCCGACCGGGCGAATGCTGGTGGACGAAATTCAGACAGTGCTCAACATGGAAAAACTGCTGGGCGAACGGATTATCGGCCAGAATCACGCTCTGGCTGCTATTGCCCAGATGGTGCAGACAGCGCATGCCGGCATCGAAGATCCGTCCAAGCCGACGGCGGTACTCATGTTTGCCGGCCCCAGCGGCGTCGGCAAGACCGAGACCGCGCTGGCTCTTTCCGAACTGATGTACGGCGGTGAAGATAACCTCATTACCATTAACATGTCGGAATATCAGGAAGCTCATACGGTGTCGTCACTCAAGGGCTCACCTCCCGGTTATGTCGGCTATGGTGAAGGTGGCGTACTGACTGAAGCGGTGCGCAAGCGTCCGTACAGCGTCGTGCTGCTTGATGAAGTTGAAAAGGCGCACCCCGATGTGATGGAGCTGTTCTTCCAGGTGTTTGATAAGGGAACGCTGGAGGATGGTGAAGGGCGCAGGATCGACTTCAAGAACACCCTGATCATCCTGACAACCAACTTGGGTACCGACCTGATCATGAAGTCGTGTGCCGACGAAGAGACCAAGCCGACCTGGCAGGGACTGGCTGAGATGCTGCGCCCCGAACTGACCAAGCGCTTCAAACCCGCATTTCTCGGGCGTATGAAAGTAGTACCGTACTATCCGATTTCCGACAGCATCATGCGCCTGATCATCAAACTGAAGCTGAATAAGATCGGCAAGCGTCTCCGTGAAAACCGCAATGTTGCCTTCATCTACGACGACTCGCTCATTGAATACATTGCCTGTCGCTGCACAGAAGTAGACAGCGGCGCGAGGAACGCCGACCACATCCTCACCAATACCCTTATGCCGCAGATGTCGCGGGAAATTTTGTCAAGGATGACAACCGGTGAGCAGTTTAAGGAGATTAAGGTGACGGTGAGTGGGGAGGGGTTTGGGTTTGAGGTTGTGTAATTTAGCTCCATCTATCAATTACCGGTGTAATCTCTGCCGGAGAAACTGAAAGGAGTAATAACATGCTTATATATTCCATAACTGATGAAATGCTCTATAGCACTACTAAAGGCTTTAGCTTTTCAACACAGGCCTTCTCTGGAGGAGGCAGAGGAAGTACAGCGGGTGCCCAGCGCAATGACTTAGCGCATTGGGATACAGACAAAAAGGCTCCAGAGAGTTTTGATTTTTCAAATCGTGGTGGCCCGATCCCGGTAGGTTTTTATGTAGTGAAGTACATTGGAAATTACAAGAATTTCGGCGAGTGTGCTCGACTAGAACAGACAATAACCTCTCTCATTCAAGTTGATTTAAAATCACCAATTGGTATTAAGGTTACTAAGCGAGATAAGTTTTTGATTCATGGTTGTGGGCCAAAGGGCAGTGATGGCTGCATTGTTCCAGCGAACAAAGAGGCACTAAAAAAACTGCTAACTTTTATCAAATCGGCAGCGAACACTGTCCTTCTGGAAGTGCGTAATGAGGGTGTAAGAATGGATAAACTTCAAAGTTGGACTCAGAAAATTGCCTAACCAAAGAGCTTGATAGGGTCTGGTCTCAATTCAGTATATTTACCGGGTAAGTTTATTGGCTTAGTTAATGGCTTTATATGCGTTAATTAATTAAAATAAAATTATAGAGATTTCGATCATTAAGACAGGTGTTGGTTCAACGAAATCCCGTTGGGACAACCATGAAAAAGTAGCCGAGCTAATTCCAAATATTATCAGGCTGGGGAACGAATGACAGACAACAGCACCAATAAGGTAGTCTTCACTATCCCGGAAATCCAGTCCCTCGCCATCAAACTCCATCAGGCCGGTGAGCTGGACGTGGCGGAGGCGTTCTACCGGAAGATTCTGGATACCGCTCCCGACACCCTGGATGCGCTGCATTTCCTTGGCCTACTCTGCCATCAGCAGAAACGCTATGACGAGGCGGCTGAGTTGATCGGCACAATTATTCAACTGGCGCCGGACATTGCCGATGCCCATAATAATCTGGGCAACGTAATGGAGGGGTTGAATAAGCGTGACGAAGCTGAAGCGTGTTATCGGCGGGCCATTGCCATTAATCCGAGCCATGCCTCTGCCCACAATAACCTCGGGGTGCTGCTCTTCTGGAGCCGCAGATGTGACGAGTCTCTGATTGAACATCGCAAGGCGGTTGAACTGGCACCCGGATCAGCCGATTTCCATTACAACCTCGGCAATGCCCTGCGGAAACTGGATAGACATGATGAAGCGGTGACCATCTATCGGGAGGCAATAGCTGTTGATCCGCAGCATAACGGTTCCTGGCAGGGGTTGGCACGCTGCTACCTGCTGGCGGACCGGCGTGATCTTGCCGCGACCGTGTACGAGGAATGGTTGCACCTGTTTCCCGGTGACCAGTCAATCATCTATATGCTGAATGCCTGCAAAGGTGACAACACACCGGCTCGTGCCCCGGAATCATACATTCAGCTGGTGTTTGATAATATGGCAGACCGGTTTGACTCCCATCTGGAAGGGCTTGGCTACCATGCTCCGCAACTGTTATGTGATGCATTGGCTGCCCATCTGCCTCCTGCTGCTGCCTCACTGGAGATTCTGGATGCAGGGTGCGGCACCGGCTTGTGTGGTCCTTATTTAAAGCCGTACGCCGCTAACCTTACGGGAGTTGATCTGTCAACCGGTATGCTTGAGAAAGCTGCTTTCAGAAAGGTCTATGATTCTCTGGTGATGGCGGAGTTGGAAAGTTTTATGATCCGCAATCAGACGCGTTTTGATGCCATTGCCTCAGCAGATACGCTTTGCTATTTCGGCGAACTGGGGGCTGCCTTCAAGTCGGCGTGCGGGGCGCTTCGGCCTGACGGCCTGTTTGCCTTTACCCTGGAGGATTGCAAGGATGGCGCGGCCGGAATGGTCCTCAATACCCACGGGCGATACAGTCATGCCAAGGGATACGTGGAGAGTTGTCTTGATGCAGCCGGCCTGCGTGTTGAGCTGTTTTCATCGGTAATTTTGCGAAATGAAGCGGGAGAACCGGTGGTCGGGCATCTGGTGGTAGCCCGAAAACCGGCGTAACGATCGGTGCGAATTGCCAACGTAATGTAAAGACTTTGATGGTTCAGCCATCAACACAGGTGACACCATGGCGAAATTCACTCAGGAAAACAGGCATGTCAAGATAACGACTCCGTTAGGGACTGATAAGCTGTTGGTTTCCGCAATGAACGGGAGTGAAGCAATTTCACAACTGTTCAATTTTGAGTTGTCCCTGTTTTCAGAAGACCAGGGGATACCGTTTGCCGATATCATCGGTAAGGGGGTAACCGTTGCCGTCGAGTTGCCTTCTGGTGGGGATCGCTATGTAAATGGTATCATCTCTTCATTTTCCCAGGTATCGGGTGAAGGTGCAAGCAGTGACGATTCGACCCGGGTGGCACACTACAGGGCTACGCTCGTGCCGAAGTTCTGGCTCCTGACCCGTAGTGCTGAATTGCGGATCTTCCAGAACATGACCGTTCCGGAAATTGTGGAAAAAGTCCTGAAACAGTTCGGTATTACCGATTTTGACCTCAAGCTGCAGGGGAGTTATGACAAACGGGAATATTGCGTTCAGTACCGCGAGTCTCATTTCAACTTTATCTCCCGCCTGCTGGAAGAGGAGGGAATTTTCTTCTTTTTCGCACACAATGCCACCAATCACCGCCTGGTAATTGCCGATTCTCCCCAGGCAAACGCGCCCTGTCCCGGTCAGAGTAGCGCGAGCTACCAGATCCAGGGAAGCACTCCGGACGACGACACGATCTCCTCACTGGAAAAGATGCAATCCATTCTGCCGGGGAAGTACATGTTGAGCGACTTCAACTTTGAAACCCCGAACAATTCCCTCAATGTCACCATTCCCGGTAAATACAAAATCGGCCCCGGCGATCGGGAAATTTATGATTATCCCGGCGGCTATATGACCAAAGCGCCTGGCGACAAACTCGTGCGGGTGCGCATGGAAGAAGAGGAAACACAGGTCACCACTGTGCGCGGAAGCGGCTGCTGCCGGTCGTTCACAGCCGGGTATCGCTTTACCCTGCTCAATGCTGATCGCAAAGATATGAACGACAAGGAGTTTATCCTTACCTCCATCGCCCATACGGTTTCGCAATCAGTGCAGGAAGGTGGAGCATTCACCTACCACAACAGTTTCACCTGCATCCCTGCCGATGTCCCGTTCCGCCCGCCTCGATTAACTCCGAAGCCGTTTGTTCAGGGGGCGCAGACGGCGATTGTGGTCGGTCCATCCGGCGAGGAGATTTATACCGACAAGTTCGGACGGGTGAAGGTGCAGTTCCACTGGGATCGTGAAGGGAAACGGGATGAAAGCAGCTCCTGCTGGATTCGGGTAAGCCAACTCTGGGCTGGTACCGGGTGGGGCGCTATGTATATCCCGCGCATCGGGCAGGAGGTGATTGTCGATTTCCTTGAGGGTGATCCCGATTGCCCGATTATTACCGGTCGTGTGTACCACGGCACCAATATGCCGCCGTATAATCTGCCCGCGGAGAAGACCAAAAGCACCATTAAATCGAATTCCAGTCTTGGAGGCGGCGGGTTTAATGAGTTCCGGTTTGAGGATAAGAAAGGGAACGAAGAAATTTTCCTTCATGGTCAGAAAGATTGGACCATTCAGATACTGAATGACAAGAATCAAACCATTGGCCACAATGAGACGCTTGATGTGGGGAATGATCGGACCAAAAACGTCAAGAACAATCAAAGTGAATCAATCGGGGTGAACAAGTCGATAACGGTAGGAAAGAATCACACCGAATCAATTACCGAGAATGCCAGCGTCGATATTGGTAAGAATGAAACCGTTTCGGTAGGCGAAAATACGAGCGTAACCATCGGCAAAAATTTTACGGAAGATATCGGGGAAAAATCGAACTCCACGATTGGGAAGGATATGTCCATTTCCGTGGGTAAGAACAGTTCTACTCAGGTCGGAGAGAACATGACTGTCGATGTGGGAAAAAATCTCGTAATACAAGCTGCAGATTCCGTTACGATCATGACCGGAGATGCAAGTATCACCATGAAGAAAAATGGGGCAATCATCATCAGTGGCAAAGATATAACCCTCAATGGTTCCGGGAAGATCAATATCAAGGCAGATGGAAATGTGGTTGTCAAAGGTTCTAAAATAATGAGCAACTGACAGACTGGAACAGGATGCAGATGACTCGACACAAAACAGATAGCTCGACGGAAATCCTGACCACTGTTGCCGGTGCATCTCCGGAGATCGGTCAACTTGCGGGAACAAACAGTCAGGGTGATATTCTTGTTACATACAATGCTCTGGGCGCGACTCCGGCAAAGCTGGTGGCAGGACTGGACCGCAAAACATTGGGAGATCATGACCAACAGGGGCGTGAAGTGTTGCTTCTGTTCGAACAGGGTGACCCGCAGCGACCGATAATCATTGCCCTTATGGAGAACCGTCTTGAGAGTCTGATCTACTTCGGTGATGATGAAAAGGTAAAGGGCAGACCAGCTGAGGCGGTCATCGACGGAAAACGCGTGACAATCGAAGGAGAGCAGGAGGTCATTCTGAAATGCGGCAAGGGGAGCATTGAGATCCGCAGTGACGGTCGTATCATTGTGAAAGGCACGGATATTCTGTCACGGTCGTCAGGGCGCCAGAGGATTCGTGGAGCAAGTGTCAACATCAATTAGTAACTGCCATGGGTAGGATTGTCTTATGCTGCAGTTGAAAAACAGCACACCGTTCATTGTCGGCATCGCACTCTTCCCCAACGAAAAGGGAATTGACACCATATATGTGACCGCAAAGGCTACCTTTGCGATAAAAAGTCAGGGCCTTGCCCTTGCTGAGAAGCAGCTGCCACTGCTGATGGCTGATCAGTTCCGGGGAGAACCGGAGAATTCAAGCCTTGCATTTGCCAATGAAACCCTGCCGACCAAACCGTTCACCGATATTGTGCTGGTCGGGTCAGTTCATGCTCCCGGAGGAAGGCCCGTCCCCCAGCTCGATGTAACGCTCCAGGTGGGGCCGGTTAACAGGGTGATAAAGGTGTTCGGTGACCGGCAGTGGATCGGCAATAATCAGGAGCTGAAGATATCTCCGCCGATCCCGTTCTCGAAAATGCCCCTTGAGTATGAGCGCGCCTTCGGGGGTATGCATGAAACAGATCCGGTGCTGTTTGAGGAGCGTAATCCGGTGGGAAAAGGTTTCTCCGGGAAACGGACGTTGCAGGAGATGGCCGGTCGGCCGCTTCCCAATTTTGAAGATCCGGCACACTTGATTCGTCTTCCCGGAGACAGGCCGATGCCGGTGGGGTTAGGGTACATCTCACCAACCTGGGAACCCCGGAAATCCCTTACCGGGACCTACGACGCAGCATGGACAAAGCAACGTGCACCGTACCTGCCGGAAGATTTCAACCCGCGCTTTTTCAACACGGCCCATCCTGAACTGATCTGTAAAGGATTCCTGAAAGGTGGGGAGCCGGTGTATCTCCAGAATCTATCTCCAGCCGGTTCAATACGTTTTACCATGCCACTCGTTGAGTTCGACACGGTTGTTTATATGGCCGGGTCGAAAGTCGCTGCGCAGATGAACATGGATACCGTCCTGATCGTGCCGGACGAGGAGCGGATTTCCGTGTTCTGGCGAACCGGTGTGGAGTGCGACAAAAAGACACTGAAGGTCAGTCAGATCGATGTGGCACTGAAAAATTTCATAGTAAATGGGGAGAAGATCTGATGGCGGATCCTGGCGCAATCATCATACGGATGGGGATGATTACCGCCGTGGGGCTCAACGCCCCGCAAACGGCTGCTTCAGTGCGGGCAGGAGTTGACCGCTTCGGTGAAACCTCTATCTATGACCGTCGGTTTCAACCCTTTACCATGTCAATTCTCCCCGACGATGTCCTTCCTCCCCTGTCACCTGAACTGGAGAAGGTTTCGGGGCTCACGTCGCGGCAGATCCGGATGCTGCGTTTGGCGACCCCGGCGTTGCAGGAGGCGATAGAAGGAGTTCCAGGGCTGAAGCGAATTCCGCTCTATCTTGCCGGTGCCGAACCGCTTGAGAATCGCCCTGCTCCGATCTCCGAGCATTTTCTTCAACAGCTTGCCACTCAGGCCGAAGTTGATTTTGATCTGGCCGCAAGTCGTGTCTTCCCGGTCGGGAGGGGTGCCGGTCTGGTGGCACTAAAAGAGGCCATTGATCATCTTGCAGCGGGCACGGCGGAGTCGGTTCTGGTGGGAGGGGTGGACACCTTCCTCGATCTGTATCTCCTTGGTACGCTGGATATGGAGGAGAGAATCATCGGGCCGGGGATCATGGACGGGTTTATTCCCGGCGAAGGAGCCGCGTTTCTGCTTCTGACCGCTCATAATCGGGCAAATTCAAAAGGTATGACTCCTCTTGGTGCTCTCTCCCCGGTGTCAATCGGATTTGAGGCAGGACATCTTTATAACAGTGAAATACCTTATCGGGGTGACGGTCTGGCCGGAGCGTTTACGGGACTCTTCAGCGCCGGCAGTGTGACGGAGCCGATCAGGGAACTGTATTCATCAATGAATGGTGAGAACCACTGGGCAAAAGAGATGGGAGTAGCTTTTATGCGGAACAATGCCGCTTTTGATCCGTCATATGGCACACATCACCCTGCCGACTGCATCGGAGACACCGGCGCCGCCAGCGGCATCATCCTGGCTGCCCTGGCTGCAATCGGCATCCGCAAAGGATATCGTCGCAGCCCGGCACTGGTAACCTGCTCTTCTGACCGCGGCGTCTGCGGGGCAGTGGCGGTTACGGCGGCATAATGAACGGGAGGATATGAATGAGTCAGTCAACGTTTTGCAACTGCCGGGGCATTGCCCACAAGGGGAGCGGCGGGATGAGCATAGTGTTCCCCGATGTCTGCAAGACACCGTCTCCGGCAGGGCCGATTCCCATCCCCTATCCCAATATCGGCAAGTCTGCGGATACGTCAAAAGGCCCTTCAACGGTGAAGTCCGATGGAGAAATGCCGATGGTCAAAGGGGCTCAGTATTCGATGACTACCGGTGATGAGCCCGGTTCTGCCGGAGGGGTGATGAGCAGTTCTACTAAGGGACCGGCTGAGTTCATGATGTATTCGTTTGATGTGAAGTTTGAGGGGAATAATGTCTGCAGGTTGGGTGACCCGATGTTTCATAACAAGAAGAATATTATGGGGTAATAATAGGTCTAGGATCGCTATACTTTTTATCGGGTTATTCACACAACAAATCAACTACGTTACCCTAACGCTACTCATTCCCTTGCACTTTACAAGTAAGTGAGGTCTTAAAAATGTCAAATATAGGAGAATGTATAAGTATCGAAATACCTTCTGACGATAAAAGTAAGTGCCCTTTTTGCCAACAGAAAAAACTTGGCCACAATAATTCCGGTGATCCTAAAAAAGCCAATTATGAAGTAGAAACCATACCAGATAATCTACATTGCAAAAATGTCAATTCCTGGAAGTCTGGAAATAGTGAAGGACGCGGCAATACTCATGAATTGCCATATACAATAGCACAACATCACTTGATTTCTGCGATGCAATGTTATGTAAAGGTAAGGCGACTTGTCCGTATGGGCAATATGGTTGGATACGATATCAATAATACAAAAAACGGAATAGGGTTGCCGACGACACATCCTTCACTGACCTATCCGATTAACGGAGTCAGAGAGAAATATGGCGACCTTGATAAGCCCAAAAGCGAATTAACAAATAGAAGGAAAGTATCGTTTGCACTTATGGAAGAACTAGGTGCCCAATGGCATGTGGGCCATCATGGTTTTAAGGTTGTATTATCCAAAAAGGATGTTGAAAATTGGCAAAATGGCGGTGCAGATGAGAAGAATAAAGAAGACTACCCCCACGAAACAGGATATGACAAAATTATCATCGGTCGTCTTGTTGCCATGTGTTTAGGTCCTTTGCGTAACTTATGTGAAAAAGAAGATACATCATCAAATTTGAAAGAACAAATGGACGCCCTTAGCGGTGAGATAAAAGGAAAGCTTGAAGAGTTCAAGGGAAAAAACCCGCACCAAAGTAGCCCGTTTTTTGTTTCAATGCGAGCTTATGAGTACTCGAAAATTGCGGAAAAGCTTCCTCTCGGCAAGAAAATTTCGCATTCAAATAGTATACCTCGCAGGACACAAATTAAATAAATGGAGACATAGTTATGAAGTATTTTATTATGCAACAGGATCCTAGAATTCTTGAACAACCTTCAATACTCGATAGCCCACAAGATATTGATCCTATTGAATGGTATGAAGGCAAGGTCGTGAATGACCCAAAGGTACCCATTCTGCTCAAGCTTTCACCAAGAAGTAGTGATTTCCGTGGAGATATAATTGATGGAATTTTGACCTTGTTTCACGATTGTCTAAGGGACGGGCTTGTTAAGCTTGGTGTGGACAATGTTCAATATTTCCCAGTTGAACTAGAGAACCAATTTGGTGAAATTGAAATAGGTTATTCCCTAGTTAATATCATAGGGTTGTTAGATGCAGTAGATAGGACCGCTAGTACAATTAAATTTGTCGATGACGGAAGCATAGAAACGTTATACTCCTTTAAAATAGATCCTGAAAAAACAAGAAATTTTAGAATATTCCGAGTCGTTGGAGCCCCAAACCTTATTATTGTCGACGAAGCCCTTAAGGATGAATTGATCTCATCTATTGACCCTTCTGGAGTCTGGATGTATCCAACAGAGGAGTATGATGGGTGGAGTTGATGAAGCAAAACACCATCGGGGGGCACACCATAGGGGGGCAGGTCAACATTCTACACATTATTTTATCAGTTCATTTAAACGGAGAAGAAATACCATTCAGGTAGCCATAGTCACAGAGTGAACATGCCAAATACCATCTTCCACCAATCATTATATTCCGACCACCTCCAATCCATATCCTTCCTGTATGGCCAGCAACGCGCTTTGCTCTCTAACCCGGAAGTTTCCTGGAAAACCATTCAGAAATTCGAAGAGCGGCTGGAGGCACATCTTGATGCGCTGACAAACGATGAACAGGCGCTTGAGGCCTGCTGCCAACAGGCTAAAGAGGGCGATGCCGGTGAACTATTTGCAGCTGTTCTGGCCTTCTGTCGGCTTGGGCGAAGGGATTTGCTCATCGAGATCATGGAGCATTTGGACCCGGCAGATACTGAGAAACTGCAGGCACTTGTTAATGCCTTGAAATTCGAATTACCTGCTGACTGGCAGGATGATTTTGTCAATCTGCTGCAGACGGACGACGAACAACTCTGTGCACTGATTGCATCCGTAGTCGGATATCGTCGAATAAACCCGGGAACTGCTCTGATTCAGGCGCTCCGGAGATTTCAATCGGCACCGCTGATACGGGCTGTTGGACGATTACGGGAGCGGGGCGCTGCAAGCATCCTGATGCCTGCACTCCGACATGAAGATGAGGCGACCTGTTCTGCGGCGGCGCTGGCACTGCTCCGCCTTGGTGAGCGGCAGGCAGTCGACCAGTGCCGCGAAATCGCTCAGGGAAAAGCGTGGGCAATTATCCCTCTGGCGCTTGGCGGCGGGAAATCGGCACTGCCGCTGCTGCTTGCGATAGCCCGGTCGGATGAGGCGTCACCGGATGCGCTGCTGGCGCTGGGAATTCTGGGGGACTCTTCTGCTGTGCCGATCCTGCTTGAAAAGCTCGACGGTGAGCATGCTGAAACAACAGCCCAGGCGTTGAACCTCCTGACCGGAGCAGAGCTGTACGAGCAGGTTTTTATTCCCGACGAGGTGAACGAGGATGAACTGTTCCCTGACGAGCTTGAAGCGTATCAGAAAGAAGGGAAACTCCCCACGAAACCTGACGGGACTCCCTACGGCGAATGGGTTCACCGGCTTTCACAGAATCCCCGGGAATGGTCGGAATGGTGGGGACAAAACAGCAACCTGCTTAAACCGGGAACCCGGTATCGCAACGGCCTCCCCTTTTCCCCCGCAACACTTCTGGATACTCTGCAGTATGAAAAAACACCGCACCGGATTCGTCAACTTGCCTATGAAGAGTTGGTAATTCGCTATGATATCAATTTCCCCTTTGAGGCTGATCTGTTTGTTATTGATCAGCTTCGAGTTCTGCAAGACATGACCCAGTGGGTTACAGCCAATGGCAGTCGCTTCCAGTGCGGTGACTGGTATTTTGCGGGGCAGCAGATCACTTAATCAAGTGTTCCCCGCATGTCAGATCAACTATATCCCGGACCTTTTAGCAGAAACACAGAACGAATCAGGAAACAAATTTTAGGAAGGAAATCACTATGGCATTCCAGGTAGTTTCAGGTGCCATGCTCAAGAACTGATACCAAATTCTACAAGCGAGCTTTTCTCATGTGGAACACAAGCCATACTCATCTATCGACCTCACTAATTTATGACCGCCTCTAACTCACATCCTGATTTCATTGGCAGCACCATTGTGGCCGCAGTCCTGAAGGGGAATGCTTCTCCGGAGGAGAAGCGTCTCTCTGCACCCTTCACCATAGGGAGAGCAGACGGGTGCGAACTGCAGATCAGTGAAACTTCAGTGAGCCGCCGCCATGCCTCGCTTGAACCTACTGTTGATGGCTGGCTGCTGAAAGATCTGGGGAGCGGCAATTGCACCTTTCTTGATGGAGTGCGAATCACTGAGATGCTGTTGACCGATCGGTGTTCAATTGAACTGGGAATTGGAGGGCCGGTAATTTCTCTGCGTATCGAGAAGTTTGAGGAACCGGTGCGGGAGACCGTTCGCGTTTTACATAGCTCCGCTCCGGAAAAGATTTCTGAAGTTACGGGACCCCAACCTCCACAGAAGACCGATTCCCAAAAACTGCACCGCTATTTTTCTGATAACGCACCTGAAGATGCCAGTGAACAGACAATGATGTTCCGGCAGGCCTTCAAACAGGCCCACAAGAAGAAATCGAAAAAGTATCTCTGGCTGATCGGCGTAGCGGTGCTGCTGCTTGCTGTTTCTGGTGGCGTTATTCTGTTTCAGCAGAACAAACTGGATGCGATGCGGGCCACTGCCCAAAACATCTTCTATATGATGAAGGAGCAGGAAGTCCAGATTGGCAAACTGGAAGAAATTGCTCTCTTAACTACCAACCCTGCCCAGATGGCGGAACTGAAGGCGAAAAGGAACAAATCAAAAGGGATGGAAAAGGAGTACGACTCCTTTGTTAAGGAGCTGGGCATTTACGCCAAACTTTCTGACGAGGATCGCATTATCATGCGGATTGCCAGGGTATTCGGGGAGTGCGAGCTGAGCATGCCAAAAGACTTTGTGGCGGAGGTCAAGCGCTATATTGCTATCTGGAAGTCTACCGACAGGCTGCAGACAGCGCTCAAGAGGGCAGAGGAGAAGGGCTATACGCCGCTGATAATTCAGCTGTTGAAGGACAATAACCTGCCCTATCAGTACTTCTTCCTTGCCATGCAGGAAAGTAATTTTGATGACCGGGCTGTGGGGCCACTCACCAGATACGGTCACGCAAAGGGAATGTGGCAGTTCATCTCTCTGACCGCTAACGATTACGGACTCCGCATCGGACCAATGTTTGAAAAGCCCGTGTACGACCCCTTTGATGAGCGATTTGACTATCGGAAGGCCACTGTGGCGGCTGCCAGATACCTGAAGGATCTTAATAACAGCGACGCTCAGGCGTCGGGACTTCTGGCCATGGCGTCCTACAACTGGGGTGATGGCAATGTCCGCAAGATGATTGGTAGAATGCCGGAAAATCCCCGGGAGCGTAATTTCTGGAAACTGCTTGCCCAGAAAAACATCCCGAAAGAGACGTATGACTACGTGTTTCTTATTTTTTCTGCAGCGGTGATTTGCGAAAATCCCAAACTGTTCGGCGCAGATGTTGTCTGCCCAAATTTTCCCCTGCCAACCGGACAGGTACAGCCTGTGTCATCCGGCATGGTTAATAATTAGCCAAACTGCCATTGCTACGTCAGTAAATAGGTGCGATAACCAGAGCGAGTGCCGCAGGAATAAATATGTACAGTTTCCGCATGGAAGAGGAGGGGGTTACAGCTCTGCGGCCGCAGCTTGTGCCGCATCAAGAAGAGTCTGCAGGTCTGTGGAGGTAACGACCTTCTTGACAGCCTTGCGGATGGTTCCTGTTTCAACATCGACAAGGCGAATGTCAATCCTCACAATGTCGCCAAAGATCTGATAGCCTCCAAATACCATATACCGGGCACCTGTCAATGCACCCAGCCTCAGCTGTGTCTGGCGGTCAGCAAGGGATGAAGCTGACAGCTGCTGCTCTTCAAGTATTCTGATGAGCCTTGAGCGCTCCACAACGACGTATTTGCCCTGCTTGCCGAGAGTATCAGTTATCTGCGTCGCCAGAAGCTCTCCTGCATGGGCAAGCCGCCCATCTGCAGAAAGATCCTCCAGCTCCCAGACAGCAACTCCGGGCGGCCCGCCGTTGCGGGGCGTTATCCCGGAACACCCTGCAAGCAGCAGAACGATGGCGAGGAGCAGTATCTGTTGGAGCGACCGCATATTATTGCCCGGCTGTTTCGGCACGACGTTCCTGGATTTTGGCCTCAGGAGGGAGGTTCATTTCTTTGCTGACCGGCTTGACGTACGCCAGATCTGTCTCTACCCGTACCACCTCCAACTGGCCGATGACCTTTGGTGCTGAGTGGAGCGTTTTCCCCTTGAATTCGATCGGCTTCGTCTCTTCCAGCAGATCGAAAGAAGTCCCGGGCACAACCCCCTGGCTGGCACCAATATTTATGACCGCTTCATTGCCGGCACTCTTAACGATATAGCCGCGCAGCGGATATTTGTTAATCACCGTTTTCAGGATGTCCCGGTTGAACTGGAATAGTTCCTGGTCAAAAAACGATGTGGGGCCAAGCTGCCTGATGGTCGTCTGGGGGATATCCGACGTCTCGGTATCGATCAGCCGGAACGAAATTGCTGTAGATTGCGCCTGATGGATCATCGAGCCGGTAACGATCAGCTTTGCGGCCAGAATCTTTCCCAGCCTCAATGCCGTGGCAGGGTCTGCAAGTTCCGAGCTTCCGATGTTCAGCTCGCCAAGCAGGCGGTCCATAAGTGCGCGCTCCACAACCTTAACCCTTCCGGACGCATTAAGGTACCTGGTAAGTTCGGTTGAGAATACAGCAGACATACCACTCCGTTCCGTCATACCTCCCTTTTCCTCAAAGTCAATGACTGTCATGACCATCGGGCGCGAGGTCCACTCATCTTCCTGTCTGGAATCAATTTTCTGGTTCCTGAAGCGAGCGGCGAGGTCCTTTACCAGTTGGTCCACTCTTTTCGAGCGGTCCGTATCCTTTTGCAAGTTGAGCATATCCTCTGCCCTTCGTGCCAGCGCAACCGCATAAATATCGTTCTTATCAATTTCCAGTGCCTGGCGGTATGCCTTCAGGGCAAGGTCCCACTTCCCCTCCGATTCGAAGCTCAAGCCCTTATTGGTAGTGACTTCAACATAATACGGGTCGATGGTTACCGCCTTGTCAAACATCTCCCTGGCCTCTTTCCTGTTTCCGGCGGCATCATTAAGTCTGCCAAGGCGGTTGTAGGGAACAGCATCCTCATACGGGGCGGATGACTTTTTTTTCGTTGCCTTCTCATACTCTGCCCTGGCCTCACTCTTTCTGTTCTTGGCATACAGAGCATCACCCTTGATAACATGCGCAAATGAACGTTCCGGATCGGCCTTCTCTACCTCCTGTGCCAGTTTCAGCGCATCGTCAAACTTCCCTTTTTTCAGGTAGACCTGCGCCAGGCACTCCTTGCCCTGTACCTCTCCCTCCGCACCATCACTCATGATACTCCGGCACTCGGCTTCAGCAGCTTTCAGGTCGCCATCCCGTGTAGAGGCAGCTGCTGTGACCTTGCGAGCATCAAGGTTCTTCGGATTCTTTCGTGTTACTTCCCTGCTGATGGCCTTGGCCATGCTACTGTTTTTTCGTTGCAGCTCTCGCTCAGCAAGTCTCGAAAGCATTTTTTCGGTTGTCTTACCCCCCCCCTGGAAAAGGTCAATCACCTTCAACCGGGGTCCCAGGGTGCAGATGACCGGCAGAATCTGCCTGGCTTTGTACTCACTCCTGACCTGACCGGAGTCAAGCAGCGCGGGAAAAACAAGCTTGTTGATCTTTACGAACTGGGCAACCTTTTCCCGTGGAGATCCGGTTATCGCAAGAACTTTGAGGTCGGACCTGCTTGAAGTAACAAGCTGGTTGATGCTGAGGAGTCCTTCCTGGCTCGATCGTGATTCCACATCGAAGAAGTAGATCACTGTCAGAGGCGAATCTTTCATCTGAGTAAGGGAGTACGACGTGCCGTTTACGTCTTTAAGATTAAATCCCGGCGCAACCGCTCCAATGGTCACCTCGGCACATCCGGTTGAAGGCGCAAACAGGCGGATGGTCAATGCCGCTATCAGAAAACCGATGTTTATTCTCATAACTAAGCCCCCATGTTATTTTCCTGATGGAGAAAGTGTCACTGAAACCGGGGTTTCTGTTCCCTTTTCAAATTCAACCTGCGCTTCCCACTTGTCATAATTGGGGAGACTGATAATCAATTCATGTTTGCCCGGTACAAGTGATACGGTATTGGGTGTAAATCCAGCCTGAACGCCGTCCACATAGAGCGTAGCACCGGCGGGCGTGCTCTCCGCTTTCAAGCGGGCTGACTTCTGTGCGACAGCACTCGGCGGTGTCGGTGACGGTGTTCCTGCTACTGCAGGTGCTGCGGGCGGGGGAGAAGTGCGCCCCATCAGTAGAAATACAGTAATAGCGACCGCAACAAGCACTCCGGCGACGGCCAGCACCGCAGTGTGCTTTCCGGATTTTTCTTTTTGAACAGTTGCAACAGCAGCAACCGGTGCAGATGCTGTTATAGATGAACGCAACGCAGTGGCAAGTTCCCGGCCGTCGGCGTGACGAGCTTCCGGGGATTTACGGAGGCATTTCATAATAACATCGGAGAGTTGCCTGGGTATTGTCTGGCTGATGGTGTGAATCGAGTGTGGATCATCGTTGGTGATGGCATTGAAGATGGCATTCATTCCCTGCCCCTGAAACGGGCGCGAACCGGTTGCCATTTCGTACAGGATAATCCCGAGGGAAAACAGGTCCGATCTCCCATCAACCGGTAGTCCAAGTACCTGCTCCGGTGACATGTAGGCCGGAGTGCCCAGTATCTCACCTGCCTGGGTTTCCTCTGCCTTGGAGGGGTCCTCGATACGGGCAATCCCGAAATCGGTGATCTTGAGCCTGCCTTCCTGAGTGCAGAGAATATTGCTCGGCTTGACATCGCGGTGGATGATGCCCTTCTTATGTGCATAGTCAAGTGCTTCTGCCATTCTCGAACCAAATTCGGCGATTGCATCGGGAGTAAACAGCTGTTTTTTCATCAGCGCAGAAATTGGTTCACCCTGGATGAATTCCATGGCGATATAGACCTCATCACCATCTTGATCAACATTATAGACTCTGACGATCTCAGGGTGGTCGAGTCGACCAAGTGCCCGCGCCTCGGCCATGAACCTGCGCACGAAAGGTTCATTTGTAAGCCGTTCCTTTCTCAGCACCTTAAGCGCCAGGATGATATCGAGGTTCGGATCGTGGGCCTTGAATACGACTCCCATTGCTCCCCTGCCGATTTCATCAATAATCCGGTATCTTCCGATGTTCATTATCTTCCCGTTCCGACGAAGGGACTCACCGTGTCAAACGGTATCAGGAACCCCCGGGTCTCCATGCCCCTGAATCGACCCTTGACCACACCGACAAATCTGCCGCTCTCATCAACGACCGGGCTGCCGCTACTGCCAAGGAAAACGTTTTCAAGCGTTACCTGCAACAGAGCCTGAGAGTTAACCTTCGCCCTCGGTTTGTCCACCTCGCCTGCCTGAATCTGAATGTCACCGCTACTGTTACAGTGAAGCATATAGATGCGCTCTCCGAAATGCAACTTTGATCGTCCCTCTTTCAAGGGAAAAAAGGCACTGTATCCCCTCTGGTATGACGTGATAACCGAGAGGTCTTTGTCTCTGCTTCTTTTCAGCACATGCCCTTCAGTAACATCGCCCCATGAAAATGTTAGTTTGAAATTACTGAATTTTTCTAAATCATGGGCGATCGTTACAATGGTGCCACTCTTGTCAATGAGAAAGCCGGTGAAATTGAGTTTTCTTTCGTCTGTAGGGGGAGAGTTGATACAGACAACGGCATCGGCCAATGACCTGATCCGTTCGGGGATTGTTGCCGCGCTTTCAGCTTTTCCCACTCGTGACAGGGATAATTCCCAGGAGGACCTGACTGCGGCCACATCCTCGATTCCGGCAGCTTCCAGCAGCTCAATATCCGTGGCCAGTGGCGAATGAGACCTCATTAAAATTCTGATTACTTTCCCGGTGGCTGTGGCGCTCAGAACGATTTCACCGTTTGAGAGCGCATTGGAAGAGACCGAATATTTCTCCTGTTTCAGCCATTTAGTAAGAAGTATCTCCACCTCGATAAGAGGAAGGGGGTAATTACCGAAGCTGCCCGCGCCACTCCCGAGGCTGGTGCCAATGGAACAGTGCAGCATCAGGAGTGTTAATACGGAAAGAAGCAGCTTCATGGTTGGTCTTCCTTGAGCAAATCTGAATGAGAACGAGAAAATTCACTGATGGCAATCTTTCATAAAGCGGCCCCCCCTGATTTCAAAGCTGCGACTCTGTCAGATCTCATTCAATTGACCAGAGCGGTACCGAGTTGTGCCGTGGTCTCCCAACCGGAAAACGATACGGTTACCGGTTCACCAACAAGGTTATACGGTTCGGATATTTTCCGATAGACCGGTATGTTATCCAGATTGAGCAGTTCGCCCGTAAAGATACGCGCAGCGCCGTTGGGAACTTCAAGGCTGCCGGTTACCGCCTCGTTCAAGCCGGGTGGCAGATTCAAGGTAAGGATGCTGGCCTGCATATCTGCACCCGTAACGGTGACCCTTACTTTCTGCACCGTCTCCGGGAACGGTGCCGCATACGCCAGGCTCTCACGCAAGACCCGCTTCAGTTCCAGCTCTGTCCTGGCGAGGAGAGTGGCCGGCCTTACTTTGAGCGAAGCGGTTTTACCGTTGCCGTCTATTGATACCGTGACCAGCGAACTGCCTTTTGAGCTGGTGGATGCTGTGGGCGAACTGCCGCAGCCGCTCAGAAGGAGCGCGTAAAGCAGGGTAAATGCCACAGTTGTAGTCAGTCTCGTATACATGGGGTCTCCTCCTTTCAGAATCTGCCCGTGAGTGATGCTGCAATGCCAGCACCGGTAAAGGTTCGCGCGTTATACGCTTCCGGGATACGTGTCGGGTCATCGTGCTTGTAATAGCCTTTCAGGGTGAAATCAGCGGAAAGTATGGGAGTGATTTCCCTCGATATTCCTGCTCCGAGGGAGTATTTCTTCTTGGCTCCGACGTGTCTGTCGCCGCTGTTGCCGTTATCGGCCATGAAGCGGAGCTGAAGCGGCATGGTGAGTGTTGTTTTGCTGTCAAGGGCGTAACTCCCGCCGAGATCAATGATGATTTCGTCACCGTTGTAGGCGTTCTGGTTCTGGTCTGTGGCGGTTCTCGTGTAGTCTGTGGTATCTCCGCGCATGATCCCTCTGAGTCCGGCGGTGAGTATAACATCAGGATTCACGGCATGAATGACAGAACCACCTATCTGGAAGACATCCCCTTCCTGGAGGAGATTTTTGCCGTTTGCGGTATCGGTGCCATAGACAGTGTAACCGGTAAAAATCCGGGCATAACTTTTGGCCTGGTAGTAATAGCGTGCTTCGGCGAGGGTGTTGAAGACCATGCCGGGTTGATAATCCTTGAGATCTGCACTGAAATCGTATGAACCGCGCCAGAGGTAGCCTAACCCGAGAGCAAAAGTCCAGTTGTTCCACCCTTTGGCGATGGTGATGGTGGGGTTGACGTTGAAACCCTCGCCGTAGCTGTTGATCGGCAGCAGGTCAGGGTCCATGACCAGACGGGTTTCGTCTTTCGACAGATTTGTCGTGCCGGTTGGCAGGTTGAAATCAAGCCCGAACAGGAGTTCAAAAGGGAACGTATCCGTCAGGCGGTATGTGGCCCCTATCTTGGTGTCAAGCATACCGCTCATCGAGATGTCCTTTGATCCGGTGGAGAGCGAGGTGCTGGTAAATGCGGTGATCAGACGCACGGAGAGGTTGTCTATGGTTTCCGTGAACAGCAGCGGAAACGTGAGCTGACTGGCACTGGCATTGTCGTTATCCTTCCACCAGTCGAATGTGGCGCCCGCTTGAAGCTGCCGGTCCATCGCCAGAGAGTTGACAGGACACCAGGAAAGCATCAGCACTACTATCTGCAGCAGGAACCGCTGTTTCGTGTTTTTCATAAAATTTCCCTCTGACGCAAGGAATGAGAAGCAGACATCCGAAGAGTGCTCCGGATACAGTAAAAATAATTACGGAAAGGTGACGTTGATTCCGATCCGTGTTGTAGCGGCTGGTGCAGAATTAGGTAACACTTCCTTATGCACGATCTGGTTGGTAAGCGATGTCTGGCTGCTGACAGAGAACGCAGCGTCCACCAAGGCTGACCGGGGTGCAAAGATATCAGCCTTTGCCGTAACCCCTTTGCCTTTCAAGCTATCGGAATACCCTCCCATACGTATCAGTTCCTGTAGTGCTGAAGCAGCAGCACAGATGTCAGGATCGATCTTCAGCGCTTCACTGTAAAGCTCCCCTGCCTGCTGGTATTCCCCCCGGTCGCTGGCGTCAACGCCACGGAACAGTGAATCCAGAGCTTTCATGCGGGTAGAGCAGGGTTTGCGAATCGCAGCCTCCTCCTCCGGTTTAAGGCTGATTTTCAGAGTATTTACAATTTTGAAAACGAGCTCTTTCTCGGTTGCAAGAATTTCATTAAGGGTGCCGGGCAGGGCAAACTGCCCCGATATTTCTGTGGAGGTCACATCAAGCAGCCGCGACCGGGTATCAAATTGAGCTTCGTTTCTTCCGACAAAGTCACCTCCTGAGATGAATCGGGCGCCAACCAGCCTCCCGACTCTGGGAGCTGTTTTCTGATCCACCAGGCCTGAACTTCCAAGCCCAAGCTCCTCAGCAAGCGCCTGAAGTTTAATCCGTTCTACGAGCTGGAGATTGGGCACCTGCGACAGATCCGTCAGCAGCATCAGAGTCATCCCTTTTTGCATCGGGTCGAGTTCAATTCTGCCGGTCCGGTTGATAAAATAGAGGACAGCAAGGGCATTATTGGCGGGAGTCCCGGCAACAGATCGCTCGTTCTCAATAGTTTTTTTTGCCCATTCCCTCGTTTCATGCGTAACGACCTGTCCGGATGCATGCGCTTTGAGGACTGATAGACCGCATACCAGCAGGATCAGTACAGCCGGCAGCATAGTTCGTCGCATCATCATGTTGTCCCCCTTGTTTAATACGGCAACACTGCCATAATTGTTGTTTGGGTCGAAATACAAAGATGCCGCAAGTGAAGTGTCAATTGAGTCAGGTAATCAGCATTTGTATGCTGAAATGGACAGGCACGTTGTTATCCGAGTGAGATGCCGTTTCATAAATAGCGAATCCGAATGTTAAGCGGACAGCACCTAGTAACTTCATGGTTTTGATGTAGGAGCATCACTCTAGCAAAAAAATATGATTTTTGAAAGTACATATAATAATGTTTTGTATAAAATATTTTAACAGTAACGAGATATGTGATATATGTTTTAAAAATATAGGATCTCAATATCAGACAAGCCTTGCCTTGCCAACGGACAAATTTTATTCTATAGTTACAACAGTGTTTTTTTGATTCCGGTGATGAAGCCGAGCAAATAATTTACTCTTTGAAAGAGCAGACTATGCCCATTATTGAAACTGCAGGAGCAACAGATGTTGGTCTGCGCCGCTCAAACAATGAAGATGCCTTTGTTATCATGGCAGACAAGCGGGTTGTCTCTGTAGCTGACGGGATGGGGGGTGCTGCTGCCGGTGAAGTTGCCAGCAATATATTCGTTACTGCGGTTCAAGATTTTTTTGGTGCTGCTTGCCTCGCTACCGAAGATGCTGTTTATCAGCTTGTTAAGCAGACATTCAATGCTGCAAACAACCGGATAATTGAACATGTGATTCAAAACCCTGATAATGCGGGGATGGGCTGTACCGGTGAATTGCTGGCGTTTGTCGATGGACGTTACATAATCGGTCACGTTGGTGACAGCAGAATATATCTGTTCAGAAATGGCGAATTACGGCAATTGACCAAAGACCACTCACTGGTGCAAATGCAGTTGGACGGAGGGGCCATAACGGCAGAAGAGGCACGTGTACACCCTAAAAGGAACATCGTACTTAGAGTTGTTGGCATGGAACTAGATTTTTCACTCGACATACTGCGTGGCAACACTTTTGTGCACGACCTGTTTCTACTTTGTTCTGATGGTTTGACCGATATGATTGAGGACACCATTATAAGTGCAATTCTATTATCCTCACTTTCTCTCGATCACAAGGCTGAACAGCTTATAGAAGCGGCTAAAAAAGCTGGCGGCAAAGATAACATCACTGTTGTCCTCTGTAAAATTAACGAAACGTAAACAGGGAAACAATCGCTGCGATAAGGCAGAATGTGTACCATTTAGTTAGCGGGGATAATAATTCAATAATTGTTTGAAGTATTTTACGTAATTGAATTTATAGACTCTTTATGTTACCATTCAAAATGATTATTAATTGTTATAAAATAGCTAGTTGAGACGTGGGTACACTTTATGAACAGAGTTTTTGTATCGCTTATTCTGCTCGTGGGAGCAACGGTTACCTGGGCGCAGGATGGTGTGATAAAAAGGAGGCTACCTCCGTTCGAATACGGTAGAGTGATTATCAATAATTACTCGCAACAGGCAGGCCTTCCACCAGTCGTATTCGATCACTGGTTGCATCGCAGCAAGTATTCCTGCCGGTTATGCCATTTGGATATCGGTTTTTCCATGGTAGCTAACAGCACAAAGATTCGTGCTGTCGACAATATAAACGGCGTTTTTTGCGCAACCTGCCACAATGGCAAGATGATGATGAATGGCAGTATTATTTTTCCCGCCTGCGCAAAAGAGTATACCCGTGAGGAGTACAAGGTGTGCGTCCGGTGCCACCAGCTTGAGCCAAACGTGACTCTGGGGAAAAAATTTACTTCGTTCGTGAAGAACATGCCGGTGGAAAAATTTGGTAACGGCATCAACTGGGAAAAGGCCGAAAGAGAAGGAAAATTCAAAGCGGTTGACCATATTGAAGGGGTTTCGCCAACACGGCCCAAGATGAAAGTGCCGAATGACATGCTCTTGAAGGCGAACCTGGAGGGGATGCCCAAAGTAATCTTCTCCCATACGAAACATGCGGCCTGGGGGGGATGCAAACTTTGTCATCCTGGACTCTTCTCTATCAATAAAGGCCGTTCGGTATACAGTATGGATGAAATCCTTGAAGGAAAATTTTGTGGAGCATGCCACAAAACCGTTGCTTTCCCTTTGAACGACTGCCGCCGGTGTCACGCAGCACCGGTGGAAGGCTGATCAGATGTTCCGTAACGGTGTGACCGTGCTGTCACTGCTCGCGATGCTGGCAAGCTCTGAAGTTGTCTCTGCGTCCGACGATTGGCGGACGGAGTTGGAAGATGTCTGTGGAAATACTTCGGAAGCAGCAGTTCTGTCCCACATGGAACTGCAGAAACTCATAGCGAAGGGTGAGCGGGTGAGTAAAGCGCTTGAAAGCGAGTGCGAGGCTGTCCGGATAGTCTACCAGAAGAGGGTGCAGAAATGCCTGGATCTGTACCGCAATATTGCCGACACGATGCAGCCAGACGGCAAGGTACAACCTCCGGCGCAGTAACCTGCTGATGACGTCTTAACAACGATTGTTCACAGAGTCTGATTGACGACAGGAGATAGAACGATGGGAACACGCATATTCGGGGTCGTGCTCGTTATCAGCACGGCTCTGTTGCTGATGGGGCTTTCAATGGATAACAAGGAAGATATTGAAAGAATCCTCAAATCGACACCTCCAACCGGTCCCTTCTGGATGTACGGTACGGTCATCATGAACCGGCTGAGCACGGACGCCGAGATGAAGCCGGTGGTATTCAATCACTGGAGTCACCGGGCGAAGTATACCTGCCGAGTCTGTCACCTTAACCTGGAATTCAGCATGAAGGCTGGCGACACGGAAATCTCAACCGATAGCTTTCACTCCGAGAAGTACTGTGGTGCCTGCCACAACGGCAAGGCCTCTTTTACGCTCAAATGCGGTCCCAAGTTCGAGTGCCCAAAGTGCCACATGGAAGAGCCGAAGGTTCTCGAACAGACGTTTGCCAAATTTGCCGCCCCCCTCCCCAAGACTGGGTTCGGTGACGGTATCGACTGGGGTAAAGCGTTGCGAGACGGAAAAATATCTCCTAAAAACTCGCTTGGCGGCGAGAACACTATCGTGCCCCTCCCGGAGAAACTGCGTCAGCCCTTTTATTTCGGGACGGCCTCTCATCGGAGCGATGTCAAATTTTCCCATGAGCAGCATTCCGCCGATCTCGACTGTTCCGGTTGCCATCCTGACCTCTTCAATATCAAAAACAAGGGAACTCAGAAGTTTACCACGGAGGCAAACCACTCCGGGAGTTTCTGTAGCGCCTGTCACATGAAGGTGGCATTCCCCATGAGGGATTGCCGGCGCTGCCATTCAACCATGGCGTCAAAGTAAAAGGGATAGTTTACTAATCCGGATCTTGGAGGATCAGGCGAAAGCCCAGATCTTTGCTGCGAATTCCCGGAGTAACAAATTCACGCACATATGAAAAAGCGTTTACAGGGTCAGAGTCCCAGCCTCCGCCGCGAATGACGCGCGTAGAACTTTTTGCCGGCCCCTGCAGATCCTGTTTTTGGTCGCTTGTACCTGCACCATCTATGTCCATCCACTCCCATACATTTCCGCCCATATCATACAAGCCTAAGCCGTTGGCGCTCTTTTGCCCCACTCTATGTGTTGTCCCACCCGAGTTTGCGGAATTCCACGCAACAGCGTCAACGGCATCACCGCCGCAATATTTAAAATCCTTACCGCCGCTTCGGCAGGAATATTCCCACTCCGCTTCTGACGGCAAACGGTACACCCGCCCGCCGCTTTGGCGCGACAACCAATCGGCAAACGCCACCGCATTAAACCACGATATGCCCACCACCGGATTCCTATCGTCGGTCAGGGCGTTTTTAAGTTTCCGGTAATGGTTGTCACTCCCGGTATTCACATTGTACTTGCTCCCGACCTCTTCCCACTGCGGATAATTCCCTCCTGTGGCCTTGGTGAATTTTCGATATTCACCGACGGTCACTTCATACTTTCCCATACTGAAATCCTTCACGCAGACCTCTTGTCCCGGCATGTTTTCTCCAAGGGGACTTCTCATCTCAAAACATCCACCTTTCACCGGCATAAATGCCATCCCCGTCGTCGGATCGGTCAAGCCGGATTGTACTGGTTCAGGTGCCGGCAACGGGGTTGGCGACCCGACAGGTACCGGCACTTGCGGCTTAGGCGGTACAGATACAGGTGGCTTGGGCGGCGGCTTAATAATCGGAACACTTTTTCCACGATCAAGCTTTGCTTGCGTCTTCAATACCTGTTCAATCAATTCAGTCAGCTTGGTTTCCGTTGTCGGGCGCCATCCCTGCTCGTAGTAAGCAATCTTCAGGCCCGTGCTGATAATGCAAACGACCGGGAGGATCTGCCGCGCCTGATAGAGGGCGTTAACATTTTCATCGTCAGGGAGAATGGCGAATGCCACCCCGTGCATTGCCGCAAACTGGGCGACCTTTTCACGTGGCGCAGCAGTAATTGCCCAGACGCTGATATCCATCTTATGCTTACGTGCCAGCGCATTCAGACTATTGAGACCCTTCTCGCTTGACTGTGATCCCATATCAAAAAAATACAGAATAGTAAGTGGTTTATCCTTCATTACGCCAAGATTAAACGTTTTGTTGTCGAGGCCCTTCAAAGTAAACAAAGGTGCCAGTGACCCAGAGACCAGTTGGCTGTGGCTTATCTCAGGGTATACGAACACCCCCAGTATCGTGAACGCCAGTGCCATGCATATTTTCGTGATTATCCTCATTGTCCATTCTCCCCGAATATGAAATAAACCTATTCCATATTAATTCACTATGTCAAGCACTCACGGCATAAATCCCTCCTGGCAATCATTCCGTTCTGCCTCTCGTGGGAGAATAACCACCCCAATGTAAAGGGTAACTCTTTCTCGGTGAATTTAGTTTCAGCTGCTAAGGGATAGGAGGTGTTTATTTTAGCGCATGCTATTTAGAATAAAAACGAAACCCTTGAAAATTCAAAAGTTATTTGATATAAATTTAATTTGAATTAATAGATATTTTTGTTATCGACTATTTTATTTTATTTATAATGTAATAACAGCTAGTTGAAGTATGGAGAAACTTTATGAACAGAGTTCTCATAGCACTTTTTCTGCTCGTGGGAGCAACGGCAGTCTGGGCGCAGGGTGGTGTAAAAAAGAGGAGGCCGCTTCCGGCCGAATACGGTAGAGTGGTTATCAATAACTACTCGCAACAGGCAGGCATTCCGCCTGTCGTCTTTGATCACTGGTCGCATCGCAGCAAGTATACCTGCCGGTTATGCCATGTGGATATCGGATTTTCCATGGCAGCCGACGCCACAAAGATCCGTGCTGTCGACAATATAAGCGGTATTTATTGCGGAACCTGCCACAACGGCAAGATGATGATGAATCGGAGCATTATTTTTCCCGCCTGTGCAAAAGAGTACACCCGTGAAGAGTACAAGACGTGCGTCCGGTGTCACCAGCTTGAACGGAACATCAGCCAGGAAGAAAAATTTGCCTCGTTCGCGAAGAGCATGCCGCCGGAAAAATTTGGTAACGGCATCAACTGGGAAAAGGCTGAGAGAGAAGGGCATTTCAAAACGATTGACTATATTGAAGGGCTGTCAGTGACGCGGGTCAAGATGAAAATACCAACCGACAGAACCTTGAAGGCAAAGTTAGAGGGCATGCCCAATGTGCTCTTCTCACATACGAAACACTCTATCTGGGGTGGTTGCGAGCTTTGTCATCCGGAACTCTTCTCAATTAAAAAAGGACGTTCGGTATACAGTATGGATGAAATTTTCGAAGGAAAATTTTGTGGGGCGTGCCACAACACAGTTGCTTTCCCTTTACCCGACTGCCGCCGGTGTCACACTGCACCGGTGGAGGGCTGATCAGATGCTCCGTCACGGTGTGGCCTTCCTGTCGCTTTTAGCGATGCTGGCAAGCTCTGAGATCGTCAGCGGGGCGGAGGATTGGCGACCAGAGTTCGAAGATGTCTGCGGGAATATTTCGGAAGCAGCCGTTATGTCCCCCATGGAACTGCAGACACTCATAGCGAAGGGTGAGCGGGTGAGAAAGGCGCTTGAGAGCGAGCGCGAGGCTGTTCGAATAGTCTACCAGAAGAGGGTGCAGAAATGCCTTGATCTATACCGCAATATTGTCGAATCGATGCAGCCAGAAGCCATGACACCACCTCCGGCACAGTAACCTGCTGATGACGTCTTAACAACGATTGTTCACGGAGTCTGATTGACGACAGGAGATAGAACGATGGGAACACGCATATTCGGGGTCGTGCTCGTTATCAGCACGGCTCTGTTGCTGATGGGGCTTTCAATGGATAACAAGGAAGATATTGAAAGAATCCT
>DUZS01000021.1 GCA_013349405.1 Desulfuromonadales bacterium | reverse complement strand
CCAGACCGATTGCAACACAGAGCAGCCCCAGCAGCAGCATAGGGAACAGCATCTGCCACCCGGCTTCATGCCGTGCCGCATGCGCCTCAGTCCGGGGAACCCCCAGAAAGACGATGCCATACACCTTGACAAAACAGGCCACTGCCAGCCCGCCGACAAGTGCCAGCGCTGGCGCCGCCAGTGCTGCGGCAGCCACCGCCCTCCCCTCTCCCTGAATCCCCTGAAAAAGACCGAGATAGATCAACAGCTCACTGATAAACCCGTTGAGCGGCGGCAGACCGCAGATGGCAACCGCGCCAACCCCGAACAACAACGCCGTGTACGGGAGTTTTCTTGCCACTCCGCCCATCAGGTCGATCTCACGACTGCCGGTAGCATGGATGACTGAACCGGCTCCCAGAAAGAGCAGCGCTTTGAAGGTCGCATGATTGAGCACATGCAGCAGCGCGCCGCTCATGCCGAGCAGCATCATCGCCGCAGAGCCGACCTTCTGCCCGATCAGCGCGACACCGAATCCCATGAAAATGATGCCGATGTTTTCGATACTGTGATATGCGAGCAGCCGCTTCAAATCATGCTGCCCGATGGCAAAGGCGACGCCGACCACTCCGGAAATCACTCCAAGAAGCAGTACTAAACCGCCCCACCAGAGCGGTATTTCGGTAAAAAATGAAAGCGTCCGGATCAGCCCGTACACCCCGATTTTAAGTATCACGCCCGACATGGCGGCCGAGACGTGACTCGGAGCATTGGCGTGCGCAGATGGAAGCCAGACATGGAGCGGCATGATACCGGCCTTCAAGCCGAAAGCAAACAGGGCAGCCAGGAAAATTGTGGTAGCCAGACCGGAAGAAGCATTCAGTGAAGCCACAGCGGGAAAAAGCCAGGAACCGCTCAGCAGATTCAAGAGCGGGAAGAGCGCAAAAAGGCCGAGTGTCCCGGTATGGGTCGTCATCATATAGAGAGTGCCGGCTTCGTTGACCTCCTGCTTTTCATCTTCAGTCGAGACGAGAAAGTAGGCGGAGAGCGCCATGATTTCCCAGGCAAAGAGAAAGCTGATTCCGTCTCTGGCCAGCACAACACCGCTCATACTGGCGGTCATCATACCGAAAAAAAAGGTCATCTTGCGCACATTGGTGGAGTGGTGGTCGGCGTGCCAGTATGAACGTGCATACAGCGCAGAGCAACCGGAAATAAGAAAAATGGGGATAAGAAACCAGGCAGTGAGAGGATCAACGCCAAAGCGGGCAGGTCCGAACGGAAGCGACCAGGCCAGTTCAAACAGGGTCGTGCGTCCGGAGAGGAGCATCAGGATCGAACCGGTTAAACCGGCGCACGAGGCAACAAGGAGGAGAGCAATTGATACCAGCTGGGACCGTGCTGGAGAGATCAAGCGGGGAAGCAGCAACGGGCCACCGGAAAGAGCGGCCAGCAGCGTGGCAATAAGTATCAGGGAACTCGGGGCGAACAACTCCTCTGCCATTGGGCGTCTACCTCCTGATTTTACTATCCTCCAGAGCACGGATCGTTATCATGATCTCAGTTTCTGTGTTGGCACGATGGAGCAGTTCCTGAAATGGCTGATCATGCAGCAGAAAGGCAAGTTTTGCCAGCAGCTGCAGATGCGCCTTGACATTGGGGGTTACCAGCGTAAAGAGAATTGTCACCGGTTTCCCGTCAACCGCTTCAAAGTCAATCGGATTTTTGAGGAAGCAGAGACTGATTGCCGATTCTCCGGCCGGACCGACAATCGGATTGCGCACATGCGGAATGGCAATGCCGTTGCCGAGAGCAGTAGATCCAAGCGCTTCCCGTGCCAGAAGGGTCTGCAGCAGAAAGTCCGGATCAAGGCCGGGGGGGAGCTGAAGCCGTGAAACAACCTCCCGGAGCGCGGTTTCGGGGGTATCACCCGGCAGGTCGTAAAAAATTCCACCCAACTGAAGCGCGTCTGAAACCGCTGTCGGACGTTTTTGCTCATTATGAACGGCAAATATTTCCGGCGGAATCGAAATCCCGGTTGTCGTCGCCCATTCAAGCAGATCAACCCTGTTAATACGATAGCGGTCATCCTCTTTGTGCGCAGGAAGCCCCATATCTCTGATCCAGAACAGTACCGTTTTTTCATTGACGCCCGCAGCTTCGGCAAGTTCGGCTACTTTTAAAAACATTTCAGGCATCTCCTGGCAGAATCGTATATTTATTGCCAACCGTTGGTAATTCTGACTGACGCGCGGAAAACAATATGATATTACAATTAAAACGTCAATTGCATTCTCTGCCGTTAATTGACGCGTGACCGCGCTGAGAGGTTGATTTATGGACCACGAACTGAAATCACAACTGAAGCTGGTACTCACCTCACTGCAGATGCTGCTGCCGAAACCGGTGGCAGCAATTGACTGGACCGTCAGCCATGCTGCCAACTGGCGACGGCACTCCTTCAGCGGCTATCTGGAGCCGGTAGAGAGCATCGAGCAGATCGCGCTCGACGATCTGCTCGGAATCGAGGAGCAGAAGCGGATTGTTGTCGAAAACACCCGGCAGTTTCTGGCCGGTTATCCTGCCAACAACACGCTCCTGTGGGGAACGCGCGGCACCGGCAAATCCTCCCTGATCCGGGCGATGCTCAATAATTATGCTCACCAGGGACTGCGGATTGTCCAGGTTGACAAAACTGATCTGATCCATCTGCCGGATATCGTCGACTGCATCAAGCGACTGCCGTACCGCTTCATCATCTTCTCCGACGATGTTTCCTTTGAAGTCGGCGAATCCAGCTATAAAATGCTCAAAAGCGCACTCGACGGCGCCGTCTATGCGCCGCCGGACAACGTACTGATCTATGTCACTTCAAATCGCCGCCACCTCCTCCCCGAGTTTGAAACGGACAACCGGGGCGCCATGCTGATCAACAACGAGATGCACCATGGTGAAGCGATTGAGGAAAAAATATCCCTCTCCGGCCGCTTCGGGCTCTGGATCGGCTTCCACCCGTTCAGCCAGGAGCAATACGTCAACGTCACCCGGCAATGGGTCAATAAACTCTTTGTCAAACAGGGTTCACCACTCGCCTGGAACGATGAAGCGCGAGCGGCGGCAATCCAGTGGGGTTACGACAAAGGGGATAACAGTGGCCGAATCGCCTACCAGTTTGCCTGCCGCTGGGTCGGGATGCGGCTGCTTGAACACCATCAAACGGCCTCATTGTGAGGCGTCATCTCCACGTGGCCTGTGCCATCATCGAGCAGGACGGTTTGGTGCTGGCGGCCCAGAGAAGCGCGTCCATGTCTCTTCCGCTCAAATGGGAATTTCCCGGTGGTAAGATCGAAAGCGGTGAAACGGCGGAGGAGTGCCTGATCCGTGAACTGAGAGAGGAGCTTGGCGTCAGCGTCTTCATCGGCAGCGCGCTTACCCCGGCAACCCACAGTTATCCCGACTTCACCGTCACTCTCTACCCCTTCACCTGCCGGTTGGCCGGTGGCACCGTAACCATGTATGAACATCACGCCCTGAAATGGGTGGAAGCGCGGCAGATGCCGGAACTCGACTGGGCAGCAGCCGATCTGCCGGTAATCAGGGAATATATGAACATTACCGCAGAGAATGCCACGGTATGACAAATTCGATCGCACCCGCAACGAACCGGGTCTATTTTTTTCTGGTCCTGACCACTTTTTTCTGGGGAGGGAGTTTTCTTTTCACTAAAATCGGTGTTGCCACAATCCCGCCGCAGCTGTTTGCCTTGACCAGGTTTATTCTTGCAACGGCCATCATGCTGGTTGTCTGCTCCAGGCGTTTGCGCATGCTTGATTCCGGAACAGTGGTTCGCGGTATGACCGTCGGTGTCGCCCTCGGCTTGACCAATCTGAGTTTCGTCTTCGGCATCCAGGGCACCAGCATCTCGCGTGCCGGTATCCTCAACAACCTGTTCGTGCTCTTCATCCCGGTCATCACGAAAATCGTCTGGCGCGACCGGATCGGTCGGGTCAACATGGCCGGCATTGCTCTGGCGGTTGCCGGAATCGGACTGCTCGCAAGCGGAGGTGGCAGCGGCTTCAATCGTGGTGATCTTCTCTCGACATTCTGCGCTTTCATGATTGCCTGTCACATCATCTCGGTCTCAAAAGTATTAAAAAACGATGACGTTTTTCTGATCACCTTCGTCCAGTTCGCCACTGTATCAGTGATCGCCGGAGCCGCCACGCTGCTGCTGCCCCTCCCCGCTTTCAGCGTCACCACTCCTGCCGTTTTCTCAATTATCTATTGTGCCATATTCCCGACCGTATTATGTTTCACACTGCAGAACATATATCAACGCTACGTCACCCCCACCCGGGCGGGATTGATCTACACTCTCGATCCGGTCTGGAGTCTGATCGCCGGTTTTTCCATACTTGGGGAACGACTCAACAGTCGGGAATGGCTCGGCTGCGCTATCATTTTTCTGGCGGCGCTCCTGCCGCTGCTGTTCCGATTAAGTGCCGAAAGTCCCTTGATCAGTTTATATTTCAAGCACAGCGACTGACGAAACCGTATGGTCACATCGCGGCTCCAAAAGGCACATACCGTGGAACCTTCTCCTGTCATAGAAAAAATAAAGAAACTGCTGGCTCTGGCACATTCAAGTAATGAGCATGAGGCCGCCCTGGCTGCCGGACACGCCCAGCGACTGCTGGCAGAACACAACCTGGCCATGGCCGATATTGAAGCGGCCCACCGACCTGATAAAGCCGATACAATTGAAACCACCGTGTCAAAAAGTCTGCCGAAATGGCTGCGCCACTTGAGCGCCGGGGTCAGCAGCGCCTTTGACTGCCAGGCGGTCCACCACCCTGCCACCGGGAAAATGACCTTTATCGGCGTGGGAGCAGATGTGCAGGTCGCCGTGTATACCTTTACCTATCTCGACCGAACCATAAGAATGCTCTGCAGCTCCTATATGAAGCGGCATGCCACCGGCGCACTGGCCAACCGCCACCGTGAACTGATGCGTCATTCCTATTATCTGGGGGCGGTAACCACTATCACTGCGCGTCTGAGAGAGCAGAAAGCCGAGACCCCGGTCACCACCGGCGCACTGGTTCCGGTTAAGGAAGGGCTGATCAGGCAGGCGATGACTGCCATAGGGACTCTACGGACAATGCACAGCCGCAAGAGCTACATTAACAGTAACGCCTACACCTTCGGACAGGCAGACGGCGCAACAATAGGACTCCGTCACGGAGTCACCGGTACCGCCTCCCCACGCGGCATCGGCCAGCCACGCTGAGGTTTTTTTACTTTTTATCAAAAGGAGTTTCCCATGACGTTACGGATGATGGAAGATAATCCCTTTGCCAGGCATACCGGCATCAAGGAGTGGACAACCCGGGAAGTGCTCACTCCGAAAGCGGAGGAGTACACCATCGCGGAAATAATTCCGGCCAAGTCACTCGTCTGCCTCAAGACTCACGGCATTTATGGCAAATCTACGCTGGCAATGCAGGCGGCAATGTCTGTTGCGCTCGGAATTCCGTTTCTCGGTAAATACCCGAGCCACCAAGGGCATGTGATCTATTTGAGCTCTCAGGATACCGATGACGATAATTGTCGGCGCTTTAAACGACTCTGTCGTGAATGGCAGAAATCAGAGCCTGACTTCAATTTCAAACTACAGCAAAATGGTGACAATCTGACCTGCATCTCAATGTGTGATGACTGTTACGGGACCCAACCAAACCTCATCGATGCAGCGGGATGCCATACCAAAACCCTCACCTATCTGCTGAAATTCTGCGAATACTATAAAGTAAAGCTTGTCGTGCTCGATCCGATCGAAGATTTCTTTCCTGAAAACATCAGGAATATCACGGAATTTTATCGAACCTTGCGCCAGCTGAACACCTCTGTTCTCATGCTTTCAAACGGGACCAGTTCATCAGATGTATTTCATGGCGTTGAAGTCGGCATTCAGCTGAGTGATGTCAAGCTGCAGTTGAAAAATTTCTTTGCAGGTAAAAAGGATATTCCACTTGAGATGGGAATCGGTATCTGGACCACTACTGACGTACTTGGTTCAGAACGAAAGGACACACATGGCTAACCAGAGACAACATATAAGAAACAAGAGTGGTGCAGAGTGTGTCGTAACCGATGATGCCGGGAATTCGTATGGGGCACTGCTGGAGAATATATCCGCTGGCGGCGCTCTGATAAAAGTTAAAGATGGTGTTCTTGCAAGCCTGGAAGTTGGTGATGTCTGCCGCATGATGCTCTGCGACAACGCCGATTCATGCCCCATCAAGCGTACCTGCAGGGTAGTCAGGTTTGATTCGCTCAGTATGGGGGTTCAGTTTTTGACTGAAACTTTTCAATAAATCTCATCTGACATTTTTATTGCAGAAAATCAGCGCACCCCGTTAACCGGCATCTCCATATCCCCGCCAAGTGCCTGATAGAGCCGCATCAGATTTTTCAGGCGGTTCAAGCGGTTGCCTGCAACCTCCAGTTCTGCGCTGCGGCTCCGATCCTGCTGATCCAGCCATGACTGTACGCCGGCAGCACCGGCCCGATAACGGATTTCGGCCAACTGCTCGGCTTTTAGTGACAGCAGCCGTGCTTCCTCGAGATGTATCTGTTCAGCATCAAACAGTCTCGCTGCTGACAGTGAGTTTTCAACATCATTAAACGCCTTGTACAGGGCCTGTCTGAAGTTGACTACCGCCTCTTCGTACTGCGTCTCCGAGACTTTGATTGTCAGGCGGGTGGTATTCCACTGCAAAAACGGAAGTGTCAAGCCCAACCCGAGCGTTGCCGCAGGATTTTTCAGAATATTTTCAAGTGTTATACTGTTGGTTCCGACGCTTCCGGTGAGACTTATGGCAGGGTAGAAGCCGGCTCTGGTGGCATCCACTGAGGCCAGGCTTTCTCTCAGGCGCAATTCCGCTGCACGAAGATCGGGGCGTCTGCCCAGCAGGTGTGCCGGTATTCCGGGGGTTATTGCCGGAAGAGGTCCGTCAGGTAATTGTGAACGTTCCGGCACTCTGGATGCAGGTGGCTGGTCAAACAGAATCGCCATTGAATTACGAGCTTCGACAAGCTGCTGCTGAAGCTGGGTAAGCCCGGCCTTTTGTGATGAAATGGTTTGTTGCGCCTGAATGAGGTCGATTCCGGAGACTGCGCCTGCGTCATACTTTGTTCGGACCAGCTGCAGAGTCCGTTCGGAATTTTCCAGATTTGCCCTGCTTGCAGCGATGCTCTGATTCAGGTAGGCAATCTGCCAGTAATTGTCGGCAAGCGTACCGATGAGCGACAGGGCGGCGCTTTGCCGGTCCGCTTCCGTGGCTTCCGCTTCCCATTGCCCGGCATCACGGCTTCGGGCAAGCTTGCCCCATAAATCAACTTCATAGCTTACCGCACCGCTGACCCCATACGATCGGGTCGATTTTTTATTGTTGATGTCGTAATTCAGGGAGTTATTGGCCGAGACACTCACAGATGGGGTGCGGTTGGTATCCGTCAGTTCAGACTGCAGGCGGGCCCGTTGCACCCTGAGAGCTGCAGCGGCCAGATTGTTATTGCTGCGCAGGGCTCGTTCAATGAGTTCTTCTAGCATGGGATCATTGAATTTTTTCCACCATTGTTCACCGGCTGCGACGCTGGTGCCGGTAACTGTCTGCTCCTGCCATTTTTCCGGAAAAGACGCTGCAGGCCGTTTGTAATCCTGGTGCGGCAGCATGTTGCAGCCGCTCATTAGGGTGAGCGTCAGCGTTCCGGCAAAAATCAGGCGTGCGAATAATCGTGACATTACCGTCTACTCCCTGGCCAGTGCGTCAACCGGGTCGAGCCTGGCGGCATTTCGGGCCGGAATAAATCCGAACAGCACACCGATGGCCGATGAACAGAAAAAAGCCACCACCAGTGACATGAGTGATAATTTAATGGTAATTATGGTGAAAAACAGTGCGAATATCTTGCCAAGTCCAAAAGCAAGCAGTATGCCGATGCTCCCGCCTATGAGACAGACAAGCACTGCTTCGATGAGGAATTGCTGCAGTATGTCGCTCTGACGCGCTCCCACCGCCATGCGGATACCGATTTCGTGGGCTCTTTCAGTAACAGAAACCAGCATAATGTTCATTACCCCGATACCACCCACTATGAGAGAAATTACCGCAACAGATGAAATCAGCAGCGTCAGTGTGTCTGTGGTTGAATTCACGGTTTTGAGGATAGTGTCGCTGCTGTTGGTGTAAAAGTCCTTCGTGCCATGGCGCCGGGTGAGCAGCTTGACAATACTCGCCTCGGCAATCTGGTTTGACATCGTATCCCGCACCCGCACCGTAATTGAAGTAAAATGATGCTGGCCAAAGAGCCGGCTCATGGCGGCCGTGTAGGGAACCCAGACATTCAGATTCTGGTTGCTGGCGAAGGGTCCTTCTTTATCTTTGCTGACGCCGACTATCTGGCAGGGGAGCGAACCGAGCAAAATTACTGTTCCAAGAGGGTTTTCGCTGGTGGCAAACAATTTTTTGCGGGTGTTCTCATCAATGATAACGACCTGCGCCTGCCGTCGTATATGATCCGGGAGAAAGGCGGATCCTTGAGCCATTTCCACACCGCGAACCCGGAAATACTGTTCACTGACCCCCCCGACCGAAGCATTGACCGTTATGTTGTTAGAGCGAATCAGCAGGTTGGTGTAGATCCCCGGAGTGATACTGTCTACATAGACCTGAGCTTGCAGGGCTTCCAGGTCTTCTCTGGTGAGCGTCTGGATGCTGCCGGATTTCTCGTCTCCCCAGTCTTTGCCGGGATAAATGTCGATGACATTCGTCCCCATGGAACTGATATCGTTGATTACCTTCTCGCGGGTTCCTTCACCCAGGGCCACTATGGAAACAACTGAAGTAATGCCGATAATAATGCCGAGCATAGTCAGAAATGTGCGGAGACGATGGGATGTCATGGCTTTAAGCGCCATGGTAAACGCCTCGGCAAAGCGCCCCCAGGCTGCAACCCCCCTGTCCCCCCTTGTCAGGGGGGGACGCGCAGAAAAATGCTCAGTCCCTTCCGTGTTTGCTCCCTCCCTGATAAGGGAGGGCCGGGGAGGGTTTAAAGGTCGTTTCGGGTTAGCGTGGTCCTTGAAAATTATGCCGTCACAGATTTCAATGATCCGCTCAGCATGGTCCGCCAGGCTCAGGTCATGGGTTACAAGTATGATGGTATGTCCGGCATCATGCAACTGGTGGAGAATCTTCATCATCTCCTGACCGCTCTTGCTGTCAAGTGCGCCGGTCGGTTCATCGGCCAGGATGACGGCGCCGCCGTTCATGAGTGACCGGGCAATGCTGACCCGTTGCTGCTGCCCGCCGGAGAGTTGACCGGGGAGATGATGGCAGCGGTCGGCCAGTCCCAGGCTGGTCAGCAGTGCTGCGGACCGTGCCCGTCGTTTCAGTTTGTCCATGCCGGAATACACTGCCGGAATCTCGGTGTTCTGCAGCGCATCAAGATGGGGCAGCAGGTGGTAGCGCTGGAAAATAAACCCGAAGTGCTCCCGGCGCAGCTCTGCCAGAGCATTGGAGTCAAGGGTGCCGGTATCCCTGCCGTTGATCAGATACCGGCCCGTACTGAGACGGTCCAGGCAGCCCAGGATATTCATCAGAGTCGATTTACCCGAGCCCGATGCCCCGACAACGGCAACCATTTCGCCGGCACAAATAGATAGGTTAATCCCTTTCAACGCCGCGAATGATTGCTCACCGGTGGTAAACTCCCGTCCTGCTTCTTTCAGTTCCAGTAACGGCTGGCGCATCTCAATTTTTCCGGGGTGGCGGAGGCATGGAAGGGGTTTTTTCAGACGGGGGGAGCGAATAGGAGTCACCGATAATGACTTTTTCACCTTCTTTCAGTCCCTCAAGCACTTGGGTGTTGATATTATTGCTCATGCCGATGCCAACCGAGCGGGTCTCGGGAATATTGTTCACCAGGACTTTTACGGTGTAAAGGCCGTTCTTTCCTTTTTCCCTGAGTGCCGAACCGGGTATGCAGAGCGCCTGTTTCACACTGTTCAAAACAATGGACACCTGGGCAGTCATGGCGACTCTCAATCTGCTATCCGTATTTGGTACATCGAAAAGCCCGTTATAATAAACCGCAGAGTTGGCTGTACCAGAGGAACTTGATGATGAAACCGGCCCCGGTTCTATTGCCCGCAGTTTTCCGTAATAGCGGGTTACAGTATCACCGAGTACCGTGAAATAAGCGGTCTGCCCCGGCCGGGCGCGAATGACATCTGCCTCGGAGATTTGCGTTTTTACCGTCATGGTTTCCAGATCTGCAAGTTTAAGAATCGTCGGTGCTGCCTGGGATGAAACCACCGTCTGCCCCTCTTCCGTGACTATGGCAATGACGACACCGTCAATTGGCGCTACAATTCTGGTGTACTGCAGATTTGCCGTAGCGGTGTCAACCGATACCCTGGCCCGGTTGATTTGGGCATCAAGTGAGACCATGTCAGCCTGGGTGCTCTCAAGTTGAGCCAGAGCACTTTCCAGATCCGCCTGGGATGCGGCGTCTTTGTCGGTCATCTGCTTCGTGCGCTTATACGCCAGCTCGTATTGATGCAGCAGTGCCAGTTTGGCGCGCTTTTGCGCTTTCATGTTCTCCAGAGAGGCTTCGGCATCCAGTAACGAGTTCTGCTGCAGCACCGGATCGATCTCCGCCAGCAGTTGCCCTTTTTTTACCTGATTACCGAGGGCAACATGGAGCTTTTTCAACTGCCCGGAAACCTGTGCGCCCACCTCGACAGTTTTATGCGCGTTCAGAGTGCCGCTGGCCAGAATTCGTTCTTCCAGATCCATCCGTTCCACCGTGGCGGTAATGTATTCAGCCGGTTTGGCGGTGAGAAACTGACGTTTGAAGAAGTACGCACCGATGGCTAATACTGTGACGGCAAGCAGAAGGAGCAGTGATTTCGTGCGGGATATTCTCATCATGAAGCGCTTCCACTCCTTTTCAGTTAAGCGGAGAATGAATCTGATTGTTACGATGTATATATGATACTTGGATAAAATTGTCTGCAAAATTTACATATGCGGCATTGCAAGAATAGAAAAGGCCTACAGTTGATCATGTAGGCCTCCACTCGTTTTACTTGATTTAGAAATGCTATAACGCAGTTATTGGAGCTTTATTGTGGTGGTCATGACGCTACCACCGGCATAAGGGACATTTATTACCTTGGAACCCTGTTTACCGGCATAGGTTGCCTTACATACCCATATTGAGCCGGGCAATAGGTTCAACAGAAAAAGTCCGCCTGGAATGGTTGTTGTTTTCGCGTAACCAATGCCGGAAGCTGGTGTGCAATTTACTGCTGCTCCGGAAACCCCGACTCCCTGAGCATCAAGCACCGTTCCTTTTACAAAGACCGGGAAGCTGATTGCCCACGAAGATGTTGCTGCTGCCAAAAGAGTTGCCGCCACTAATCCTGTGCTGATAAGTTTTTTCATTTTTCCTATCCTTTGTATTTTAAATTAAATTTCTCTATTCTCCGCGAGAGGAGGAACGATCAAGTATTACGGGAGCTTTATGATAACCAATGTAGAACTGCCTGAACTGGCATACCCGCTGACTGATGCCTGTGAGCCGGCATATTGTGCGGTGCAGGTAAAACTTCCGCCTGGCTGTACAGTAATAAAAGCGCCATTGGGAAGGGACTTTACTGTTGAATAATTGCATTTTACTGTTGCTCCTGCCACTCCAACTCCCTGGGCATTTTTAACATACCCCTGAATAAATGCTGGCAACGCTGCCCATGATGACGTTGCAACCAACAGACTTGCTGCTACCAAACCACTGCTAATCATTTTTTTCATTACTAACTTCCTCCTCTTTTTTTATGATATATGGCTTTGAAAAGCCAAAATAAATGTACCGTACAGGTATACATGTTCGGCGGAATGCCCATACGGAAGCCCCCGTTCGGTTTTCATATCCCGTCCCGGTCTGCACAAAATAAAATTTTGCTCAGTTTAGCAAAACAAGTGCCAACTTGCTTGTTCCTGAGGGAATAAATAATATTAAATGATTACATATGATTATGATGACATTGAGAGTGTGCACAGGTAAAAACCGCACAACTCTCCGTTAATTAACCATGTTCAGTTCGCCATTTAACTGCAGTTGTTAAAGAGACAAACCATTCACGAAAAGGACCATAAGGAGGGTTGCTTTGCGGAAGAGCATTGAAAAAATACGGGAGATAAATAGCGGAGCGCTTTAAATCAATTACTTGGTCAGGCAGCTCATTTGAATTTTCCGCTTCAGATCGTGTGGCTGGGCTTTATACTCACCCCTGACAACCCACCTTCAACGGTCAGTAGCGGCTCATTGGCAATCCTGTTGCTATTGGCAAACATACTTTAGCAATCCACTTTTATGGAAATTGGTACATCAGAAACGGTACCCCAGGCCCATGAGGAAGATGTCGGTGTCCTTGTCATAGTTGGTGACGATACGGTTCATCGTTAAGCGCAGTGAAATGTCCGGGTTAAAACCGAAGTCCCTGAAACTTGCGGTCATCGATATGACACCGGAAGCAAATTCACCCCCCCCTTTGTCAAACGCTTTTCCATTCCTTTTGTCAATTGCTAAATAAGCGCCAAGTCCGCTGCCAAGGGAAAGACGGTCGTCAAAGAAGGCCCGGACGAGCCAGAACTGGGCGAGTGCGCCATTTCTTCGGATCAGCTCGTTGTCTCCTTCGTTCAGCCATGCCGTGCTGAAATCAAGATAGCGCAACAGCCCTCTCCGGTATTCGATACCGGTAGCGACTGATTTGGGAGAACCGGGATTATTGACTATGGTCTGCCCGACATACACGGAGAGTTCATGATTGGTCGTCTTTTCCTTTTGTCGCGGCGGTGTTGGCAGTGGCCCGGTTGAAAGCGGGGGATCAAGTTGGTAGCCGATGCCGATGAGGGCGGTGACGGTATCGACACTTCTGCCGGTATAAACCCAATTGGCCCTTCCCTGAAGCAGAAAACGTGATTGGGTGTAGAGAGTGGCAGAAACGGAAAATATGCCTCCCACATCATGGCTGTCCTTGACAATGCCGTTGATGGTGGTGGTATCGGCATAGAGGTACGGGCCGGCACCGGCAGCAAGCGACAAGCGGCGATCACATAAATTGCCCCGCCCCCAGATCATGAGCGGAGCAAGACCGTCTCTATGGTGATTCGGAATATGCCCCTCGTTCAGATAGGAAGCGCTCGCAGCGACGTTTTCCCCAAGACCTTCCCGGTATTCAAACTGATAGGCAAAAGAATTGTTGGAGCTGTTCGCCTCATTGGTTACGCCATAAAAGCCAAACAACTCCCCTGCAGACGCTGTTTTAGGAGCAGCAAAGGCGGTCAGAAGCAGAATGAGCAGGCAGATAAGCGCTCCAAAATAATCTGATACGGGCATCAGACAACAACCTCCCCTCAACTCATACACGATTCTTACGGCAGAAGATGAGACAACAGTGAAATAAGCGCATCCGGCCAGAGTCCGAGGAGAACCATTGCCGTAGATGCAAGAATAAGTACGGAGTATTCCGGATACGTCGGATGACTTGCATCTGCTGTTCCGGTATGTTTGCTGTAGAGGGTGATCACCACTTTCAAATAGTAATAGACCGAAATGGCGGCCAGCAGGACGCCGATTACGGCCAGGGCAATTTCACCGGAGCGGATTGCTGACGTAAAAATAAGGAACTTGCCGGTGAAACCGACCGTAGGAGGGATGCCGGCAAGAGAAAACAGCGCCAATGTCAGCACTCCTGAAGCAAACGGCTTGCTCTGACCGAGTCCGCGATAATCGTCCAGGGTCTCTCCGCACCCTTGCCGCTCGAGAACGGCAATCGCACCAAACGCCGCCAGACTGATCACACCGTATGCCAGGGCGTAGAAAGCTGCCGCCTGATAGCCTCCCCCCTTCCCGGAAACCAGAGCGACCGCAACATAGCCCATCTGGGCGATTGAGGAGTAGGCCAGCAGCCGACGGACACGGTTTTGCAGCAAGGCAGCCAGATTGCCGACCAGCATGGAGAGCAGCGCCACCCCCCAGAGTGGTATCCGCAGGTGCGAAGCGTCAACCGCGTGCGGGAGCAGGAGGAGGAGCAGCAGGATCGCTGCACCTTTTGAGCCGCCCGAGAGAAAAGCAACCACCGGCGCCGGAGCCCCCTGGTACACATCCGGGGTCCAGAGGTGGGCGGGAGCCAGCGAAAGCTTGAAGGCAATTCCGGCCAGCAGACAGCCCCACCCGGCCAGTGCGATCGGGTCCGGCCTGCCGCTCGTCAGCGTAAGCTGCACCGCTTCATGGATGGCGAGTGTCCCGGAAACGCAATAGATAAGGGCGATGCCGAACGCGAGAAAGGCGGTGCTGAGCGCCCCCGGCAGCAGGTATTTCAGTCCGGTCTCGCCGGATGTCGCCCGTTTCAGGTCGACTGCCACCAGGATGTAGAAACCGAAACTCATCGCTTCAAGCCCCAGAAAAAGGGTCAGCAGAGTGGTCGCCGACGCCAGGGCAAGCATGCCGAATGTGGCGAACAATACCGTAGCAGGATATTCCTCGCCACCGATGCCGCGCGCCCGGTTGTAACCTGACGACAGGCAGAGCACTCCGGCCGCCAGCAGGAGAAAAAAACAGCTGAAGAGGCGCGGCAGTCCGGCGGCGGATAGTCCCAGCGACGGAGCAACCGGCAGAGGAGGAGTCTGTAACAGCCAGCATGCGGCTCCGAGAGTCACCGCAACACCGATGGCGGTTGCGGCGGTGTCATCGCGGGTAACGGCACCGATCAGCAGCGTCAGCAGGGCGCCGACTGCAAGCAGGATCAACGGAAGGGCTATCCAGAGATCTGCTGTTGTCATGGCACCCCTCCCGTCAGTAACGCCACCGGTGCTTTCAGTATCTCCAGCAACGGGGCGGGATGCAGCCCGATATACAGGTCAGCCAGGGCCAGAAATGCCAGAATGAACAGTTCGCGTGAAGAAATATCCGCCATCGGCAGCGGTCGCCGCTCCTCCTGGAAGATAACCTCCTGGACCAGGCGTACCGTGTAGACAAGCGGCAGAATTACGCCGATAAAAGCGAGTGCAGTTGCCAGATGAGCTGATTTGAAAGAACCGGTCAAAATGAGGAATTCACCGACAAAATTGTTCAGGCCGGGCAGACCGGCCGAGGCCATGGCAAAGAGAACGAAGAAGGCCGAGAAAAGCGGAATTTTCCCCCACAGCCCCCCATAATCCTCGATCTGACGGGTATGGGCCCGTTCATCGAGCATCCCGACCAGCGCAAAGAGCGCCGTGGTGGTCAAGCCGTGGTTGACCATCTGCAGCAGCGCCCCCGACAGCGCCACCGGTGTCCAGACGGCGATACCGAGCGCGACAAAACCCATATGCCCGATACTGGAGTAGGCGACGAGGCGTTTCATATCTTTCTGGGCAAAGGCGATCCATGAGGCATAGATGATACCGGCTACTGCCAGCCCGATCAGCAGCGGCGACAGGGTCCGGGCGGCCTCGGGAAAGAGCGGGTAGCCGAAGCGGATCAGGCCGTATGCCCCGGTTTTCAGCAGCAGACCCGCCAGAATCACACTTCCGGCGGTCGGGGCATCGGTATGGGCGTCGGGAAGCCAGGTGTGCAGCGGCACGAGCGGAAACTTGACCGCAAAGGCGAGCAGGAATGCGCCATACAACAACAGGCCGGTGGCGGGTGAAAATCTGGTTCCGGTCAGCGCCGCCAGGCCGAAACTGTAGATGCCACTCTGTTCACCATGAATCAGGTAGACGCCGATAATGGCCAGCAGCATCAGCAGCGAGCCGACCAAGGTATAGAGGAAGAATTTGACCGCCGAGTAGATGTTGCGATCATGCCCCCAGATACTGATCAGGAAGAACATCGGGATCAGCATCAGTTCCCAGAACAGGTAAAAGAGGAACAGGTCAAGGGAGAGGAAAACCCCCATGATGCCCGATTCCATGGCCAGAATCAGCAGGAAGTGCAGGGCGACCCGTTCCGTGATGGAGCGCCATGATACGAGCATGGCGATAACTGTAACGAGAGCGGTCAGCGTTACCAGCAGCAGAGTGATGCCGTCCATGCCCACCGTATAGCGGATGCCAAGCGTTTCAATCCAGGGACGGTCTTCGAAGAGGAAATATCCCCGTGCAGAACTGTTTCCCTGGCAGAACCAGGCGCTGCAGGCCAGTACCGTCTCTGCTACCGCTATGGTGAGGGCGGTGCTCCGGGCCAACTTCTCCCTTCCGGTCATCGTGAGGAGCAGAAACGCTCCGGCCAGCGGGAGGAACAGCAGCAGTGTCAGGAACGGAAACTGATTCATGGCATACCCCACACCATCCAGAATACCATCAGCGCCGCTCCGGCGGCCATGCCGAGCAGAGAGAGCGAAACCCGCCCCTGACCCCGACCGCCGAGCCACTGGCCGCATCTCCCGAACAATGAGGCCATGCGATCCAGGGAATCATCGATGCACCCTTCGTCAAGCTGCTGCCAGAGAAAGGTTGAAAGCCGGGTATAGGGGCGGACCAGCAGCAGGTCATAGAGAGCATCCACCCGCCACCCCTCCAGCAGGAAAGCGGCAATACCACCGGCAGGCTTCTGTTCTTTCGCGAGACTCTCCTGGCGGCGCTTCCCGCCATAGCGGAACCAGGCTGTCAAAATGCCTGCTGCGGCGACAGCGGCGGCGACTCCCTGCAGGAGGATTTCGGTCGAGTGCGGCAGAGTCTGCTCGTGGCTGCCAAGCGACAACAAAAACAAATGCAGGAGGCCATTTCCCATATATTCCGGCAGATTGAGCAGACCGCCGCATAGTCCCAGAATCGCGAGCGGGATCAGCGGCCACTCCATGATGCGCGGCAATTGTTTAAGTCCCCCCCTCCCTAACCCTCCCCCGCCAGGGGGGAGGGGATGAATTCCATCTCCGCAAAAAACGACCAGCACCATCCGGGCGGTATAAACGGCGGTGATAAAGGCCGTGACCAGACCGACAACATACAGTCCCCCGTAGAGTGCCCCACCCTTGAGCCAGACCGCCCCGAGAATACCATCCTTGCTGAAAAAGCCGCCGGTAAGCGGCACGCCGGCCAGGCAGAGCGCTCCGGCCAGAAACGGCCAGAAGATCCCCGGCAGCGTGCGCCTCAGTCCCCCCATGCGGAAGATATCCTGTTCGTGATGGAGAGCTGTAATGACACACCCCGCTCCGAGGAATAACAACGCCTTGAAGAACGCATGCACCAGCAGGTGAAAGGTTGCGGCTGTAATTGCGCCGGCGCCCACTCCCAACATCATATAGCCGATCTGACTGATCGTGGAGTAGGCGAGAATCCGCTTCAGGTCACGCTGCACGAGGGCACAGGTTGCGCCGTAGAAAGCGGTCAGCGCACCGGTGATCGCAATGGCGGCGGTGACCGTCGGCGAGACGCCGATCAGCGGGAACATGCGCATCAGCAGGTACACCCCGGCGGTAACCATGGTGGCAGCGTGGATCTGCGCCGAAACCGGTGTCGGTCCGGCCATGGCGTCCGGCAGCCAGACCATCAGCGGCACCTGGGCCGATTTGCCCATGGCCGCCAGCAGCATCAGGAGCCCCAGGGCGGTTACAATGCCGGCCGGCAACAGGTGCCCCATCTGGTTCAGGTGCGGAATAGACTCGGTGCCGAACAGCTCGAACATCCAGACAACAGCAATCCCGAGGCCGGTGTCCCCAATACGCGTGACAATAAAGGCCTTACGTCCGGCAGTGGCATTTGCCGGTTTCGTGTGCCAGAAACCGATCAGGGCGTAGGAGCAGAAACCGACCCCCTCCCAGCCGAGATAGAGGAGCGGCAGGTTCTCGGCCAGCACCAGCATCAGCATGGCCGCCACGAACAGATTGAGCAGGGCAAAAAAACGGACAGAAGAGGGGTCGTCCTTCATATAGCCGACGGCATAGAGATGTATCAGTCCGCAGACAAAGGTGATCATCAGGCAGAGTGACAGCGAGAGCGGGTCGAGATAGAGGGTGAGCGACGCCTTGAAATCAAAATCGGACAGCCACGAAACGATCTCCACCGTGGCCGGAGCTCTGTAAACGATTGCTGCCGCCAGAGTGGCGGCAAAGCTGCCCCAGATTACGGCACAGGCCAGCCATTCACTCGCCCGGCGCGACAGCAGACGGCCGCCCAGCAGCGCATTGATGATCGCTCCGAGCAGCGGAAGCAGGATTATGAGTTCAAGATAGGCTTTCATTCAGTCCTGTAACTCCCGGAATTCATCGACATCAACCGTGTTTTTACGGCGATGCAGATACACCACCAGCGCCAGTGCCAGTGAGACTTCAGCCGAGGTCATGGCCATGATGATCAGGGCGAACACCTGGCCGTCAGCCATCCCCCAATGGTTTGAGCCACCGACAAAAACGAGCATGGCGGCATTGAGCATGATCTCGATCCCGATCAGCAGCATGATGACGTTGCTGCGCCAGACCAGTGTGCAGACCAGCCCGAGGCCGAACAGGATGGCCGCCAGAATCAGTACATGTGCCAATGGTACGATCATGGCCGCCTCCTGCCGAGGTACAACGCCCCGACGACTGCAAAGAGCAGCTGCATGGAGATGATTTCGACCGCTACGCCGTATTTCCGGAACAGGGTCACGGCGAAGTCGCGGACAGTGATGGCACCGGGAGCATGGGGGGTTGTGACATAACCGGCCGCAAGGACCCCGATCGACACCAGTATGATCCCGCCCAGAATGACCGGCAGAAACCACTGCCGCAGGGGGGGGCGTTTCGCTTCATCGGCGCGTCCGAGGTCGAGCATCATGATGACAAACATGAACAGCACCATAACCGCACCGGCGTAAATGATAACCTCGAACATGGCGATCAGCGGCGCGGACAGCAGAAAGAAGATCGACGCCAGGCTGAAGAACGAGGTGACGAGGTAGACGATCGCATGCACCGGATGTTTTTCGGTAATGGCGAGGATCGTGCCGATGACAGTTACGGTCGCCAGTATGTAGAACAGGTATGTTTCCATATCAGGGCAGTAACCCCCGTACATCCACCGGCGGCAGTTCCTCAGCGCCGTTGCCGCGTGGCTGGGTCACACCGATGCCGGCATGGCGGTAAAAGTTGTAATGCGACGATTTGCCGCAGCCATCAATTAACAGATCTTCTTTTTCATAGACCAGGTCCATGATGTCCCGCGTGCAGATCTCAAAATCAGGGGTCATCTGGATGGCCAGAGTCGGACACGCTTCAGCGCAGAGACCGCAGAAGATACAGCGGGCGAAGTTGATCCGGAACCATTCTGCAGAGCGTCTCCCGTCGGTATCTTCTGTCGGCTGCATGGAGATGCAGTCCACCGGGCAGGCGGCTGAACAGAGCTGGCAGGCGACGCAACGCTCACCGCCATCCGGGTCGCGGGTCAGCACGATACGGGCCCGATAGCGTGGATACGGCTGGCGCTTCTCCTCCGGATACTGGATGGTCACCGGCCGCCGGAACATATGCTTCCAGGTGATCCACATCCCGGTCAGGAGTGCCGCTATGTCGGATAAAATCTTCATTCAGCCTCTCAGCACCAGCCACCAGCCGGTCACCACGATGTTGACCAGTGCCAGCGGCGTCAGAATCTTCCAGCCGAAATGCATCAGCTGGTCGTAGCGCAAGCGGGGCAACGTGCCGCGCATCCAGATAAAGAGGAAGGCAAAGGCCAGCACCTTGGCAGAGAACCAGACGACCGGCGGCAAAAAAGGGCCATGCCATCCGCCGAGAAAAAAGGTGGCCGCCAGCCCCCCCAATACGATGATGTTGATATATTCCCCGACGAAAAACAGGCCGAAACGCATGCCGGAGTATTCGGTGTGAAAGCCCGCGACCAGTTCCCCCTCCGCTTCGGGGAGTTCGAAGGGGATCCGTTTGCATTCGGCGGCGATACTGATCAGAAAGATTACGAAGGCCAGCGGCTGATAGACGATAAACCAGCAGCCGGACTGGGCGTTAACAATATCCGACAGCCGGAAAGAGCGGGCCAGCATCACCACCGGGACGAGCGACAGCCCCATGGAAAGCTCATAAGAGATCAGCTGGGCAAGGCCGCGGATGCTGCCAAGCAGGGCATACTTGGAGTTTGAAGCCCACCCTCCCAGGGCGACGCCGTAAACGGCGATGGAAGAGAGCGCCATGAACAGGAGCAGGCCGACATTCAGGTCGGACACCTGCAGCAATACTGTATGTCCGAAGAGTGTCAGCGGCGCGCCAAAAGGGATGACGGCAAAGATCATGATAGCCGGAATGGCGGCCATGGCAGGAGCCAGGTAGAACAGCCATTTGTCCGCCCCGATCGGCCGGAAGTCCTCTTTGGTCAGGAGCTTGATCAGGTCGGCCAGCGGCTGCAGCAGTCCGAAGGGGCCGACGCGGTTGGGCCCTTTGCGGTCCTGAATCCAGGCGAGTACCTTGCGCTCGGCAAAGACCAGATAGGCCGCCAGAGTCAGAATGACGAAAAATACCAGGGCGATCTTGGCCAGAAGTAGGGCTATGTCGATGGTGTCGTACATCATGATAGTCCTCTGCTGTCGTCATCAAGCAGTTTAATCAGGGTGGCCAGCAGCTGCCAGGCGGGCAGAGCTTCACCACCCGGCGCGACGGTGCGATGGCTGTGCGGTGGATGACCGTTCGGATCAAGCCCTTTAATCGGGACTCCCGGGTTCATAACCTTGGAAAATTGTTGCGCCCTTCCTTCATAATTGATGTAACTGCCGTCCATCTCAACCCAGGCGGTTGTCGGGATAACGATCTGCGCGGCCTGAACGGCAGCTGCTGCCAGCCAGTCGAGGGCAGCAACAAACGGAATGCCGTCAAGCAGTGCTGCCGGGATGTCGGCCTCTATTGCAATGATTCCTTTGATCTCTCCGTCTGCCAGCGCCTCTTCCAGGCTGATTGCGCCAGTCTCCCGCATCACCTGCGCCGCTCCAAAACTGTTTGCGGCGGGAAACAGGCCGGCGATTTTGAGATGACTGTGGCTTTCCTGAAGTTTATCAAGCAGTTCAACTCTGACCGACACATTACAGATGATAATCGGCCTTTCTGCCTCTGCAAGCGGCACATCCTCAAGAGCGGTACATTCGGTGACTTCACACGGGAGGCTGATTCCCTGCCCGATCAGATACACTTTTGCACCGGCTCTCCAGGCCTGGCGCGCTGCCATCGCCATCATCGGGGCTTCATTCAGCGGGTCACAACCGTAGATAACAATACAGTCGGAGTTCCGGACATCCTGCTGGGAGGCGCTTCTTCCGGCTGACAACAGTTCAAGGAGTGCGAGCGTTTCGACCTGTTCTTTCCGTGTGGTACTGAAGCAGAGTGCTCCGGCACCGATGCGGTGCGCCAGCTGTGGCAGCAGCTCTGCAGCTTCCTGCGCCATGCGCGATGAACCGACCACGGCGATGCTGCCGGGACCATATTGCTCTTCGATATCGCGTATACGCAGTTGCAACGCTTCCAGCGCTTCTGCAACACCGGTTTCTCTGCTGTCCACCACTGCCCGGCGCGGCCGCAGCGGGTCGTTGACCACGCTGTTCGAAAAGCGGCCCCGGTCACAGATGAACCAGTCATTGACGGCTTCATTCCGGCGGGCAACGGTCTTGAGCAGTTCCCGGTAGCGGGCTACCGGCGTGGTGTTACATCCGAGCGAACAATGGGGGCAGACCGAGGGGGCCATGTCGTAATCCCAGTAACGGGCCCGAAAACGGGCGGTCTTATCGGTAAAAACTCCGGTAGGGCAGATATCCACCAGGTTGCCGGAGAAGGGTGATTCCAGCTGCCCCTCCTGAAAGCGACCGAAATAGACCCGTCCGGCGCTCCCCATGACACCAAAATCCGTTCCCCCGGCATACTCCTGATAAAAGCGGACACAGCGGTAACACTGGATGCAGCGGTTCATTTCGTGTTCGATGTACGGACCGAGATACTGGTTGACATGAGTCCGTTTTTTGCCGCTGTAGCGCCGAATACCATGCCCGCCGGCAATAGTGAAATCCTGCAGCTGGCACTCCCCCCCCTCGTCGCAGACCGGGCAGTCATGGGGGTGGTTGATCATCAGCCACTCGATGACGGCGCGCCGCATGGCAACCGCTTCCGGGTCGGTCGTCGACACCACCATCCCCTCCTGGACAGGCAGCATACAGGACATCTGAATTCCCTTGACTGGCCCCTCCAGCATCTTGACGGCGCAGACCCGGCAGGCCCCCGCCTTGCCAAGCGCCGGATGCCAACAGAAGTGCGGAATCGGAATGTCCACGGATTGCGCCGCTTCCAGCACGGTGGTACCCTCAGCAACCTCAACCGGTATGTCATCGATAATCAGCTTCGGCATACAGAAAAAACCCCTTCTTGTTCAGGTCAGTGGCTGTTCAGTTTTCTCTATAAAAGACAAAAGTCGTGAATCAACTCTTGTATTTTCCGAAGTTGAGCCACGACCCTGTTTTCTGCCGTTTGAAAATTCGTTGAATCATGAAACCAAAAACGGATCGAGGGTTTTTACTGAGGTCCCCTTAAAGTCCTTGCAATCTCTTGTCACAAGAATCAAATCATGATGGATGGCTGAAGCGGCGATGATTGCATCAGGGAGTTTCAGTTTTTTCTTCCGGCGGATTTCTACAGATAGCTCCATCACAGGAGAAGAAATTTCTATCAGCCTGAATTCCTGTAAAAATGCCCGGACAACCTGCTCTTCATCTGCGCTAAAAGGGAATGAGAGAGTCTCCATCCAGGTAATAAACGAAATAGCCAGTTTCCCCCGGTTGGTGCGCAAAAACGAGACGGCAGCGTGTTCACCTTCAAGGTAGTAAATGATTATGTTTGTGTCTATCAGGTACACTAACGGCCATTCCATTCTTTCCGAAGTTTTTTCTGAAAAGCAACTCCGTCTATGGTGGTTTTCTTCAGCATACCGGCTGCTTGAACAAATACATCCTCTGATAAATTACAAGTGGCAACAGGGGTTATGTCGAGGAGAATATGTTTTTGTGTGCCAATTTCAACGCCTGGGTGGGGAATGAACCAACCGCCTTTTTTTACTATAGCTTCGACTCGCATATTATTCGTTCCCCTCTCCGTTATTCTTTACTAAATCTGCATGTATTATGGATGGCATACTATGCTATTTGGTCATAAATATGAAGATATTTTTGTTTTTTATCAATCGGAAACGATACTTGTACTACCATCTGTTTACGCAATTTCTGACCAGTTCCACTTTTTCTACTTTTTGCATTGCCGATAACACCGAAATACATCCTGCTCATAAATCAGATTGAAATAAACGGGCATTTCCCGGTGACGATATGTTCCCTGATTTCATCCTCAAAGTGCCTGAGCAGTCCATCCACCGGCCCCATGGCGCCGGGGGCCAGGGCGCAGAACGCGTAGTTCAGCTGCTGGACGTGCTCCCGCAGGATCCCGATATGCTCTTCACTCCCCGAGCCGGATTCGATCAGTTCCAGCAGATGGACCACGAAGGGGAGTCCCTCACGACAGGGGGTGCACCAGCCGCACGATTCCCTGGCATAGAAACGGACCAGATTGAGGGTGGCCGCCACCATGCAGGTCTGCTGGTCGAAGACCACGATACCGCCGGTGCCGAGGCGTGAACCTGCCTTGGCCACCGGATCAAAGTCCATCGGCACTCCCCAGTGGTCGGCAGTAAAATAGGGGGTGGAGGCACCACCCGGCAGGCACGCCTTGAAACTGCTCCCTGGACGCATGCCGCCGCAGGGGCCGTCGATGATCTCCCCGAGCGGCATCCCGAGCGGTAGCTCGAAACAGGCCGGGTTGACCACATGGCCGCTGACGCAAAACAGCTTCATGCCGGCCGCCTCGGGTGTGGCGGCTGTTGCTTTGAACCAAGCGGGACCGTTTGCAATAATATACGGAATATTGGCCAGACTCTCCACGTTGTTGACAACGGTCGGTCCGCCCCACAGACCCTTGATTGCCGGGAATGGCGGTTTGGCGCGCGGATTGGCCCGTTTCCCCTCCAGAGCGTTCATCAGTGCGGTCTCTTCGCCGCAGATGTAGCGCCCGGCAGAGACATGTACATCGATGTCACAGGAAAAGCCGCTCCCCAGGATGTTGTCTCCCAGCAATCCTGCCGCCGTTGCCTCGGCAATGGCCCGGCGCAGGTTGGCGGCGGCCTGTTCGTAGCCGCGCCGGATGAAGATGAATGAATGGCGCACGCCAATGGCGTAGCAGGCCAGCACCATCCCCTCGACCAGAGAGTAGGGGTTTGCTTCGAGTAGGACGCGGTCCTTGTAGGTGCCCGGCTCCATCTCGTCGCAGTTGCAGATCAGCCAGCGCGGTCCCGGCAGGGTGCGTGGCACAAACGACCATTTCTTCCCGGTCGGAAAGCCGGCGCCCCCCCGGCCGCGCATCCCGGAGTCGATCACCGCCTGCTGCACCCCGTCCGGTGACATGCCGGAAAGCGCCTTTTTCAGTGCGGTAAAGCCCCCCTCTGCCTGATACTCGGCAAAAGTGACAGAGCGCCCCGGCCTGTTATGTCGAAAGAGAATCTGTTCCATCAACGGTTCCGATGCTGTTCAATCAGTGCCGCAGCAGTGTCGACACTAACCCTGCCGCAGATGGTGTCGCCGATCATCATAGTCGGTGCCTCTCCGCAGTTGCCGAGGCAGCAGCAGGGGAGCAGGGTAAAGAGGCCGTCCGGTGTGGTTTCCCCCGGTTTGATGTCGAGCAGTCCGGAAAGATGACTCAGCAGCGTCTCCCCCCCCATTGCCCAGCAGGAGATGGAGTCACAGACATGGATCACATGACGCCCGACCGGGCGGCGATAGATCATCTCGTAAAAGGTGGCCAACTCCTCCACCTGCAGCGGTGAAAGTCCCAACAGTGCGGCCGCTTCAACGACCGCCTCGTCAGTCAGCCAGCCGTAATGGGCTTGAAGTGCCTTCATCACATCCACCGCAGCCTCACGGTTGGTGATGGCTGAAGCGATACGGCTTTGGAGTTCATTTTTTAACAAATCAGGAATCATTTTTTTCTGTTCCATTTTTTGACCTTTTAACCATTGTTCTCTCCTTTGAAACGCTCAATTTTTCGCAAGATCAAGGCTGTCGAGGGAGTACGCGGAGGTGTAGCAGCGCTACACCGCACAAGTGATCCCGATGACTTACGCAGATATTGCGAAAAAGTGGGCGTTTCCATTACCTGTCCAGATCGGCGAGTACAAAATCGATCGATCCGAGGATCGCCAGAAAATCCGCGAGCAGCCAGCCGCGACTCATGACCGGCAGCGCCTGGACATGAGGAAAACTGGGGGTCTTGATCCTGACACGATATGGGATATTGAGGCCGTCTGAGACGACAAAATAGCCGTTTTCCCCTTTCGGGGCCTCGATGGCGCTGTAGTTCTCCCCTTTGGGAGCGCTCATACCGCGGGTGCTGTTGACGAAGTGATGGATCAGGGATTCGATATCCTTGAGTGTATCCGGTTTTTGCGGCAGCACATAGCGGTAGTCATCGGTCATCCAGCGCCCGGGCGGCATACCGTTCAGGCACTGCTCCACGATGCGCAGCGACTGCTGAATCTCCTCCATGCGCACCAGATAGCGGGCCCAGCAGTCGCCACCCTCAGCGGTCGGTACGTCGAAGTTAAAACGATCATACCCGGAATAGGGTATCTTTTTGCGCAGATCCCACTCCATGCCGCAGGCACGCAGGTTTGGCCCGGACAACCCCCACTCCAGAGCATCGTTCTTCGAAATGGCCCCGACACCTTTCAAGCGAGCCATGAAAATCGGATTCCGGTCGAGCAGGGAGTGATACTCCTTGAGCCGCCCCGGCATCCAGGCCAGAAAATCCCGCACCGGTCGCTGCCAGTCGTCGGGCAGATCTTCGGCGACACCGCCGATGCGGAACCAGGCCGGATGCATCCTGCCGCCGGTGATCATCTCCACGATATCAAAAATTTTTTCCCGATCGGTAAAGGTATAGAAAACCGGCGTCATCGCCCCGATATCGGCGGTGAACGTACCGAGCCAGACCAGATGATTGGCGATACGGAACAGTTCCGACAGCATGACGCGAATCGTTTCAGCCCGTTCCGGCACCCGGATGCCGCAGAGCTTCTCCACAGAGTTGCAGTAGGCCAGATTGTTCTGCACCCCGGAGAGGTAGTCGATCCGGTCGGTGTAGGGGATGAACTGGTTCCACTGCTGGCGTTCGGCGATCTTTTCCGCGCCGCGGTGGTGATAGCCGATATCGCTCTCCATGTCGACGATCTCTTCGCCGTCCAGTTTCAGCATGCAGCGGATGATGCCGTGGGTACCGGGGTGCTGCGGCCCCAGGTTGAGGATGAGGACATCAGGATCATTGTCGGCAAAGAACTGCTCTGCCGGCAGCGACTGGAACCGGCGGGCATCTTCAAGTGTATAGGCCGGCATCTCGGTGCCCCGGAAGGGGTGCGCTTTGCGCAGGGGATGCCCCTCCCAGTCGTGCGGCATCAGGATCCGGCGTAGATTCGGGTGACCGGCAAAGCGGAGTCCGTACATATCGTAGACCTCCCGCTCGTACCAGTTGGCATTGGCGAATACTTCAGTGACGCTGGGGAGCGGTGCTGATTCATCCGGCAGTTCGGTCTTGATGCGGATATGGCCCGGGATGTCGAAGTTGAGCAGGTGGTAATTGACCGTATAGGCTTTGAAGCGCTCCGGTTCACGACGGCAGGAGTCATCGACACAAGCGATGTCCTCCAGCCGTCTGAAGGGGGCAGAGGTACGGCTCTTCAGGCGAGCGAGCAGTTCGGGAAGCAGTTCCGGCACAACCCGGTAGGTAAGCATGTCGGTGGCAGAGTCGTCCCGGCGGATCTGCTCGCCAAAAATCGCCTCCAGCTCGCCGGTCATGCCGAAGTCGGGATACTCCTGTTTCGGTGCCGGAGGACGCCACTGCTCGTCACTTCGCGGCAGCCGACTGCGGGGATGTCCGACTGACACACCACGGATGGCGGTCCCCTCCAGGCCTGGACCACGCGGATCGCAGGTTTTGGAGACACCCTCCACCAGCAGCGGCACGGTCGTCCCCTGGCTGCCGCCGGCAAGGTGCAGCACCGGGCGGGACGGGCGCTCTCCGCGCTTGATCTTCTCCTGGAGCAGTATCAGCCCCTGCAGAAATGCCTCGGGACGGGGGGGGCAGCCGGGAATGTAGACGTCCACCGGTAAAAACTGGTTGACCCCCTGCACCACGCTGTAGACATCATACATACCGCCGGAATTGGCACAGCTCCCCATGGAGACCACCCAGCGCGGCTCGGCCATCTGCTCATACAGGCGGAGAATGTTGGGGGCCATCTTGCGGAACGGGGTACCGGCAATCACCATCAGATCGGCTTCTCGCGGTGAGCCGCGCAGCACTTCCGCCCCGAAACGGGAGACATCATAGCGCGAGGTAAATGACGTCATCATCTCGACAAAACAGCAGGAGAGCCCGAAAAACATCGGCCAGAGCGAGTTGGCCCTGCCCCAGTTGATCAGGTCGTCAAGATTTGTCAGCAGAATGTTGTCGGGAATTTCCTGTTGCATTATGTTCCTCGTTTATGCTGTTCAAGAAACGCAAAGTCTTTGCAAAATCAAGGCTGTCGTGGAAGAGCGCGGAGACGGAGCACTCGCTACGTCGCACAAGCTATTCCGAAGACTTACGCAGAGTTTGCAAAGAATCTGCGTTTCTTCGCGCAGAAGGCCCCCATTCAAGGCCCCCCTTAATCCACAACCACGCCAGCCCCAACAGTAGAGCGCCGATGAAAAAGGTGATATGCAGCAGACCGGGCAATCCGAGTTGCTGCCACTCTGCGGCCCATGTGAAGATAAAGGCGGTTTCGACATCGAAGACGATAAAATATATGGCGATCAGGTAAAAGGGAACGGAAAGGGGGCGGCGGGCAGCCCCACTCGGTATCACTCCGGATTCGTAGGGGATTTCCTTGTTGCGGGAAGTCGTCTTTGCGCCGAGCCACCAGGCGGCAAGCAGCAGTCCGCCGATGATCAGGACGGAAGCTGCTGTGTAGATGAGCAGCGGTAATAATTCATTGAATAGTTGCATAGCTCGTGTTCCTGACATCTTCTTCAGAAAGAACCGGTATCAAATGGACAAAATGCGCCACGCCAATTAAATGCCACCCTGAAAAAATCCAAACTCATGGTTCGGCTTCACACGATACCGAGGTAACACCTGGGGCAGACGGAGTCAAATACTATTTCAATAACTGCCGCTCTGACATGGTTTCCTCCGCTTCAATTCGCCACACCAGCGGCAACCGCTTCCTTGATGGACAGCGAAATACGCTTCCGTTGTGCATCCGCTGATAATACTTTGACCGTCACCACCTGCCCTGCCCTGACTGCGTCGCCCGGATCCTTCACGTACCGTCTCGCCAGATGGCTTATATGCACCAACCCATCCTGGTGGACACCGATGTCAACGAATGCCCCGAAAGCCGTCACGTTTGTCACCACTCCCTGCAGGATCATACCCTCCTTCAGGTCGCTGATTTCCCGAATATCATCCCTGAAGTATGCCGTTTGAAACTGGCTGCGCGGATCACGCCCCGGTTTCTTCAGCTCTTCGATAATATCAGTAAGCGTTGGTAGTCCTGCGCTCTCAGTCACGTACCGCTTCAGGTCGATTCTGTTGATTAACGATGCATCTGCCACCAGTTGCTTCAGAGTAACGCCCAGATCGGCCGCCATCGCTTCCACCAGACGATACCGCTCGGGATGCACGGCAGTATTGTCCAGGAGCTGTTTTCCCTCTCTGATACGGAGGAATCCGGCCGCCTGTTCAAAGGCTTTGGCCCCAAAACGAGGCACTTTGAGGAGTGACATGCGCGTTGCAAACGATCCGTTCTCATCACGGTAGCGGGTGATCGATCTGGCCAGAGACGGGCCCACACCTGACACATACGAAAGTAGAGCCGATGAAGCGGTATTCAGATCTACTCCAACATAGTTTACGCACGACTCCACCACTGCATCAAGTGCCTTCTTGAGCATACCTTGATGTACATCGTGCTGATACTGACCGACGCCGATACTCTTGGGATCGACTTTGACCAGTTCTCCAAGCGGATCCTGCAGCCTTCGCGCAATAGATATTGCACCACGCACCGTCAAATCAAGATCGGGGAACTCTTCACGGGCAATGTCCGAGGCCGAGTAAATGCTGGCACCCGCCTCGCTGACCGAAACCACCGGCAGCTGTCGCCCTGCCGCCGCCAGGGTCTCCTTGACGAAAATCTCCATCTCACGACCGGCAGTGCCATTGCCGACCGCAACCATCTCGATGGCATGACCATCGATCAACTTCAGCAGATCCTGCTTTGCCTGCGGAATCCGCCCCTCTCCGATGTGCGGGTAGACCGTCACATGTTCCAGGAATCGTCCGGTCGCATCAACCGCAGCCACCTTTGATCCGGTACGGAAACCGGGGTCGATGCCGAGAACGCGTGTCCCTCCGGCAGGTGGCGCCAGCAGGAGTTCACGCAGATTCCGCGCAAATACCTGAATTGCCGCTTCATCAGCACGATCTTTGCCCTCCAGGCGGAGTTCCACCTCAATGGACGGGGCAATCAGGCGCTTGTAGGCGTCCTCTGCAACCCCTTCAAGGAGCGCGATAAAGATGCTCTCCCGAAGAATTTGCCGAAATTTTAATCCCGCGAGAACCTGCTCAACCGGGGCGATAATGGTAAGGTACAGAATCTCCTCTTTTTCGCCGCGCCGCATCGCGAGTATGCGATGCGAAGGAACACTCTTGAACGGTTCCTGATAATCGTAGTACATTTCAAACTTGGTGACCCGTTCTTTAGAGGCTGCCGCAACCCGCGACGTCATGACACCCTGCTCTTTCGTGAGGCGCCGCACCATGGCACGGGCATCAGCATCGTCGGAGAGGCGTTCAGCCAGGATATGGCCCGCCCCCTCGAGAGCCGCTGCCGCATCCGGAATTTCCTTTTCCTGATCAATAAAGGGATAGGCAACCTCTTCGGGAGTTCCAGTCGTCACATTCTGGGACGCGATAATGTCGGCTAACGGTTCCAGTCCCCGTTCGCGTGCAATGGTTGCCTTCGTGCGCCGCTTCGGTTTGTAGGGGAGATAGAGGTCCTCTACTTCAGTTTTCTGGCGGGAGTTCTCAATTCTATCCCGCAGCTCGGGGGTGAGCTTTCCCTGCTCCTCGATGGTTTTGAGCACACTGATTTTGCGCTCTTCCAACTCGCAGAAGTAGGTAAACTGCTCCTCAACCGTGCGGATCTGTACTTCGTCCAATGCACCGGTATGTTCTTTACGATAACGGGCGATGAAGGGTACGGTTGCCCCTTCCGTTAACAGCTCTACGGTATGTTCCACCTGGAATGGCTTGAGGCCCGTCGCATCAATGATATAGGGAATCAATTTTCTGGTTTGTTCGTCGGACAGCTTCATAACGGCTCCAGTTTGTGTACTTCATGGTAACTTCGCCTGAAGTCGTCAGGTTTTCAGATCATCATGAGTGCAGGGGGAAACGGCAGCAAAAAATAAGCACTTACAGCTTGTTACTGTAGGTGCTTATGATTCAGGTAAACGTATCAATGAACCTGGGTACGTTCATTATCACTATATGCAGTTTTATTTTTTAACCGTTGGTTTTGACTGTTTCCAAAAAATACCAAGGACCTCGCTCTCGTTGGAATTTAACTTCACACCTTTTTTTTCCATATTTTTCTGTATTTCATTCATATCTTTGCCGGTCGAGAGTGCAACATCAATTTTATCTTTTGAGTGGCATGCCGTGCATTTTTTTTCAATAATACCATGGGCCTTTATTGCGTTTCCTCCGATTACGTTTCCGAGATCCCCATTTATCTCTGCAGCATGAGCAGTGGCGGAAATGCTGATTGCACCAATAATGGTAATAAAAAAAGACTTTTTCATATCAGATCCTTTATGATCAGTTTTTCAGTGGTGTCATATACGGGCACAGAGTCGGCTACTCTCTTACAAATGTATCCTGATCAGACTCATGCACCATACCCATAATATGGGCATATTCCGACTCGATCAGATCATAATGCCTCTGTGTTTCTTTAACAACCCTCACAAATACCGCGTGTACAGCGGGATCGACAACACCTTGCGCAAGCTGGGTGTATTGACTGATACAATCCTTTTCTTCAATCAGAGCAAGTTCAAGCGCTTTCTGCTCAACCATGTCTTCGCTGATAGCTTTTTCAAGTTTGATATATGTCGGATTTTTTGTGTCGACCGGAGAATTGATATATGAATTGAGGTCACCATATTCAGATCCCTTGTAATGATCAAAAAAAGCTTTCAGATGAGCAACCTCCTCATTTGCGAGCAGCTCAAGAACTTTTTTTGCCCGGTCGTTCTTCGCGACCGAAGCCGCTCTCCGATAAAAATCCATGCTGTCTTTTTCTGCTTTAATTGCCAGGCTTACCGCCTCTTGAAGCGTATACTCTCTTCCCATGAAAACCTCCGTAATGTGTAATGTGTATACAGTATATTGATCGCAATGACTGGTCAATATTTATCTGGAAAAAACATTTTTCTCACCGAAAAAGAGACACGTAACGCCCATTTATCCGCGCGGCTTGAGGCGCCGGGTAGGAACGGCGCACCAGGGGTCATCCGGCCACGGGTGCTTTGGATAGCGCCCTTTGAGCTCCTTTTTTACCTGCTGATATGAACCGTCCCAGAACCCCTTCAGATCCCGTGTCACCTGTATCGGCCTACCCGCCGGCGAGAGCAGATGTAACAGCACCGGAATCCTGCCGTCGCAGACAGTCGGCCCGACTGCCAGGCCGAACAGCTCCTGGAGTTTCACCGCCAGCACCGGTGTTTCTCCGCAATAATCAATTCTGATCCGCGAACCGCTTGGTACGGTAAGATGTGTCGGAGCCAGCTCATCGAGCTCCCGCTGCTGCCGGTAATCGAGACTCTGTTTCAGAATAGCGGCAATGTCAAGCTGAGCAGCTTTCTTCGTTGTGGTGACCCCGCCAAGGTGCGGCCCCAGCCACTCTTCAAGCCGGTCACACAACGTAGTATCTGAAACGTCAGGCCACTCACGCTCCGGAAATGCTCTGCGCAGCAGCAGCAGGCGCCCCTGCAGCTGACGTACGGCATCATTCATCGTCAGAAAAGATAACCGCGCTGCCCGTAACGCCCCGATTACCGCGGGAACTGACTCTGCCGCAGTCGGCACAACCGTCTCGGCAAAAAGCTGAATGCTCCCCAAAAGTTCCCGTCTCCGTGCGATGACGCGCTCCTCACGGTCATCCCAGACAACTTGTGTTGCGGACCTGATATGCCGTGAGCGCTCCTCGCGGACAACAGCCTCGGAAATCTCCGCTGCGAGATGGATAACCGCTTCAGCCTGAGTTCCGGCATCCAGAGCAACGGCAACGATATATTCCCCGGATCCGACCGCCGAACGTTCCGAAAGACGCGCTCCGCGCCCTCCGGTCAGCAGGTAGCCACCTCCCGTCGAGCGGCGCCGGGCAATGCGATCCGGATACGCCACCAGCAGCAGGCGTGATATCAGGTCATCAGCAGAGGAGAAATCAGCTTCTGTTCCCGAGACAGCCATAAGACGACGCAGTTGCCCCACCACCCGCTCTACATTTTTGAAAGCCGAAACATCCATACTCCGATCGGTACGTCCTGATGAGCGCCACCGTTTCAACAGCAACAGCCGATCAGCGATATCTGAGTGGCTTATCAGGGGCAGAGTTCCTGCAGACAAACGTACGAGGTCCCGTTCCGAAAGAAGCGCCGCTATCTGACACCCCAATCCTGGGCAGCACAATTCCCGGGAGCGCAGCAGCAATCGGCCCAGACGGGGGTGAAGCGGCAGGCGCACGGCCTCACGCCCGAGGTTCGTTATCCTGCCGGTATCATCAAGCATGTCCAGGTCGACCAGCAGGGTGCGGGCAGTTGCCACGGCTGCAGGCGGAGGTGCATCGAGCCAACATGGTTGCTGAGGATCATGTATTCCCCACGCCGCCAGTTCCAGGATAAGCTGGGACAAATCGGTGACACAGATTTCCGGCGGCGTGTGCGGAGCCATCGCATGCAGAGTATGCTGACTGTATAAGCGATAGCAGACACCGGGAGCAGTGCGCCCTGCCCGCCCGGCCCGCTGTTCGGCTGATGCCCGCGATTCACGAACCGTGACCAGTCGATTCAGGCCGTTGCCCGGATCAAAGTGCAACCGTCGTGACATGCCGCAATCAATAACGGTCCGGACACCTTCAATGGTTACACTGGTTTCGGCAATATTGGTGGCTAATACGATTTTTCGCATCGGCCCAGCAAAAATGATCTTCTGCTGCTCGGCAACCGGCAGGTCACCATAGAGCTGGCAGACAACGGCATTGCCCGGCATTGCTCCTGATTCGGCCAGCCGGGCGGCACAGGCGCGTATTTCACCGGAACCGGGCAAAAAGGCGAGAATATCACCTTCCGTTTCATGAAGTGCCCGAATTACCGCTGCGGCCATGCGTTGATCGAGACGGGAGTGCCCCGTATCGTCAAGGTATTTCATCTCGACAGCAAAACAGCGCCCGTCTGAACTGATGACCGGAGCGTTGTCAAGCAGCCGGACAAGCGGCTGCAGATCAAGAGTTGCCGACATAACCATGATTTTGAGTTCCGGTCGCAGCTGCTGAACCTCCCGGCAGAGTACCAGGCCGAGATCAGCGTGAAGACTCCGCTCATGGAATTCGTCAAAAATGACCATGGCAACACCTGACAGTCCCGGATCGCTCTGAATCCGACGGGTCAGAATTCCCTCTGTAACCACCTCAATACGTGTTGAATGAGAAGTGCAGCTGTCGAAACGAATTGAATAACCAATCGTCTGTCCGACCTCTTCACTACAATTTTGTGCCATCCAGCGGGCGGCAGACACTGCGGCGATTCGTCGTGGCTCCAGCATGATAATACGGCCCATTTCAGGTGTGATTATATCAAGGAGAGCCAACGGCACACGGGTTGTTTTGCCGGCCCCCGGCGGTGCGTGGAGTATAACATTCCGGTGGGAGTGGAATGATTCCAGCAGATTGGGAAGGATGTCGTCAATGGGGAGCTTGGTCATCTGGAAACGCTCACCATGCAATCTTGATTTCATACGCGATGTAGCACCGGATCAAGCCGGATGAACCGGCTGTCAGCACGTTTCGTCAGTAGTCGGCTCGTCGTCGGAAATGTTCCCGACGACCCAGGCTGAAAGCAGAGTGTAGGTAACCGCAAGCACTACCGGACCGATAAAGAGTCCGATAATACCGAAGGCAAAGAGACCGCCGAGAACACCGGCAAAAATGAGGATCAGCGGGAGGTCAGCACCTTTCTTAATAAGGAAGGGCCTGATAAAATTGTCGATGGTACCGACGAATATCGTCCAGCCAATCAAGATACCGCCCCAGAGGATCTGATCCTGCCAGAAGAGCCATACGATCGCCGGTACGAGGACCGGTCCCGGTCCAACCTGAGCCAGACAGAGCATAAACATGACTGCCGTAAGCAGGGCTGCTGCCGGGACCCCGCTGACGGCAAGGCCTATCCCGCCAAGGAGAGCCTGCACAAGTGCGGTAACACCGACCCCGAGAGCGACCCCCCGGGTTGCCTTTGCCGCAAGAATTGCAGCCTCTTCGCCCTGCTGACCGGCAAGCCGCCGGGCAAACAGGCGGATTCCCGTAGCGGCTATTTCGCCGGTGCTGTAGAGTATTGCCGAGATGACAACAGTCAGGAGGAACTGTGCTATCATCATGCCCAAACCACCGGCCTTTGAAGCGATCCAGCTGGCAACAGCGCCTGCGTAAGGTGTCAGTCGGGTCGAAAGTTCAGCCGGAGTGCTGGTGGCGAGATGATTCCAGCTATCAGCTATTTTTGTGCCGACTATCGGCAGATTTCCGACCCAGCCAGGTGGTGCCGGCATGGCAAGCGTGGAAAGCGACCTGGTCCAGTCGACAAACGTGTCAGAGCGTTCAACAACCGTCAGGATTGAGAGAAACAACGGCACCACAAGCATCATAAGCAGCAACAACGTCATAAATGCTACGGCAAGAGAGCGCTTACCCCAGAGCAGAGTCTGAACTTTCAGCATCAGAGGCCACGTTGAAATAACGATCATGGCGGCCCACAGCATGGCACTCATGAAAGGGAGCAGAATCCAGAAACAGGCCGTGATAAGCACACCGATGAAGAGCAAAGCCAGTGTCGTGCGGGTCAGATCCTGCGAAAGTCTGGAAAGGGGCATTGGTAAAATTCCTCAGGTCAATTGTACAGCATCAGCATCTGCTGATCATCACCGTTATCGGCACAAATACCCCGAGATGTCATCTCGAGGACATTCACGTGATCAGGTTTTGGCATTAATCCGGTTTTATTTTGGTAATCTTGGACCCTTCTACACCGACCCCGGCCATAAGTCCTTTCTGGCTGAAAATAAAGGTGTAGACGTCATCCTTGGTGGTGGTAGTTGTCAAAGATTTGGCCGCTCCTTCGTCCACAACAACTATGTTTGGACCGACCCCGACCTCCCAGCCTCCATTTTTATCAATAAACTTCAGGGCGTCGCTGGTCATCAGAAACATGGCATAGCTGAACTCCTGCGCACCGGCCTGAAAGCCGTAGGTTACAGCCGAAATGTTGTAGTTGGCCACGATTTTACCTTTTTCGACAAGGGCGCCATTACCTCCCTGCCCACCGATAATTAATCCGGCCTTGAGGATGCTGGGAAAGACCAGAATGGCTTTTGCCTTTTCCCCGAGCATTTTTGCTTTCGGAGTTGAGGCGTACAACTTATCGAGGGCGGCGAGTGCATCCCGGTTGATCTCCGCAGCAACAGCCGCCTCGGCAGGATGCGGGGCAATCATGACAGCTGCTGCCTGTACGCTGAGAAGTAGCAGTACAATAGTTCTGATTACATTTTTCATAATATCTCCCTTGCGTATTGATGTGCAAATCGCCGCTGATCCTGAGTGCCAGCGGAGTAAAGAACACCTTGTGATCATATCATTTTTCAGATGCACAGCGCGCGGCACCAAGCAGGGCCGTCCGGTCATTGAGAATAACCTGCACCGGTATATTCTCGAGAAGATGGCTCAGGCGACCTTTGTTGATAAAAGCCTCGATGAAACCGGGCCCTTTTAGTAGTTCAACAATCTTCGGGGCAATACCCCCTCCGAGATAGATACCACCGGTGGCCAATACACGCAAGGCAACATTGCCAGCCTCCGCGCCGTAGAGCGAAATGAACAGATCAAGTACCTGAACGCAAAGCGGGCACTCTCCGGCGAGGGCTGCCCGGGAAATAACCGCAGCCGGATCACCCAGGAGCATTGCCTCGGCAACCGATCTGTTTTCGGGAAAGTGACGGACGTCGCGCAGGAAACGATATATGTTGCAGATGCCGGGACCGGACACAACCCGTTCTGTACTCACCCGGCCATGTTCGGCACGCAGAAAGAGCAGCAGATCTGTCTCCAGCTGGGTGCGGGGAGCGAAATCGGCATGCCCCCCCTCGCAGGAAAGCGGCCGGTGCGCTGCGCCGTCCCAGTAAGCCAGAGCCTCTCCCAGGCCGGTGCCTGCCGAGATCACGGCAATGGTACCGACAGGGTCCGCACTGCCGGGATTGAGAACAACCAGATCCTCCGGCTGCAGGAGAGCAATGCCGTAGGCATTGGCTTCAAGGTCGTTGATCAAGCGCACCGCCGGGATCCGGAGAATCCTGGACAATACAGCAGAGTCAACACTCCAGGGGAGGTTGGGGGTTCTGACATGGCCATTACGGACCGGACCGGCAATGCCGAAGCAGGCGTTCGCTATTGTCAAACCCTGCTCTGCAGCAAATCGGTCGACGATTTCCTCCAGGCTCCCACTCTCCCTGCTGGGAAAACGCTTCTCGACCACCGGCTCAAGAGTACCGCCGGTTGTATCGAAATAAGCGAGCCGTGTCGATGTCCCACCTATATCTCCTGCAAGAATCAGCATACCGCTACCTCACTTGTATAAAACACCTCTGGAAACGCGCACGAGAAAAACCCCGGTCTTCCTGTTTAATGGCGACACCGAAGAATTCTCTATTGTTGTTGCTATCCATCAGATCCGAGTCCCGCCAGTTTTTAACGCCGAAACAACCACATAATAAACGACAGTAGCAGCGAAATGATGATGCATGAGCCAAGAGGAAAATAAAAGCTGACGTTCTCTTTCCTGACGAGAATATCGCCCGGTAACTTACCCAACCACGGAAGGCGCGGCGAGAAGGAAACGATCAACCCCACTGCGAGCAGCAACAATCCTGTGAATATCAGTGATCGACCAAGTCCGTTCAAAAAGAGACCTCACAAAATACTGGATGCCAGCAATATTTTTTTAAGCGGCACACTCTTTGTTAATCCGATCCTTTAAAATGCCACTCGGCTTGAACGTCAATATCCGCCTGGCTTCAATGGTAATCGATTCGCCGGTTTGCGGGTTGCGTCCGCGTCGGTCAGCTTTCTGCTTAACGATGAAACTGCCAAAGCCGGATATTTTCAGATGTTCTCCCGATTCAAGAGTGCTTTTCATGATAGAAAAAACGGCTTCAACCATCTCGGCAGATTCCTTCCTGGTAAAATCAGTTGCAGCCTGTACCTTTTCAAAAATGTCGGCTTTGGTCATTCCCCCCCCCACGCAATCAAAGATAACGCCACACTACATTTTGAACGAGTCTTTTTCAAGGATTTATAGTATGTCTTCGTTTGTCGCCACTGGCAATATTGAACAATGCCTTTGGCAAAGTATGAATCAGGTAGATAGGTGGACCAAAATGAAAACATATCGTAAAGAATTGTGGTTTGAGACAAAGCAGCGCCGTGAATTAATTAACATTACGGCTTCTGTTTCCGATTGTCTGCAGGAGAGTGGAATCAAGGAAGGTATCCTGCTCTGTAACGCTATGCATATAACAGCAAGCGTCTTCATAAACGATGATGAATCCGGGTTGCATCAGGACATTGAAGAATGGCTTGAAGGGCTTGCTCCGGAAAAACCGTATTCACGTTATCGCCACAATGGTTACGAGGATAATGCGGACGCTCATCTAAAACGAACTGTAATGGGGCGTGAGGTGGTCGTAGCAGTTACTGCAGGTAAACTCGATCTTGGGCCGTGGGAGCAGATCTTTTACGGAGAGTTTGATGGTAAGCGGCGTAAAAGGGTGCTGGTTAAGATAATTGGCAGTTAGAGATTCCGCTGATATTTTGATACAGAGAAAGCGCCTCTAAAACAGTGGTCTCCACCGAATCAAGCTCTATGACGTAGCTTCTAGCAAGAGCGGTAATTTTTTCAAGCTGAAAAGCCATTGCCACACTCCTTTTTTGAACCAGTTAGGCCCGACTTCGACATTGAACCAGATCGATATCTTCAGAATAGCGGGCAGCGGGAAGATGGAGTTTGTACAGAGCAAGTCCCAAAAAAACTAAGGCACAGTTAAGGCACGGCTAAGGCACAGACTTGACTAATATGGTGTGAAATAGGTTATTGCAGCAGGAAAAAGAGGAAGGCATAATTGCTGTAAAGCCACATAAAATAAGGGCCAGGTACTTGACCTGGCCCGTGTGTTATTTGGAGCGGGAAACGAGATTCGAAAATTTGAGAGCATTTTAACATTTTCCACAATACACCAATAAATCAATTAGTTAGTACGTATTCCGTCGGTAGTTAGTCCAGTTAAGTCCAGTCTATTTCAATCAGTTTCAACCTGTTAGGGGTCAATGTGGGGGCAGTACTAACATCATAGGACTAACAATTCCCCCCTAGTATTTTTGCTTCACAGGATCTTTAGTTCCTTTTTTACCGGTATATGGATTGACATTTCCTTTAGTGCCATAGTTATTGTAACGGGACTTGTCTGGTGAGCTTTTGTAGTGCGGCTTTACATATGTGCCGTCCTTTTGTAATTTCCCTTTGACCCACACGGTTTTGGCTTCACTGAAAGAAACGCTAAAGAGAAAAATGGCAAATAGCGTTATGGCGGTAACATATCGGTGCATGTGGGCCTTTCATGCTGACGACAGATATTGTTTTATGATCTAAGCAAAATTAAGCAATCATATTTCTCGGTTCAGAATTCACTTGGGTACTTTTTGCTACTCAAAGTATTTTTAAGATTTTGTGACGTCGGTTCAATATTTTTCATATCAATTATTATTTCATTAACATTAGTAACAGTATCGTCCATATATTTTTTAAGATCCCCATTAAGACGCCAAACATCATTTTCCACGATTGGCTTTCCCTTGGTCAAATCCAAGAAATACATCATCATGTTATTTATTGGTGTTGTCTGTGCAAAATATAAACTTTCGTTACTTTTTATATATTTTAATATAGCTTCATTTAAGAGACCCGTTTTGCTTTTAATTTCTTCATTTTTTATTTGTTTTTGTATTTCGCTCAAAGCAGTCATTTCTAACTTTAATTTATCTATGGCTTTGCTGAATGGAGATATATAATTTGCTTGTTGCCACCCTAATAGGAGCGATAACCGAAGATACATGTCTTTATCTCTCACGCCTGTCCCAAATGCCGTAAGTAATTCTGTTGCCTCACGTAGCTCAGGAGTTAAATCACCATTTGCGCCCATAGTAGCCGCTGCTGCTTTAAATACATCCTTGTTCATAGCCAAAACCTTAGACACTTGAGCATTGTACTTTATTACAGATTCTTTATCATTTGAACACGAACACAGCAGTAAAGCTAACAATAACATCATGCAACGACTAACAACTTTCATTTATCCCCCCATTTTTTCATATTTCTATCTCAATTACCACGGGTACAGGCAGCATAGCATGCCATTTGCTCATTTGTTCCATTAAGATAAGCACAACCTCCAGCGCACATTCTTTGTGTTTCACTTACAGTAGTTCCACGTATGGGCCGTACAGGGCCTATAGTCCCTGTATCCGAGTAGCCACCAGAGCTATAACTTGATCTTTCAGCTTTTCTTTTTCGAGCATCTTCTTCATAAAATCTTCTATATGACTCCATTTCGGCTAACTGTTGCTCATTTGGCCATACCTTGCTCGGTTGTTTTATCTCAGTTTGATTCTGATCTTTAGTTTTATTACCTTGAGAAGATTTAGCCGTAACATTTTTTTGTTTATTCTTTTTCGTGGTATGCTGCGGAAGTTTTTCTTGTAGTGGGACCAGTGTCATTTCATTCAGATTGTTTTCACGGATTGTTTTTTCTAACAACACCTCATCTTTTGTAAACTCCCAAACTTCGCCATTTCGACTAAGTGATACAACATTATCATTCAACCAAACTGCTGACCCCTTTTCTATGGTGCCGTCTTTAAAATAAACTGTAGCAGAAATTGCCTCGTGTATAAGACAAATATAAACTACTATCGCGACAGTGAAACTTATGTAAGTTTTCAATGCAATCATTCCTTTATCCAATTCTATATTTTGATTAATTATCCGCAAAAACAGTCCAACCTGTAGCGCACCTCACCAACCAATATTATTTTTGACTACATGTTCAATTCCGATAACTTTTTACAAGAAAAAGTATCTCCTCTTTTACAAGCTACATCATAATCTGACTTCGCATTTGATTTATCATTAGATTCTAAATAACATCCAGCTCGTACATGATAACCAGTAAATTCATAATCTTCGATCCCTGCTTTTTTTGCCTCAACAATAGCTTCTGTTGCCAATTTTATCCCTTTTGAATATTGATTATTAATGCAAGCGATCGCCGCATCAGAAAGGACATCTTTTACATTTAGCTCATGCAATTTTTTCTGTTCGGCATTTTCACATCCAGTTATTGAAAAACCAAATACAACAAATAGAGCTGCAATTTTCCCTTGAAGTCGCATTTAGTGTCACTCCATAAATTCAGTTTTATAATTTGAGCAGTTAGCAGTATTAACCATCATCCCCTATCGAACTAGGAAACCCATAAATTCACCTTTTTCAACTCTCTGAGCAATCCATTTTCATACTTGTATAGAATTATCCAACCCGCCCCCATGAGTTCCTGAGCTTGGACTCCTTTGTATATTAGCACAACCCCGTTTTTCAAGTCATAAATTGGCAGTGAAAGCATAGTGAAACCATGAGCTTTAGGGTTTTCTTTGTACCACTTCTCCCACCCTCCTCCGCCCTTCTCGAAGTACTTTCCATATTTTCCATCGTAATCAACAATGTAGCCATCCTCACGTGATGACCTAATCGACTGGCGTACAGGCTTTAAATTGCGCTCAAACAGCCTGTTAACAAGTTTGGCGATATCCAGCCCGGAAATTTGCAAATGTTCTACGATGTACTTTTTGCTCTGGTTGACTCCTTTAGAGTCCCCAGCATCTATGTCGGAGATCCTCGCCTCTGGAGAAACTACGAAGTAACCTCCATCAGGGTGGGATTGTCTCAGCATGAGAGCTAAAATAACATTTTCTTGCGTTGTCGGTTTGTCGTCCGCCGCTCCAACGTTAGTAACAGCTAGAACCAATATCATTAAAACGGTCAATAATCTTATGTTCATGGTTCTCTCTTCAAAGATCTGTAAGTTTAACTGGGGTTTCTAGGCTTTTTTGCAGGTTTATCATAACCGCAGTTCTTGCACCATTTCAGCGTATTTCTTGAGTGCTGAGCCATAGTTCCTAATCGTTTTATCTGCACGCTTAATCGTATTGTGATTCTTTAATTTTGAGAGAATGTTATTGACATCATCATCGGTTTTAACCGTTTGTGGTGAAATATTAAAATCAAGAATTTCTGACACAGAGGTGAGATACCCAAGATAAGAGCGGGGTGAAGCGCCTTCTATCTTGTCATTTTTTCCAACTCCTTTTGCCTGAATAAACGTGACATACTGTTTTTCGTGTTCAATCATTGTGTGCAATCTCCATTTGTTCAATTCGTAGATCGCCGGTTGAGGAACTGGCTAACACTCAAAAACTACGGTATAGACAGATCAAATAAAATTGTAATGTTGCTATTTACACCATTTTCTCCACCGTTTTGATTAAATGTGGAGTCTATAAATATTTCTGGCAATATTACATTTATTCGGATCGTTTCACAGGTATTTTTCAAATACTCTTTACAAGTACCTTATCCATACTTTATTAAATCATAACAATTTGTAACCTATCGACCTGACAGCGTCAATCACAAATACAGATATTCTTAGGATGCATTGCGACTCATTACGAATAACACACTTCCCGGCTTTATTATGCGTTTCTGGACGCATAAAACCCGACACCTTCGCCTCTGTCATACATGACGCGGCTTCGTTGCGTGATGTATGACGCCTTTCGCTCTTGGGGAAACAATACGCCGAAATCATCGACACCGGAGCGGTCAACCGTCGCGGCCTCATCGTGTCGGTTGTGCGCGGATCATACCGCCAGCAGCAGGCGTTTTGTTTCTTGCCTGGTTGGTATTGTCTGGAAATCCGGCATCCTTTCGCCGGTTTGTCAGACAGCCTCTCAGCCTGGGCGAATATGACGCCACCGTAACGGAACAGAGTGGAACGCCGTGGAGTGAAGCGTGGTGTGATATGAGTTGCCGTTATGTGTTGATACTCATGGCGGAAATTACAGCTGCCTGTATGCCGCCTGAAATCAAAACCAAAAAACTGTCTTTGGGGGTGGTGTGATGGGGGACAAAAAACTATAACCTGCTTCGATACGCTTTTGATTTGGTATTCCTTCCACTTTTTCGGCAATTCTCGCTTGCCCTCAAACCGCTCCATAAAACCGCTCAGAACGGCATAACAACCGACAAGAAACAAAAGCAAAAAACGAATTCAAGAAACAACACCAAAAAACAACAACAAGAAACAGCGGATGGGCAAGAAACCGGCTCCGCCGCAACGCCCACCCGCTAATAAACTTAAAAAACAGAATCCAAGAAACAACGGCAAGAAACAAAACCTTCCGCGCTCCCGTGGTAATGGTCCACGGATAGCACGGGCAAGTATCCCGCCCCCCTCCCCAAGAAACACACACTTAACGGCCTGTCTAAACCCGCTCTATGTTCTTATGTGTGAAATATGTTTTTAATTTTGGATTGAAATAAGACAGTTCAGCCAGCGATTCGCTAACATTTTTACGCTTTGCCAGATGCTATAATTCTGCACATATTTTAATATGTTACATATTAGCCGAATATCACATTAAAACGTCTTTTGTCTATATAGTATTATTATTGTTGAGCTATTTTTTACTCAGCACGCATTTTTTTGTAGATTTATTAAAAATAATCATATATTGTTACCTCGTACTTAATGAAAAAAACAGCCTGGGGCGTCCCTTCAGGTTGTGAACATTTTTCTTCCACTTTCGAGACCTGACTTTTGTTAGCAACAAGCTACCGGCTTCTATTAAACTATTAGTTCCATAGCAGACGTGCGTCCGCCCTATCCGTTTTATGTCCCGGTCACACGTCACCCCACCTTTTTTAAATTCACGCACAATATCAATTTCAAAACATTTCAATACGGCTCTGTGTCTTTGAATTATTCGTTACAAACTTTTTTGTAACGTCCAGAGGCAGCCACCGCCACCCAATCAACCCGCATAATCGCTTTCACACCCCCCCATTCTGGTCACAGTCGGGTTCAGTCGCCTTTGATCCAGTCTTGGGACACGGAGTTGAAGCGATAGCGGAAACGTAGAGTCCCAATCAGCGGAGCGTCTGTTTGCGCGCCAAGCGCAATAGCAAACAGACGCTCCGCGCCTTCGCAATTTCCACATATTGATAAACCCCGCATATTTTCGACAAATCGAACAATCCCCACAAAATTTACAATCGACGATTAGCAAGCGACAAAAATTGTAGTACCTCCCGCCTGTTTTACTTTGTGCAACGCAAAGACACCGGCTTCGTAATTTATTACGAAGTATGGCCGCGTCTGTATCCCTTTAAAGGGCTTCATCTTGATTGATGAATGGGACGTTTCAACAGGGCATCTGGAATGAGTACCCAGAAACGCTGTTGGTTAAGGCTGCATACACTCAACACACCACTCGCCGTTCCGGTCGCGGCGGCTCCTTTTTGGGATTACGCACCATTGCTGTTCAATAATCCCGAAATCAACCAGAAAGCAGGAGGAATTTATGAGTAAAAGTCATGAGCATAAGTTGGTCAGACAAACACTTGACAGAGTTGGCAAAAATCACAGCCTGTCATCTTTAACTATGCAAAAACGTTTAGCCAATCTCAAAACTATCGGGCGTTTTATGGCTCGGCAGGGTTTGAACGATATTTCTAACATGAAGACGAAACATGTGGATTCCTTTGTCCGCCACTTGCGGGAAGATCGGCAGCTTGCCCCTTCTACCCTGCAAGGGTATGTAACAGCTTTACGGGTGTTATCTGCGGCCATCGGAAAAGAACATATCGTCAAAACGAATGATGAACTGGGAGCAACCAGAAGCAACAGCGACCGTTTCAAAAATGGCGAAACACCATCAAACTTTGAACGACTCGCTGAAATCAAGGCAGCACTCTACGCCAAAACCGATTGGCAGGGTGTCGCATTTGAGATGCAAGAACGGTTCGGCTTGCGGCTCAAAGAATCGCTTGGTTCTAACAAGGTTGAGCATATTGACGGTAAAGATTATCTACGCATCCCGGCCGGTTTTACTAAAAACGCTCTTGAACGTCGTGTCGAAATCACTACCGGCGAACAGCGGGCAATCCTTGAAAAGGTCAATGCAATAAAAACCGTTCAAGGAACACCGGGCATTATTCCGGCGCATTTATCCCTTAAACAGGGGTACTGGAAACAACTGAATGCAATTCGTAATCTGGGCGGCACAAAGGCAAATCACGCCAACAGCCACTGTCTCAGACGTGAACACATTCGGGAGCGGTACACCGACATTAAGAATATGCCGGAAAAAACGTCTCGGGATGACGCAAAAAAACAACTGATAGAAGAGGCCGGCCACTTCGATTGTGAGAAGTTGAAGCACTATACGAAATAAGCCGACCTACACGTCGCTTGTAATAAGGGGGATTCTCCAACCGGAGAAGTCCCCTTTTCTTTGTCTTTTTAAGGAACCGCCATTCGAGCGGTTCACCCCTAACGGCTAACTGAACAGCCGGAAGTTTTTCCAGCACCTCTGAGATTGGGGGGAGGTATCTGGAAAAAGGAACAGGCCAGTAGCATTTCGATAACCTGTTTTCCCCTGCTGCAATGCAGGGTTGTAGTTGCCGGAGGTAGTATGTCCCCATCACCATCATCTGTGCCTGAACTGCTTACGGTGGAACAGTTTGCCAAGCGGTTTCACGTCGGGCGCTCCACTGTTTTTTCATGGATCGCCAGCAATAAGATGATTCAAGGAATTCATTATTTCAAAATCGGCAAGACCGTTCGTATCCCTTGGAGCATTGAACTACTGGCGTCGCTTTCCGCTGCATGTGTTGAAACGGAAGTTTCGCCGGTGCGACCGGGAAAGAATCGGCAAATAATCAATCTGGACTATTGATAATCATCAAAATTGACGTTAGTCTCTTTGTCGGACTACTACCGACGGAAGGAGGCTAACGGAATGAGGAAATAAAATGAATAAAGTAACAAGTGCAGTATCGTTGCATGCACCCCTTCATAGAGGGGGCACCATCAAAAGGCGTAAAATTTCTGAAAAGCTGTATGTTGACTTTTACTATCACGGTATTCGTATCACCAAAAGTACCGGACTTGACGACAACCCGCAAAACCGCGCTCAAGTTCGCTCGCTCATTGACAAATATATGCAGAAAATCGAAGAGCGCACTTTCAGATTTGCCGAAGCGTTCCCCGGCGCGTCCCGCAAGGAAAAGAAGTTTTTCACGGAGCTGGAAGGGCAACAATTCAGCCCTGAACCTCAGCATGTAAATTTTGGTGAGTATGCCAAAGAGTGGATGAAGCGGGTTCTGCCGACCATTACGTCACAATCAAAGCTGAAACTCTATGAATCAGCAATACAGTCGAGGATTCTGCCATACTTCAAACGCATGAATTTTTACAATATCACCAGCTTGGAATTGCAAACTTTCATCGAAGGTATGAAGAAAGAATCGGGTCCGCGAAAGGGAGAGCCTCTTTCACGCCAGCGCATACAGAATATTTTCATCCCTCTGCGCCGCATTTGGGAAGATGCCGCAGACCAGCATCGCTGGAATGTACGGAATCCGTTCGAAACTATCAAAAAGCATTTTCCGGTAAAACGACGCATTCCCAATGATAAAGTGTTCCGATATTCTGAATGGATGCATTTTTTGGCATGTATCCCGGAGTTCTACAGACCACACGTCGAATTTCTCGTCATGACCGGCCTGTCAGCCAGCGAAATGGCAGGGTTGCAAAAGAGTGATGTTTCGGAACGCAGTATCAAGGTGCAACGGTCAATAGTCTTGAAGCGTGAACAAGATATGCTGAAGAATCAGTTTCGATTCCGCCGCATTCCAATGACCGAGGCAATAAAAAGGGTGTTAGCACAGATTCAGAAGCAATGCCCAGATTCACTCCATCTCTTTCCTATGGATGATAACAGCCCGTTCAACGGCAACTCGTTTAGAAAGATTGCTTGGAACAAAGCCCTGACTGATTCACAGATTGCCTATAAGACGCCCTACAGCACACGGCATACCTTCTGCGGCTGGGCACTGACTATCGGCATGAATCCAATGAAGCTGGTGAGTCTGATGGGGCATTCAAGCAAGCAGATGGTGTATCAGGTTTACGGGGATTACGTGGAAGATTTGGAAGATGATGTGGATGATATTATCCGCTATTTTGGCGTTGATTTTCTGATTAAACCCGAAAAAAAACTGTCCCCGCTACTGACTCATGGGGTCAGTTTCGGGGGCAGTCGGGACAACATCCAGATAACATCCTGAATTTAAAGCGTAATTTTGGAGCGGGAAACGAGATTCGAACTCGCGACCTCAACCTTGGGAAGGTTGCACTCTACCACTGAGTTATTCCCGCATTTACTTAGATAAAAAACAAGTCTGATTACCCGTTTCAGCGTAATCAGACTTGTTAAAACTGGCTCCCCAACACAGACGATGCAGGGCAATGGGGAGAAACTATATTAATTGACTAACTGTGTCAACACTGAATATTGTTTGTAGACAAAAAATTGCAACCAAAACTATCGAGTGAAAAAACGAGCGTCCGTAACTTGTTGTTGGAATCGAATAAAACCAAACTGAATATCGAAATCTTTTTCACAAGAAACTCAGTCCAACCCGGGGATAATTAACTCGAACGACTTTGCATGGATATTCCATATCGTTCAGAAGTATAACTTTGAGCTTACCAACGGCACCAAGTTGTATTTCAGGTGCATCTGTCTCGCTAAAGCGGATCAACGCACCTTCGTTGGATATATTATCGAGTACACACCCATAGCTGGTATTATTCACTTCCATTAACGCGTTTGAAATCCAGGACAATCTTTCCGCATCTTTCTGTTCTGTTTATTCATAATTACTCCCTGTCAACCAAATACATCACTGCTGATGGTCTGCAAAGGAGTGATTTTCAACTAACGTGCCAGAGGAGGTTTGTGGGTGCCGATAGCGCAATGCTTCGATTTATTCAAACAGAACGGTATGCCCCCGCTATTGTGAAAACTATCACATCAGCGGGTCAGTTCTTTACTCTTTTACCGGTGTCAACTGAAGCTGAAGGTAAACAGTGGGTAAAAGAGAAAAAATTGACGGGCTGTTGTTACGAGACGGGCAAGAGAAGCAGAGCGTGGTTCTTGTCGTGTTGAAAAAAGAGTCTCTTCAGGCACTTTCAATAGTTGATAGTTTTTCCGCATTACAAAAAGCGGTAGAAGGGAAAAACAATTATTGGATTTCAGATGTCACGCCGCTTCAGGAAGGCGGGATTCAAAAGCGTCAGCAGAGGAAGGCAAAGAGAAAAATGTCGTACCGAAAGGCTTCCGGGGCATCCAGGAAGAGGCCGCCGGACCAGGACGCTTTTTATCTTAACCGTCGGGCTTTCATGGCGAACGTCATAGACACGGCCATCGGAAATAGTGCCGGTATCATCCCTCCCCTATTGATTCCATGTCGGTTCCTCTCGTTATGCCGGCTGAGCGCAATTGAGCCCCGCATTTCACCCCCATTTGCCCAGCATCGCCGCCAGTTCATCCTTCTTCACCGGTTTTGGCAGATAATCATCCATCCCCGCCTCAATGCACAAATCCCGTTCACCCTTCATGGCGTTGGCGGTCATCGCTATGATCGGCACCTTGTGGTTTAATACTTTTGACGCCGCATCACGGATCATCGCGGTTGCCTCATACCCGTCCATCTCCGGCATCTGGCAGTCCATCAGGACTATGTCGTAATCGATCATCTCCAGTGCCCGGACAGCCTCATATCCATTGGCCACGACATCGGCTTTATAACCCAATTTGCCGAGGATGCTTTGTGCAACCTTCTGGTTGATGATGTTATCCTCTGCCAGCAGAATACGCGTATCCCGGAGAGGCGTGCCATCGCGCACCGCTAATTCAGCGGCGGAGTGCTGCGTGACGAGACCTTTCAAAGTCTTGCCTCCCCTGCCCAGCACAAGCGCAATGCACTCGTGGAGTTGCTTCTGTCGTACCGGTTTCGGCAGATAGCCGGCAAAACCGATCTGTTGCAGCGCGGCGGCTTCACCACGCTGAGCCAGGGAAGTTACCATAATCATCTGGGTTGGCGCCAAGTGTGGGTCTGCCTTGATCCGACGACCAAGTTCGCTGCCGTCCATTCCGGGCATCTCCTGATCGAGCAGGGCCACTCTGAAGGGATCGTTCGCCTCAACAGCGCTTCGTAACAGCGCCACAGCGGAATCGCCATCGACCGCTGAATCATGGCGGCAACCCCAATGATTCAGCAGGGTAGTCAGCAGCATCCGGTTGGCGGCGTTGTCATCAACTACCAGAATTTTTGTACCGGTTATATCCGCCAAAACCTCCGGGACTATTGAAACCTCGCTCTGCTTTTCAAAGCGGGCAGTGAACCAGAAGGTGGAGCCTTTCCCCTCCTCGCTCTCTATGCCGATCTCGCCCCCCATCAGCTCCGTCAACTGTTTGCAGATCGCCAGCCCCAAGCCGGTGCCACCGTATTTGCGGGTGGTTGAGCCGTCAACCTGGGTGAACGGAGTAAAGAGCGCCGCACGTCTGTTCTCCGGGATACCGATGCCGGTGTCTGTAATTTCAAAGCGGATAACCACAAAACCGTTGTCTTCCGATGCGACTGCTGCGCTGATACCTATTTCGCCCTGACTGGTAAATTTGATGGAGTTGCCGGCCAGATTGGTGATGATCTGGCGGAGTCGCCCCGGATCTCCTTTCAGATATTCCGGGACAGCGGGATCAATATGGCAGATCAGCTCAAGGCCGGCTTGTGATGCCCGCATGGCCAGCATTTCAGCGGTATCTTCCATTGTTGTCCTGATATCGAAATCAATTATTTCCATATCCAGCTTGCCCGCTTCAATCTTGGAAAAATCGAGGATGTCGTTGATTAATCCGAGCAGGTTCTCACCGCTTTTGTTCACAATTTCGGCATACTGGCGCTGCTCTTCGCTCAGGTCAGTTTCCAGCAGCAGGTTGCTCATGCCGATGACGCCGTTCATCGGCGTACGAATTTCGTGACTCATGGTTGCCAGGAACTGACTCTTGGCCAGGGTGGCGGCTTCGGCCTTGTCTCTGGCGGAGATGAGCTCCGCCTGGATTTTTCTCTTTTCCGTAATGTCTTCCTTGACCGCGAGATAATGGGTGATGCCTCCTGATTCATCAAGCAGCGGAGAGATCACGGCATGTTCCCAGAATAACGTGCCGTCTTTACTCTTATTGACAAAATCTCCTTCCCATGTTTTCCCCGCCGCAATGGTTGTCCATAAGCTTGCAAATACTTCAGGTGGTGTTTCGCCCGATTTCAGTACGCGCTGGTTCTGCCCGATGGCTTCTTCGGACGTATAGCCGGTCAGTTCAGTAAAGCGGGGATTGACAAATTCAATGACACCATTTGTGTCAGTAATAACGATGCTAACCGGACACTGCTCGATGGCGCGGGTCAGCTTGCGCCGCGTCTCCTCAGCCAGCCTGCGCTCGGTAACGTCAGAGAAGGTGACGACACCACCATGGAAAATCTCGTGTTCAATAACCGGGTATGACGATAATTCTGCCGCAAAAGAGCTGCCGTCTTTACGCCAGAGCAGTTCGTTGTCGGATCGACTGCTTGTTCTGGCAGCGTTAGCCCGGTATATCGGGCACTCAAGGGCAGGATACGGTGAACCGTCGCCATAGCTGTGGTGAATCGTGCGGTGAGAATCTTTGCCGACCAGTTCCGTGTCCTGATATCCCAGAATCTGCAGGCCGGCTCGATTGATGAAGGTGAATCGCCCACTCTCATCGATGCCATATATTCCCTGGTCCGTATGTTTGAGGATACTGTGCAACTCTTCGTAAAGTCGTTGCTGCTCTATTTCCGCCAGTTTGCGTTCAGTGATGTTTTCATGCGAAATAACGGCATAGGTGGAACCGGAAACAGTGAAGGGATTAATTCTGCAGATGAACCAGCGTTGTGCAACGGGAGAATGGCAGGGATATTCCTTGACGAAATCAGTCAGACTGCCATTAATGACACCTTTGATGGCGGTGGCAAACTCCTCAATATCCGCCCCGCCATCTTCATGCGGTGCGCAGCATGCCCCGAGATAACTGGCGCCTTCTCCGTATGTTCCCTCTCTGGCGCCGTTTTCCTCGGCAAAACTATTCCAGGCACGATTGGTAACGACAATTATACCATCTTTATTGACCACACACGTATGAACGCTCAGGCCATCGATGGTTGCCCTTAGAAACTTCTCCTGTCTCTGTATGGCTTCTTGTGCCTGCTTGAGCTCGGAAACATCATAATTTACACCGATCATCCGGAGTGGCCTGCCGTCAGCATCACGCAACACCAGCGCGGATACCCTGAGGTGACGGATCTCACCGCCCGGCCAGACAACCCGAAACTCGCCCTCGAAATCCTTTTCACCATGCAGCGCCTGAGCTATAGCTACATTGCCCCGCTCCCTGTCGTCCGGGTGAACACCCCTCTTCCAGACCGCGTACGCTTTTGACGGATCTTTCTCTTCCACCCCGTACAGAGCAAACATCCACTTGTCCCAGACGAGTCTGTTTTCCACAACAGACCAGTCCCAAACTCCGATTCTGGCCGCATCTGCTGCAAGTGAGAAACGGTCTACGAGATCAGCAATTTTTTTATCCGCGCTCTCAATCTCCCGGTTTTTGTTTCTCATCAGCAGATACGTCAGGAATCCGGTGCCGATAAAAATAAGTACAATTATGGCCGTTGAGCCGGCAAAAAAGCCGATGTTGGCAACAAACTCCCGGTGGCTGGCCTTATGGCGCTCACTGATAACTTTGTCGATGTCATCAATATAATTGCCGGTTCCTACAATCCAGTGCCACGGTTTAAATTCGAGAGAATAGCTCCGTTTACTAAGAGGTATATCGCTCCCCGCCTTGGGAAACCAATAGTCTGTATACCCGCCGCCGTTTTTCCTCCCCTGAGTGATAATCTCCCTGATAAAATATTTGCCATTCTTGTCCTGCAGATCAATTCTGTTTTTCCCTTCCGACGGCTTGCCAAGCAGTACGATATTAGTACCGTCAACCGTATCGATCCAGAAGTAGCCATCCTTCTGAAAGCGGAGATTCCGCACCAGACCGGCCCCCAGTTTTTTTGCGTCATCAACAGAGAGCTCACCTGTTACGGTTCGTACCTCAATCGACGCCAATATGCTGATGGCAGTCTCCACCTGACTCTTTATCAAAGCATCATAGTCGTCCAGAAGACTCTTCTTCTGGCTGGCCAACGATGCGGTTGAAAGCAGGTGCATCCGGTAGAAGCCGATGCCGGTAAGAGACACCAGCGCGACAATTGCCACGACAAACAACAGGAGCAGCTGTTTGGTTTTGAAATTCATGATGACCTCAGATGCCAATGAGTGACTTTTACTGCAATTGAACGTTAAGCGAATCGCCATCTACAACCATTTTACCGGGTTTATCATCCATCACAGCGCCTTTTACGCGCTGAGTATCAGAGGTTGATCATGCATAAGAGGACTCCGGAAGATCCCGGTGCACATATCTCAGCGCCGGTTACCGGTGAACCTGAGCAGCATCAGGAACAGGTTGATAAAGTCAAGATAGAGGGTCAGAGCACCAATGATGGCAGGTTTTCTCCCCTCAATCCCTTGAGCGGCCATTTCCTTGATTTTCCAGGTATCGTAAGCGGTCAGACCGGTGAAGACAATCACTCCTATTCCGGAGACAACCCATGATACGGCACTGCTGCCGACAAAGATGTTAACGACTGAGGCGATGATAATGCCGATCAGGCCCATGAACAGGAAACTGCCCCATGAGGTCAGGTCGCGCCTGGTCATGGAGCCGTAGAGGCTCATTGCGCCGAACATGCCGGCGGTGATGACAAAGGTCGAAGTAATCGAGTTGGCCGTGTAGGCAAGAAACACCTCGGACAGGGTAACGCCGTTAAGCGCAGCATAGGCGATAAAAATGAGCGTCGCCGTTGCCGCACTCAGCCTGTTGATGGCCCCTGACAGGGTGAAGACCAGGGCCAGTTCACCGATAATCAATCCGTAAAAGATGAGTCTGTTGCCAAGCACGGCGTTCAGGATGGCAGGAGAGGAAAGAGTTACCAGCGCCATAAACGCTGTGATTGCCAAACCGGCGCCCATCCAGGCATAGACCTTACGGATGAGGTCGTTCTGTTTCACGATAATGTCTGTTGTGCTGCGTGAGTAGAGAGGATTTAATTCATTCATGACGAAACTCCTTTGAGTGACAACGTAATCCACTTATAAATAATGGTCAAGATACTTTTATACCGGTTGTGACACGTCCTGTTTGCCGATTCAATAATCAGCTTTAACCCAGCTGAACTGAAAACTGTGGCGGATGCACAATTGCTCTTTTGACCGCACAGAGTTCTGCTACCCGTACAACAGCCTCACGGTACTTTTCCGGGAAGTCGTTCGGGAGATGTATTGTTAATGATACCGCAGCTAATACATGCTTCCCTTTGTCATCCACGGTGAAATCGGCCGATTGGGTCAGCGTAATCGTATCAGTCGGTATGTTGCGGTGGTTACAGAAATCGGTCACATATACGCCGGCACACGTTGCCAGCGATGCGAGAAAAATGTCGAACGGGGTTGGCGCCGCATTGGTTCCCCCTTCGGCAACCGGTTGATCGGTTGTTACCTGCCTGCCGTCATTCAGATGGGCGGTGACTTTTCTCCCGCCATCCAGAGTTATTTTGATGACTTCCATGGTTTTCATTCTCCCATTGATGTGATTTTACACTGCGCAGACAGTTATGTGGCCAACTCGCCATCACAATGCATCGTGCGGACTCTCTTGCAACGCAGCATCTTTTTTCTTGATCAGATAGTACCCGATGGAGAGGGCTAGAATGATGGCGGCAATTCCCACCAGGGCCAAGCCTGACAAATCTTTTACATCAAGAATGATAACTTTTCGTGCAATGGCAATAATTGCAACGGCCATAACTATCTGCGCATGATCAACTGATTCAGCCATATAGGTCTTGGCGATGGTTTCCAAAAGCTCAATACCGATCAGCACAAGCATAAAGAGACCGAAAATTTCCAGCAACTCGTCAATTTCCAATATTAAAACAGGTGGCGTTATGATGTCCTTGATGATTACCCAGGCAAGCTCGACTGTGCTGAGAAGTAGAACGAATGCCATCAGTATCACGAGAACCCGGATAATTATTTTCTCAAAGCTTTTTATGAACGGCAACATGCTTTACCTCCCCGGTAATTGATGTAACTATCAATCTTCAGCGTCCGAGCGCGTCCCTCGCCTTACCCTCACCCTGCTTCTCCGGTTCTAACACGAGGTCAAACGTCGCTCCCTTTTTTCCTTTTTTCGGATAGTGCTGGGTTATCAGACCTTCGAACCCCTTCGCATCGACCAGTATGTGGATGTGAGACGGTCGTGGTCCATAGGGTGGCGGTGCGCTGGTCTGCAAGCGATAGCGACCGGATCGATCTGAAAAGAGCGTCGCGCGGTGGGCATCATCATAGGTACCGTCAGGCCCCACCTGCCAGATTTCAATCCGGACATTGTGCAGCGGACGGCAATCACCCGCTGAACGAACCGTTCCGCTCAGAATATAACCCTTTCCTATGCTGGTACGTTCCGGAGCATTCGGGCGATAAAACGGGCCGATTTCATCCCACGGGGTTGGTGAACAGGTCACTGCGAGAATGGGTTCATTGGTCGAAAGCAACAATAGAACTATAATCAGACAGTACAAGAAGTATCTGCTCAAAAGGTGATTCTGTGATTCTCTCATTTTTACACCTATTCCCTTATTCTTATCCATAACTTGTTGTGTTGAATTTCAGTTACATGGAAGTGTGCTGCATCGAAAAAACAAACCTGTTGCTGAGCGCTGCGGGAGAAATTCTCCAACGGCCTCATAACGCAGATCATCGTTACACTTTTCTTTCACCTCTTAGTTGCATCACCCGGTATTCCTGACACCTCCAGCTATGGCGTTGACCGACAGAAACAGCTCACCCAGCAGTGTATCAGAACCGGGACATCCTGCATCATCACCCTGCACCTTTCTCCACTCCCGCAGCAGGTTGATCTGTTGGCGATGCAGGGCTTCAAGCGGTGCTTTACGCAGATGCATTGCAGCCAGCTGCATGGGGCGCCGAACAGCAAGCGACTCGCTGAACAGACGGTCAATAAAATTCACCGTCAACTCGAATTCCTTGTCGATCATGACGGAAAAATGTGTACGAAGTTCGCAACTATCCACAAGATCTGCATAGAGGCGCATTATCTCCCGGTCCGCCTGAAGTGTCGCCAGTTCAATATTCATGAAGAGATAACGCAGGAGCGGAAAGCGGGTAATATCCGCGCAGAGAAGTTCAAAGAACTGAGGTTGAGTTTCATTGAGCCGTGCCAGAGCGGTACCGGCGCCATACCAGCTCGGCAGCAGGTAGCGTGACTGGTTCCAGCTGAAGACCCAGGGAATAGCCCGCAAATCAGCCAGTGTTCTGCGTCCGGTGCGCCGTGAGGGCCTTGAGCCGATCCTCAACTGTTCCATGACATCAATCGGTGTCGCTTGAGAAAAGAACTCCATAAAGCCATCAGAGCTAATCAGTTCTTCGTATTTCAACCGACTGGCATCAACAAGAAACGCCATAATCGTTGCCAGTTCCGGTGCTGATGCGTTCGGGCGGGAAGCTCTGGTCGTCATGCCAAGAACGCCAGCCAGCTGTAATTCCAGATTATAGGTGGCGGTCAGCAGGTTTGAATATTTCTGGGAGATTGTTTCGCCCTGCTCTGTCATGCGGAATGACCCACGCAGCGACCCGTGCGGCAACGCTTCGAGAAACCGGAACGTCGGACCGGCTCCTCGTCCGATTGATCCTCCACGCCCATGAAAAAAGCAGAGATCAGTATCAAAGCGGTCACCGACTTCGGTGAGATCGAGCTGTGCTTTGTAAAGAGCCCCGTGGCTGGCTATGATGCCGCCATCTTTGCAACTGTCGCTGTAGCCGACCATCACCTGTTGGAATGGCCTTTTTCCTTCTGCCGTTCCAAGTGTATTTCTGGTTATCGGGTGTGACAAAAACTGTTGCAGAATCTGTGGCGCACCCTGCAGGTCATCGATTGTTTCAAACAGCGGCACAACCCGCAGCAGTGATCGACATCCTGTCTCCTCATACATGAGCAGTCCAACCTCTCGCGCCAGCAGGTAAACAGTCAACAGGTCGGAACAGCTCCTGGTCATGCTGACGATCAGTGATCCAATGCCATCACCACCATACATGCTGATGTGATCTGCCAGCACCCGATAGCAGTAAAGAACGGCATCAGCTTCTGCACCGGCTCGAAATCCGGGAAGCAGAAACGGACGCGGCGAGGCTAGTTCTCCGGTAAGAAACGTGATGCGTTTTTCTTCCGACCACCCGGAGAAGTCAGCATCCTCAATACCCGCAGCGGCAAGCAGCTGCGTAACGGCGCGATCATGAAAAGCGCTGTTCTGACGAATGTCCAATACGGCTAGGTGGAAGCCGATCGAATCGACCAGGCGCCTGAGATTGAACAGTTCCATATCAGCGAGGCGCACAGCACCTACTTCCCGGAGTGAACCGTCAAGCATGGCGAGATCCTCTGACAATGCAGACGGTATTTTATAGTACCCCGAGGTGTCGTCCAGAGTCGTCACATGGTCTCGAACGACGGTCAATGGCAGACAGGTTATAATGAGGTTGAGTGCCTGACGCCACGGCTCTATCTGATTACGGGCAACGGCTTCAGCTCCGGTGGGTCCGAGGTGTGCCGCCCGGTCATGTATCCATTTCCTGAGCATTTCCGGAACCGGTTGAAGATAATCGGAGAGACTGAGCTTGGCGGCCAGATCCACCAGACGGCGGCGAATAACCGAGAGAGCATTAAGCCGCAGATCCTGAAGAGACTCATGCGTCAGTTCTGCCGTGACCAGCGGGTGCCCGTCCCGGTCACCGCCGACCCAGGTGCCGAAGCTCAGTCGGGGAAGCCGGTGCTGTGTAAAACTGTCGGCCGAAAACCCCGCATCACGCCAGGCAGCCAGAAGTCTGTTGTCAAGGATCGGCAGCGTTTCCGGGAATACGTTCTTCAGGTAATGGATTACATTCCTTCGTTCAGACCGCACTTCAGGTTTTTCAAGATATATATTGCCGGTGCGCCAGAGGAGTTCCAGCAATTCCTTGATCTCCTCGCGTATCTGGTGCTGTTCCACCGGTGTCAGTATGGGGTTCTCCCGCTTTACCAGCAGAAGGTAGAGCGCACGATGCTTGGCAATAACCGACGCCCGTTTTGCCTCGGTAGGGTGAGCCGTCAGTACCGGTTCAACATGAACAGCTCCAAGGCTCGCCGAAATTTCGTTTTCCGTGTAACCATCGGCTTTCAGCTTCAACAAGGTATTGCCCCACAAACCCCGCTCGGATGACAGACCGTTTTCGCTCTCCACCATGCGGCGCACCTGAACCGCTGCGTTCTCCTCAACCATTCCGAGAAGTTGAAATGCTATTGAATAGAGCTGACACGCCCGCTCGGCAGGAACCCGTTCATTGAAAGAGCGGGAATCGTGACGCCAGGGGATGATCGATGCGACCTCTTTCTCCCCCAGCTCAAACAACACCTCACGAAAACACTCCAGCAGAAACTGAAGGTCTAAAGCTATTTTTTCCTGCATCAATTTGATATCGTCGCTCATGCACTCGCCCCCTTATTGGCGCTGCGTTAATCCTTCACCCCCGGTTCACATTTCCGTCCCGGTCAATCGCTTTAGTGATTTGATTAGTTAATCTTCTGGAACAGACCGGAGCCCTGCCGGTATTCGGACAGTTCCCCGGCATTCAGGTCAAAATACCAGCCATGGAGCGACAGGACGCCGGCTTTTACCCGCTGATCGATCCAGGGGAAGGAGCGGAGATTCTCCAGGGAGAGCAGGATGGCCGCCTGTTCCGCAGCCCTTTGCTGCAGCTTGGAATCTTTGCCCGGCAATTCCGCCAGCACCTTCTCCCGGGCCGGTGCGGCGATAGACATCCAGCTGGAGATGAAGCCATCTCCCTTGCCGCCGCAACTGCCGGCCATCAGGGCGTTGATGCCGCCGCACTGGGAGTGACCAAGTACGATGATATGCTCAACTCCCAGGTGACAGACGGCAAACTCAAGGGCCGCGCTGACACCATGCCTGCCGCCGTTTTCTTCGCAGGGCGGAACCAGGTTGGCTACGTTGCGGACGGTGAAGATATCTCCCGGTGCGCAGTTGGTCAGAATAGCCGGGTCAACCCGCGAGTCTGAACAGCCGATGATCATGGTCTTGGGGCTTTGCCCCTGCTTGAGGGGTTCGAATTGCGCCCCCTCCGGGCCGAAATAATCTTTCTGAAAGCTTCGGAAGCCGGTTATGAAGCGTTCGAGATCCTTCATGGTAAAAACTCCTCCTGTTCAATGGGGTGCACGAAGGCCAGGGACTTTATGAGGTTGTCGTAGACCCGGCGTCCCTCTTCCACCGCTGCGGTAATGGAAGCGAAATTGTCATCCATCAAGTCCACCTTTCTGCAATGTTACCACGTCACCCGGCACTAATCCCTCTGCCGACACTGCGATGGACTGGCCGTTCCTTATGGCCGTTGCCGCTTCAGGAATCATGGCGGCAAGTGCCTCAATAGCTTTTCCGGCCCGATATTCCTGGATGAAGCCGATGATGGCGTTGATGCCCACCGCACCGAAGACAACCGCAGCATCAGTCGGCTTTTTAAGTCCAACGGCCAGGGCGCCGGCAGCAAGCAGCAGCCACCCGATCGGGTTATTTTTCGTAGGCACACCCGACTAACCATTCTATGAGGTTGTTGTAAATGTTCTCAATGCAGCCCCATTAGCTATTATATTAAGGAGAGTACGTACGAGGTAAGGGCTTCCAGATCTTCCTGTGAATATAAATGCCCGACGGCCGGCATACCTTTGGGACGCCCATTGCGGATGCTCTCCATCACCGCCTCACGGGTTCGGCCATATTTGTAGTCTGGTCGTTTCAAGGACGGCCCTTTCCTGCTTCCAAATCCGTTGCCCTCATTGCCATGGCACGTGTGACAGGCCCGATGAAACAGTGAATAGCCGGTTGGTGCAGCCGTACTCGCTGTCCCGGAGGTTGTTGCAGGAATTTTGCCCGGTTGCGGCGTGCTGACGGCAGGTTGCTCTTTTCCGGTGCAGCCTGCAACCACCCAGGTCAGAACTGCCGCCATACAGAATGACGTGTAATTACGTTTTTTCATCACGTTGTCTCCATTTCTGAGATGATTGATTTCATTGCCGGCTCCCTTCTTAGTGCCTGACGTTATTGCCTGAAGCGGGCTCTGGCCGAATCAACAGCTTCACCGATGGCAGTCCTGGCTAGCTCGATGCCAGCTTTCAGGTCTTCCCAGGCGCTTTCCCCGGCCTGCTGAAGTTCCTCGATCTTCTGCCGCGCAGCTGCCTCCTTTGTCTTCAGTGACGCAATCTGCTCGTTGTATTCACTCCTGACATCTTCCGATACTTCGCTGGCCTTGGCCGTAAGCGAGTCGATATCGGCGTTCCACTCTTCCAGTTTTGCCTGCATCTTTTGGACATACTCGTCTCTGTTGCTCATAAATTGTCTCCTTTTTTTGTGTGATAATTCCGGGTTATCTTCCTGTATTTAGATCAAAATGTTAAAATGATCTGTGTATCAATTAACCCCGCACAGCACGTTGTTATTGAAGGTCAATCTGCTGTTTCTGCCGCTTCCTGATTTTCAAGAATATCATTAGCCCCCTGAAACTGCAATCTCAACGGCTCTGATACCTGGCATAGTATGATAAAACACATCCTCTCGAGGACTGGTTGACTCCAACTGATGTTTTCTAAGCGAGACTGTTCAGAGAAAAATAGTTGGCCAGCGCAACATTGCTGTTGAGATCAAGTTTGGCGAGCAGGCGGATGCGATGGGTTCTGCCGATCGTTGTTGAAGTGAAGGCGAAAGAGTTGGCGGTTGTGCGGTTGATGGCGGGGATTCAGTAAAATTGAGGCACTGTCAGTTTCAAGCCACATCTGCATATTGCTGCTGAATCGCTGTCATTTCAGGGATCTTCAGCAATAAGGCATCGACAACCTGCGGATCAAAATGCTGTCCACTGCATCGGACAATTTCATCAACCGTCTCAGTCACCGACCAGGCTCTCTTGTATGGGCGCACGCTGGTAAGGGCATCAAACACATCGGCGACACCTACGATCCTTCCAAAAAGCGGAATAGCATTCTTTTTGGTACCTCGTGGATAACCGCTGCCGTCCCAGCGTTCGTGATGCGTCAGTGCGATTGACGCCGCTGATTTCAGAATGCTGTGCTGATGAGTGCCAATTATTTTATGGCCGATTTCGCAGTGAGTTTTTATGATCTTCCACTCCTTTTCATCCAACGCGCCCGGCTTGAAAAGAATGCTGTCAGGTATGCCGATTTTGCCGGTGTCATGCAGAGCAGCCGCATTAAAAAGCAGTTCCGCTTCACTCTCCGGGAGACCCGTTGCCAGGCCGATAATACGGGAATAGTGACAGACTCTGGCGACATGAAAACCGGTTTCGTTATCCCGGTATTCACCCGCACTGCCGAGCCGGTGCATGATTTCAAGGCGCGATTCATTCAGTTCCCGGGTGCGTTCCTGCACCAGCAGTTCCAGGGCGTGATTCTGGTCGTACAGGGCCAGTTGTGTTTTAACGCGGGAGCGCACGATGACCGACCGAATCGGTTTGGTGATATAATCAACTGCTCCTAACTCGAACCCCAGCGATTCGTCTTCAGTTTCAACTTTTGCAGTGACAAAAATTACCGAAATAGAGCGTGTCTTCGGATTTTCCTTGAGTCGGCGGCAGGTTTCAAAGCCATCCATCTCAGGCATCATTACATCCAGCAGAACGATGTCAATCGGCATGGAGCGGCATATATCGATGGCCTGGGCACCTCTGGTTGCTACTTTTATGGTGTAATCATCCTTTAGAGCAGCATTAAGCAGACTGATGTTTTGTGGCGTATCATCAACAATAAGGATGGTCGCCGGTGTAATTGTTGTTTTCATAAATGGTATTCCTCCGTGCCATCATCAGTGAGAGTAATGCCATTCCTGGCTGAAAGCGCCACCAGTGCCTCACGAGCTGTTGTAAATTCGAATTCACTCAGACATGCCTTAATCTTTTCAATATCAACTATCGGAAGCCCCGCCAGTTCTTCATGGAAATCGTCCAGGTACAGTTCCGCCTTACCGTCCATGCTGTCGATATATTCGAGCAGTCTGTTAAAAATGGGCTTTACAGCGGCCATATCTACCGCCCCGGGCATGGTATCGTTGTATGTGAGAGGGGTTGGTAAATGCTTCGCTATATCCGCTGCCAGCCGTTTCAGCTCGGAGGCAAAAGGATCAAGAGCTTTCCTGATGTTTTCAGAGCTACTGTTCTGGTCGATTTCATTTTCAAGCGCATAAGCGAGCGCTTTCAACTCAACTGCGCCTATGGTGCCTGCAGCACCTTTAATCGTATGCACAAGAAGAAATGCCTGTTTGGTATCTTCCACTCGTAAAGCTTCCTCTATCTCCGCTACAACGTTCGGCTCGTTTTTGACAAACATGCGCAGTACCCAGAGGTACAATTCACTTTTTCCGTCAAGTCCGTCCAGAGCAGTTGCGGTATCAAGCCCGGCAATATACGGAATAGCGGTCTCCCCGCTGTTGCCTTCAAACCTTTCATTGAGATGCTCGCTCGACTCCTGCTCGCGAAGGAAAAAATTCATCGCCTTCATCATAGTTCTGGCATTAATCGGTTTACTGATATGAGCGTCGATGCCGGCATCCAGGATCTTCTGCCGTTCATCCTCCATGGCATGAGCGGTCATGGCTATAATCGGCAGACCGGCAAAGCGGCTGTCTGTTCTGATGAGTCTCGTCGCCTCATAGCCATCCATAACCGGCATTTGAATATCCATCAGCACCAGGTCATACGCTCTGCTGCCGCCGGTAATCATCGTTACGGCTATTTCGCCGTTGTCAGCCACATCCACCACGGCTCCGGTATCTTTCAAAAGTTCGATCGCCAGTTTCTGGTTGATTTCGTTGTCTTCCACCAGCAAAACTCGCGATCCGGAGAAATCGAAGGTTTTCTCCTTATACACCCCGTTATCGGTACCGACTGCACTATACTGACCCACTTCGCTTGCCTGGCCGATACCGAACCAGGCCGTGAAATTAAAGCTGCTCCCCTCTCCGGGTATGCTTTCACACCAGATTTTACCCTCCATAAGTTCAGCCAGTTGCCGGGAAATTGACAGCCCCAGACCGGTGCCGCCAAACTTGCGGGTCGTGCTCCCGTCAGCCTGGGTAAAGGGTTGAAACAGTTTGTTGATCTGCTCGGCTGAAATGCCAATGCCGGTATCGCGTATGCAGAATTGGAGCAGCATCCGACCGTTTTTCTCTGCCATTATCGTGGTTTCAAGCGTTACCTCTCCACGCTCGGTGAATTTTACGGCATTGCTCAACAGATTGACGATAATCTGGACAAGCCGGTGCGGGTCTCCAATGAGACATGCAGCGGCCTTAGGCGTTGTTTTGACCTGAAGGTTCAAACCTTTGGCAAAAACCTTTTCCTGCACCATGCTGGATGCATTGGCAACCACGAAATCCAGCCGGAATGGAATCTGTTCCATCTTCAACTGGCCCGCTTCAATCTTGGAAAAGTCGAGGATGTCGTTAATAATATTGAGCAGCAGCTCACCGGCTGTGTGTATTTTTCCGATATAATCCTGCTGACGGGGCGGCAGTTGGGTCTTCAACGTCAGGGAGGAGAAACCGATGATAGCGTTGAGCGGTGTGCGGATCTCATGGCTCATATTGGACAGAAATTCTGATTTGGCTCGAGTCGCCTGTTCTGCGACTGCCAGCGCCCCTCCCAGTTCGCTCCGTCTCATTTCAAGTTCGGAGTTTAAGACCGTAAGCTCGTAGTTTGTATCTTCAAGGGCTCTGGTTCTCTCGATTACCCGCTGCTCAAGCTCCTTATTGTGATCTTTGATAGTTTTTTCGGCAATTTTCTGAGCGGTTACGTCGTGAAGAATCGCCAGTTTACAGATTTCGCCATCGGTTTTTTTGTACGGGGTATCAGAGGTGCTATAGGTTTTGCCGGTTATTGCCGACGTCCACTCCCGATGGACAGTCTGTCCGGAAAAGACCTCCTCGTTATTGCACCAATCGCAGCTTCCCGGTGTTCCGTGCAGGTACTCGTGACAGGAGCGATCCATAACAGGCCCGAACTCCTCCAACAGAGCCGGGTTGGCATATACAATCTTCAATTGCTGATTCACGATGTACACACCATTATCCATGGACGCCAGAATCCTCTCGTGGTTGTCACGCTCCATTTCCAGCGTCGCTGTTCGATCCTTGACCATCGACTCCAGGGCAAGCGTCTGTTCTTCCAATTGCATATTTTTTTGCTGTTCTAATTCTTTCCGCCGCAAAAGATGCATGATCAGGCTTGCCGCAAGTGTCAGCATGAGGCCGAAGAGAACAACCAGCCAGGCCCTTGTGGTGATCGGACCATATACCTCCGTCAGATCTATTTTGGCGGCGATGGCCCAGGGAGAACCCGGAATGGTTCTGGTGACCGCCAATACTGCGGCTCCCCGGTAATCAGTCCCTTCAAAAACACCTTCCTGTCCAAGTGCCGCCCGCGCTTCCGGCGAATTTCTGTCCGAGAGCGGTCTACGCATCTTTAGTGCCGTGTCTGCCTGATGACGCACATTGTTCAGAAAAAGAACCTCCTGGACCTCTTCTCCGCTTCGTTGAACCAGAACGGTTTCGGCGGTGCTGCTCACTATCGGCCAGTTATTTATCAATGGATAGAGAAATTGCCGGGCATCGATACCCAGCACGAGAACGGCAATAGTGTGCAATTTGTTTCCTGAGCGCTGCACGATAGGAGCCACCAGGTTCAGATGTATCGCACCGTTGGCATCATCCCGATGAAAATCAGAAAAGTACGGCACATTTTTCCGAACTGTCTCCTGAACCAGTTGTGGATAATGGTTCATATCCATTTTATCACCGGCAACAATAGATGACACTATCTGCGTTCCATTCGCGCGGAAGAGGACGGCGCTGCGGTAGTCGAAATCCTTGCGCAGGGATTCCATCCAGACTTTGAGTTCCTCGGGCACTGACTCCGGACCCCGGCCAGCGAGATAATCTTTAAGACGCGCAGCCAGAGCCAGGTTGGAACTTATCGACTGGGCATCGCCGAGTCGCTCTTTGCGCCACTGAATAACCTGGTCCGCTTTCTGGTTCGCTATGACAGTTAATTCTTTTTTCTCTTCTTCCATTGTAAGCTGCTTGTGATAGCTGAAGTAGCCGTAGCCGACAACGCCGACCAGCATGATAATGGCGAGGAACGTCAAAAGATTACGGCGTCTGAAGACCTCTAATTCGAATATTTTCTGAGTTAACATGGCAGATGCTCCTTTTTTAACGCCCTGGTGGCCCGGTTAAGCCCGCTTTTTGTCAACCTTTCAAGGATTGTTGATCTCCATTATTCCATTTCCATGTGCAACGTAACTATCGTATGTGATCCCAAACAGTTCTCCTCTTGGATACACCGTATCAAAACAACAGGCTATTTCACCTTCGTCTGAAGCTGTCTGGCAAAAAATATCAACGGATTTTGATTTAATTGTTACAAAAATTATCATGGTATTTCGTGCCAGAACAACCTCGGTAAATCCGATAATCGAATTGAGCGGAGTCCGCAGTTCACGTTTCATGTTGGCCAGAAAACGACTCTTGACACTATTTGCTGCCTCGGCCACAGTTGTGGTCCGTTGCAGTTCCTCAATTCTCGCAGCCACCTGCTGCTCCAGTGATTCGTTGATCTGCCGGATTTCGGCAGTGCGGTCCTTGACAATTTTTTCAAGGGAGCGGTTTTGATGGTAGAGAACAAGGTGCGTTTTAACCCGTGCCCGCACGATAGAGGTACTAATCGGCTTGTTAATGTAATCGACAGCGCCGCAGCTGAAACCCATTGATTCGTCGTGTTCCTTACCGCAAGCCGTGACAAAGATGACCGGAATCTCACTGGTCTGTGGATGTTGCTTGAGTCGTTGGCAGGTTTCAAAGCCATCCATTTCCGGCATCATCACGTCCAGCAGGATGAGATCAATCGGCATGGAGAGGCAGATATCGATTGCCTGTTTGCCGCCTGTCGCTACTTTGATGCGGTACTCGTTCAGCAGTGCTGCGTTGAGCAGACTGATGTTTAGTGGCACATCGTCAACAATCAGGATTGTTGCAGGAGATGGTGTTGTTTCCATAGCATCCTCCATTCATTGTTTTGCTTAACCGGCTACTCATCTCATTGAGATTAACATTTGCGTAATATAGTTAAAGCAATAATATTTTTTTTTACTAATGTTGTATCTGTGGTGATGGTATTCGTGCGGAGATATTCTGGATAGTCGGTAAATGCAGAAGCTGATAGTAGTCTGTCGGGGGG